>CAZURL010000022.1:0-16554 GCA_964623005.1 uncultured Spirochaetaceae bacterium
TGGGCCGGACATGGAGGCCGTGGCTGAGATGGCGGCAGGCTATGAGGCCGGGGAAGCGAGAGAGGGCGAAGGCGCTGTGTCGTATGTGGTGCCGCTTCTGTCCGGAGGCGAAGAAGTCGGGTATGTTCTGGAGCTGGAAGCCAATGGCTTCGGCGGGCCTATGGTCGTGATGGCGGCGTATGGTAAGGACGGGACAGTGCTTGACGCGCGTCTACTGCGCAACTCTGAGACGCCTGGGTTCGGGAAGGTCGCGGAGGAGAGCTGGTACATGGATATGTTCAGGGGGAAGGGCGGTACAGAGGCACTTCCGCTGGACAGCGGCGATCTGACGGAGGCAGAGGCAGAGGCCGTAGCCGGAGCGACAGTGACATTCTCAGGAGTGTCGTCAGCCCTCATTAAAGGCTCTGAGTATGTGAAGGGGCTTGGAGGTGATGTATGAGCCATATGAAGGAACTTACAAAGGGTATCTTCAAGGAAAACCCTACATTTATAATCATGCTCGGCATGTGTCCGACGCTAGGTGTTTCAACCCAGGTTTCTAATGCTATTGGAATGGGATTGAGTGTTATCTTCGTCCTGACATGCTCGAATATATTCATCTCGCTCTGTAGGAAGATCATTCCTGAATCAGTCCGCATTCCGTGCTACATCGTTATAATCGCATCGTTCGTAACGATTGTAGAGATGGTATTGCATGCATATATCCCAGCAATCTACAGTGCACTGGGCGTATATCTTCCGCTCATCGTTGTTAACTGTATTATCCTTGGCCGCGCTGAGGCATTTGCAGGAAAGAACGGTGTTCTCGATAGCGCGCTCGATGGCATTGGAATGGGTATCGGATTTACGCTTTCGCTTTCCCTTATCGCTTTGATAAGAGAAGTATTCGGCGCTGGAACTATCACACTCTTCGCAGTGGGATCATTCAGCGGTGTCATTACAATCCCAGGTCTCTCCGAGTCCCCTGTTCGCGTTATTACGCTTGCAGCAGGCGCACTTTTATTGATGGGATACCTCAAGGCATTCTTCCAGTGGAAATCTGAAAGAGGCAAAGGAGAAAAGGCATGAGTTATATTGGGATTCTTATTACATATATCTTCATCCAGAACTTCATCCTCGTTCAGTTCTTGGGACTCTGCCCGTTTATCGGTGTATCCAAGAATAGCGAGAGTGCAATCGGAATGGGGGTTGCAGTAACATTCGTGACGGCGATTGCTTCGGTTGTCTGCTGGGCTGTGTATGAGTTCCTGCTCTTGCCGTTCTCTCTCGAGTATCTTCGCACAATTGCGTTCATCCTTGTCATCGCATCGCTCGTTCAGCTTGTTGAGATGGTTATAAGGAAGATGAGTCCCGGACTGTATAAGGCACTTGGTATCTATCTTCCGCTCATTACCACAAACTGCGCTGTCTTAGGTATTGCTATCATCAACATAGATAATAGCTATAACCTCCTTGAAAGCTTTACTGCGGGACTGGCGGCCGGTCTTGGATTCACGATGGCAATCATCCTGATGAGCAATATCCGCGAAAAGCTTGAGATGACGCCTGTAAGAAAGGTCTTCAATGGCGTACCGATTGCATTTATATCTGCTGGCTTGATGGCTCTTGCGTTCATGATGTTCGACAATAGCCTGCTTGCTAATCTGGGACTTGTATGAGGAGGGAAAGATGTCTGTAATTATTGCATTTTTAATCGTAGGCATCCTTGGCCTCGTACTTGGCCTTGGACTTGCTATTGCAGATAAGAAGTTTGCAGTTGAGAAATCCGAGAAACTTGTTGCACTTGAGGAAGCTATGCCTGGTGCAAACTGTGGTGGCTGCGGTTTTGCAGGTTGCCAGGCCTATGCTGAGGCTGTGTACAATGGAGAAGCAGAGCCCGGACTCTGCTCGCCCGGCGGTGATGCGCTTATGAAGAAGATGGGCGAGATTCTGGGCATTGAAGTCGGAACCATGGAAAAGCAGGTAGCGTTCGTATTCTGCCGTGGAAATGCAGAGCTTACGAAGACCGATTACCAGTATGTAGGGATGCCTGACTGCAATGCTGCCTCTCTCCTTCAAGGCGGCCCATCTGGCTGCAAGGAAGGTTGTCTCCATCTTGGCTCCTGTATCTCTGTGTGTCCAGTAGGCGCAATCTTTAAGGATGCGAAGGGGAATATAGCGGTAGAGAAGGAGAAATGCATCGCATGCGGAAAGTGCGTCTCGGTCTGTCCGAACCACGTGATAAAGCTTATTCCGTACTCAGCTAAATATGTATGCGCTTGCAACAACCATGAATCTGGCGGCAAGGTCCGTAAGACTTGTCAGGTCGGATGTATAGGCTGTAAGATATGTCAACTTAAGGTTGAAGGTTCTCCGTTTACCGTTGATTCCTTCCTCTCTGTAAATGATTATTCAGCACCGCAGGACAATGCTGCAGCGGCTGCTGCTATCTGTCCTCAGAAGTGCATAATTGATAGGAGTTGATAATTGAGGCTAGCGCTCGGTATATACACTGAGATGTCGCAATCTACACCGGTGCCCGGATTCAAACGGGCACTGTCGCTCATATACCGGCCTGTCTTCTCTTATCTCTACAACAACCCTGGGAAGAAGATGTCTCTCTATCAAAGCTCCGCTATGATAAAGCATATAGATTCATCACTCTCCCCAGAGGTTAATATGCTGATCGCCTCACTCTCGAAGCGTGGTGATCTTGAACTTATTACAGGCTCATACAGCCAAGCGATCCTCTCTCTCAATCCTGTTAAGGACAGGAGCCTCCAGATAGAGAAGATGACTACCTTGATACGCCGTGTTTATGGCGTGAAGGCTTCCTCATGCTTCTTCTATGGTCAGATCTGGTCGCCGAATTTCATCCAAACACTTAAAAACCTAGGTCTCGCTTCTGTGGTTATATCTGCATACAAGGCGACAGTGAGGGAGACGGTCGAGAGCGAGTCGTTCATAATGAACGAACTTGGGCGGCGTGTTCGCATCAACGTTCCCTCTGACGAAGCCGCTTCCCTTGTATCTAGTTTTGCTCAAGGTCTTATTACCTTTGATAATCTATATGTTGGTTTACATGATATTGTAGACTGTACAGAGGATGACTGTTTTTTATTTCTGAACATTGATCAGTTATTGGAGGGCGCAGCAAGAGACGGAAGCGATGAACGGCTTTCGGAGCTTTTGATCAGCCTCTTTGAAAAGCATCCGGATGCAACAATCCCTATATCCTCCCTCTATGCAAAGCGTCCTGGGTATCTGGATTCGGGGTGGTATGGCCGCGATGCCTGGGCGCGTGGCTTAAAGTCATTCAATGATCTTTTCGTACGCAATGAAAATTTCCGTTATATGCTCAATAGATACCTGTCTCTCGTTGATTTTCTCTCTTCATACAAGAAGGATAAGGCGGTAAAGAAGGAAGCGGAGACAGAACTCTTTAATATATCGATGGGGCCGCTCTTTATTCATGATGCAGAGTGTACGCCGCTTCGCTACTCAGAACGCAAAGCATTCTGGAAAGCAATTATAGAGGCGGAACGCAATGTATATGATACGGATCCGACGGCGCTGATGCGTGAGCATGATTTTGAGGAAATAGGCATTTCCGACTATATTGCTAGAAACAAGACATATACAGCGGTGATCTCACCTAAGGGCGGTGCAATAACAGAACTCTGCTACAAACCACTTGCGCTTAACATTTTCGATACACGTGTTCCTTTTGATAAGGACTTTCCATATGTTTCGCTCTTGAAGTCCTTCTCTGACATCCTAAGCTATGGAGAGAAGATATACGATCTTTCAGAGAGGATATTCGATGCGGAGGTGCTCTCAAAGACAGGAGGGGAGTACCAGTTCATGACGCAGGAGAATGGTGAATTCTCCCTTATAAAGCATTTCCGTCTCCGTTCTCAGACGCTGGTGCTTGAAAGCGTGATTACAGCAGAGCGTGATATCGTAGGCTCGTACACGATACCTGTCTATCTTGCATCATCGGAGATGACGTTATCTTCGCTTGAACAGAGACAACGTCTGATGTTCGGATCGCTTGATGATGTGAAGACCGTCCGCTATACTGACCTTTCGACAGGGTTTTTGCTCTCTTTCTCTTCGACAGAGGGATTTTCCTTGAATGAAGAGCGGATACGGCAGAGCCAGAATACATCTTTAGGCGTTGAGACTTTCGAGCTTTATACTAGGCTTCTTATCTCCTTCCCGATATCTCTCGAGAAGGGTGAGTCAGCGGTGGTGAAGCTTGTTGCAAGAGCAAGTGATAGCAGAAAGCTTGAAATCAAAGAGACGCAGTGACCGCAGTGCGGAAAGGAGTTATGCATGTTTATTGAAAACAGATCAAAGTTTGAGGATATAAAGGAAGAAGCCTACACTGTATGGAGGCGTCTTTGAACAGGCCGGGACGGAAGATAAGATAAAGGCGCTTGAGGAAAAGACTGCTGCGCCTGATTTCTGGAACAATCCGGAGAATGCAGAAAAAGTCTTCTCATCTCTTAATGCGCTCAAGGATAGCTACTATCCGTGGAAGGAGCTGATTGGGGAGATAGAGGAGCTTGAAGAGCTTCTTGAACTGTATTCCTCTGAGGATGACGAGAGCCTTAAAGCCGAGCTTGAAGGTCAGATTGATGCTCTTGATGAAAAGTTCAGACCACTACGTCTGAAAACGCTTCTTGATGGAAAGAATGACCGGAATAATGTCTATCTTTCAATCCATTCAGGCGCTGGCGGAAACGAAGCGTCGGACTGGACGCAGATGCTTACGAGAATGTATACGCGCTGGGCAGAGCGTCAAGGCTTTAAATGTGAAGTGCTTGATCTACAGGAAGATGAAGGCGGCATAAAGAGCGTATCGATGAAGATTGCCGGCGATTATGCCTTTGGTTATCTCAAGGGAGAGGCCGGGATTCATCGTCTTGTGCGTATTTCGCCATTCGATGCGGCAAAGAGAAGGCATACGTCATTTGCCTCTGTCTATGCGACGCCGGAACTCGATGATGATATCGAGATAGAGATTAAGCCGGAGGATTATAGGCTCGATACCTACCGTGCAGGAGGGGCTGGAGGCCAGCACGTCAATAAGACAGATAGTGCCGTGCGTATCACGCACTATGCAACAGGTATTGTCGTACAGTGCCAGAACGAGAGAAGCCAGTTCATGAATAAGGATGTGGCGTTCAAGATGCTTCGTTCTAGGTTGTATGAGTATTATCAGAAGAAGAGGGAGGAAGAACATCAGAAGGATGCGATTGCCAAGAAGGATATCTCCTGGGGCAATCAGATAAGAAGCTATGTCTTCCAGCCTTATACACTTGTAAAGGATCATCGTACTGGATGTCAGACTGGCAATATCACCGCAGTTATGGATGGTGAGATAAATGAATTTATCGAAAGCTATCTTCACTTTGCTAAGGAAGCTTAGCCTAATCCTGTTTTTATTTCTCGCACTCCCTGTAGGAGCCGCATCCTACAGGACTGCTGTCTTTTCTGACGATACGGGCTGTATGAATCTCATTCTCGATGTGCTTTCGGTACTCTCTGGGGATGTAACGTCTGAAAGCGCCATTGCATCCTATAGGGAAAAGTCGGAAAGAAAGGTTGAACGAGAGCGTGCGCAGAAGGTAGATGGATATATAAGAGCAGAGGACTTTACTTCCCTTGAAGAGATGGAAGAGGAAGAGGTAGAGGTGGAAGAAGAAGTTGATGACACCCTTATACTCGAGGTTGTCTCTGCCTCCATCACCGATGTAGAGAGATCTTTTCTGGAACAGGGTGATGCGGAGGCATATTCCTATATCATGCTTGCAAATGACCTTGATCTTCTGATTGTTGCAGATACATTCGAAGAGGGGTCTCTTACCGATCTATCGCTCTGGGTGAATGGTGATGATATCTACAATTCGTTATATCTTACCTCTACCGAGGATGACGAGTTTATGAATATCCTCAAAGCACTGATGCCGTATTTAAAGAGCGAGGATACGGTCATTGTCAGCGTTTCCGTCCCGAATATCGTATCGATATCGATCGATGGAGAGCCTGTCTCGCTTCTCCGCTCAGTGCTAGCGTTGGAGAAAGGTGAGCACGAGATTGTCTATACATCCCCACGTTTTGAAACAGTACGCGAAACAGTCTATGCTGATGTTGGAACCGTTCTCTCCCCACGCTTCATCCCGCTCTTCTCCGGCCCCGCGTTTATATCATCGCTGCCATTCGATTCTACAATCTATTATCAGGGGGAAAGGATTGAAGGGCACATCGTTGAAGAGGGTACTGTGCCATTCTCGATAGCGGCACAGAGGGAGGGCTTTGCTCCATATTCGCTTCAATCCACGGTTATCGATGATACGATCTCGATCGTCCTGAAGCCTGAATGGATGGGCGATACTGACCTCGTGAGCCGTGCAAAGCGGCGTTTCTACGATAGCTTGGTAATGACAATCATATCATTCGGCGCATTCGTTGCCTCAGATAGCCTCGCAAACATCTATACAGACGTCGATCTTGCGCCGGTTGCGGTTGTCTTTACCGGTGTCAGCTTTGTACAATTGGTTGAGCTTTTCGATGCGATGTTCGATTATTTCCAGATAGCTCGGCTGGGATTTTAGGAGGATTTATGTTCTTCAAGAAATTTAGTGAAAAAATCAAAAACCTCTTCGGAGGTAGAAAGATAGATGAAGAGTTCTTTGAGGAACTTGAAGATACGCTCATAGAAGGAGATCTCGGTGCAAGGCTTACCGATGAGATTTCCGGGAAGCTCAGGGAGATTGCGAAAAAGGAAAATCTTACCGATGCTTCGGATTTGCAGAAACGGATGAAGGATATCCTTTCAGAGTATATCGAAGGGTATTATGAGAGTCCGAGGAAAGGTGATCTTTCTGTTTATATGATCCTAGGCGTAAATGGCGTTGGAAAGACCACTACGATTGCAAAGATGTCCAAATACTTTACAAATGAGGGTTATAAGGTGCTTCTTGCCGCAGGCGATACCTTCCGTGCAGCGGCTGTCGATCAGCTGGATATCCACGCGGAACGCCTTGGAATGCGTATCGTAAAGCAGCAGATGGGATCAGATCCGGGGGCTGTCATCTATGATGCAATAAGCTCTGCTGAGGCGCATGGCGATGAATTGATACTTGCAGATACGGCAGGAAGAATGCATAACAAGGAAAATCTTATGCGGGAACTCAAGAAGATGGATAAAGTCATTCATTCCCGTGGCGTAAAAGAAGAAAACTATAAGAAGTTCCTTGTAATCGATGCGACAACAGGTCAGAATGGCGTCTCACAGGCATCGCTTTTTAATGAAGCTGTGAAGCTCGATGGGATAATCCTCACAAAGTATGATTCAGCCGCAAAGGGCGGCGCGCTTGTGCAGATTGGACGCACGATGTCGCTTCCAGTTGTCTTCGTCTGCGTTGGCGAGGGCTATGATGATATTAGGCGATTCGATAAGGATGAATTTCTCGATAGCTTAGTCGGACTTGCAGAGAAATGAGGAAAATCGCGCTCCTTCTTATACTTATCCCTTCCTGCCTTAGTGCTGCTGTCTTCGATTCCAACTCAATCGGACAGATATTGAGCTTTAAGGATGAACTTGAAGGCGTAGGATATGAGGGAGAGACTGAGAATGGAGAGACGACAATCTATCATGATGGAGAGATTGTCATAACGCGTGTAGATACCGAGTCTGGCTATACAATTACATTCCCTGATTACTCAGAGACCACTGTCCTTGAAAATGGCAGAAGAGTGAGAACCACTATCGAGACAGCAGAGGGTGAGACTGTCTATACATATATTTATGATGGCGAACGGCTCTCTTCCGTCTCCGTTTCCTCAGAGGAGGGGATTGAGCGAAGGGTTGTCTATCTCGATACCCCTGCCGGCCGCTTAGCAGGACTTTCCGGAGATGCAGATAGCCGTATACTCCCCCTCTATTACATCTATGAGGCAGAGAATGGAATGATAACCTCCACCGCCTCCTCCGATGATGCTCCGGCGCCGCCTGTCGGCTATGAAGTTGGTGAGGACGGAAGCTGGAGGGAAGAAGGTTTTTCAAATGGCCGCCCTGTTATAAGGACATACTCTCCTGAAGGGCTTCTCATAAGCACAGAGGGAAGCGGTGTCAGGGAAGAGTATAGATATGATGATGAAGGGCGCATGACGTTCTCTTTTGAGCGCCGTGGCTCAACAACGCTTGTAACAGAGTACAGTGATGGAAAACCTTATATAACAGAGCGTTATAACGGTGCGATGCTTGAGAGCGTAAGACGGCATCTCGATACGGGAGATGTTGAAGAGCTACGTTATTCAGATGGCGTTCTGAGGGCAAGGATTCTCTTTGACCGCGATGGCTACCGTGTAAAGAGCGTGGAGAACTATAGATGATTCTGCGCCTTGCCCTCCGATTCAGCTTTTCCGCTTCTGGGCGGCATAGATCACGCGCTGTCCGTATAATGATCTCGACAACGCTATCTGTTGCTGTACTCATTACTGTCATTGCTATAATGAACTATCTTCAAGGCTCGCGCCTTACTGCAATAAGGGACGTGCGTTCCTTTGACGCTGTTGTCGATGGACGTTTTGCGGACGAGTTCTCTTCTCGTTTTCCTTCTTGCAGTGTTTTTGAATATGCAGAGGTTGATGCGCTTTTAGATGGCAGAGCGGTGGTTATAAGATACATCGATGACGATTATGATGGCGGCATTGAGATTGAAGGAGATCTTTCATCGATTGTTGTTCCGCGTTATTTAAGCAGAAATTCTGTTGATATCATGATGATGGCGCGTGGAAGAAGCGGTGTGATGATGCCGATGGAAGAAACCTATTCTGTAAGCGGCCTCTATAGCAGTCATATGGGCTATGAATTTGATAGCAACCACTTCTTTCTGCCTCTTCAAGAGAATACGGAGAATGTAAAGACTGCGATAAAAAACATAAGCGAAAAAGCGGTGCAGGAACTCAGGGAAGAAGGGTATTCCGTTACAACCTGGAAAGAAGCGGAGAGCGGATTATATTCTGCGTTCTTGATCGAAAAGGTCTTGATGCATATTGTCCTTACCCTGCTTTTCGTTGTCATCCTTACCTCTGAACGCTCTTCGATGCGCACTTTTTTAGAGGCAAAGCGAAGAGATAGGGCAGGGTTGGAGACGCTTGGTTATCCAAAGACCTTGGTATGGCTATCCCTGCTCATCTCATTCATTCTTGTAATCGTACTAGCGCTTATTCTCGGCATTGCGCTCTCGTCTCTGTGCCTACCCATATCAGAATTTGCCATGCAGAGCTTCGGATTCTATAACGTAAAGTTATCATTTCCTGTTGAAACATTTATTTATGTAACGCTTCTTCTTATTACCGCCGCCGTTATCATTGCCTTCTTTGAGGAAAGGCATGAATCGCGCTATGATATTCTCGAGGTGATACACGGTGAGTGAGCTTCTTGTCCTTGAGAATGTCAGAAAAGCGTTCAGATCCCCTGATGGCACTGAACTGAAGATCCTTGATGGTATCGACCTTACGCTCAAGGAAGGAGAGATTATCTCAATCGTAGGAAAGAGCGGTTCGGGAAAGAGCACGCTTTTATCGGTTGCAGCGCTCCTTGCTTCAAAGGATTCCGGTCGGATCCTTTATTCAGGGAAGGATACGGAAATGCTGACAAAGAAAGAGGTTGAGACGCTTCGTTCTTATTCGATGGGGTTTGTCTTTCAGCAGTCGCTCCTTCTTGAAGACTTCTCTGCGCTTGAGAATGTCGCAATGCCGCTTTTGATCCAAAGGCGAAACAAAGCAGAGTCATTCAGAAAGGCCGCAGCGCTACTTGATGAGGTTGGGTTATCTGAGAGGAAGAACTACCGGCCAGCCCTTCTTTCTGGCGGTGAGCGGCAGCGTGTTGCGATTGCGCGTGCGATTGTCGCATCGCCTGAGGTGATCTTTGCAGACGAACCTACAGGATCCCTGGATGAGAAGAATGCTAGCGAGATAGAAGCGCTGATGTTCTCTGCAATCAGAAAAGAAGGCCGCGGTATGGTGCTTGTTACGCACAACAGCGATTTTGCCTCTAAAGCCGACAGCGTTTATCGGCTATCTGATGGAAGGCTCCATGCTGGACTTTTTTAACCATTTGTATCTTAAGCGGAAGTGTGGAGTAGGAATGGGGCGAAGATATGTTCGCTCATCGCTCTATCCGCTTCTGATCATCACGATAATAACGGCAATCCTTGTCTTTTCGATAATCTTCATAACCTCACTCTCTGCCCGTATCGATAGAATGCTTGAAATATTCGGCAGGGGAAGTATTTACTCCTATGCTCCATTTGATGAAAGCCTTCTTCCTCCTGACGCAGAGTGTTTTATGACCAATCAATCTGAGGCACTGATGTATGCGGAGAAGGGAAACCGTGCTGTTATCGTAAAGGGCGTTGAGGATGGATACTTCGATGGAATGAGGAGTGAAGAGCTAGAGATAATATCTTCCGGCGAGGAGGCTCTTAATCCTGTCATAGTCTCCTCTGCCCTTGCTTCCGAGTTCTCGCTCTCCCTTGGCAGTCGATTCACGCTTCTTGTCTACGAGAGAGATAAAGAGAGAACAAGACCCGTGCTTGTTACTGTCGAGGGCATATTCTCCTCTGTCTATCCTCAGCTTGATAACAGGCTTATCTTTGCGCCTATCTCTATCGTTTCCGGTTCAGGTGGCTATGAGATACTCCTCCCCCTTGGATCCGATGTAGATTCTGTGTTGGACACGCTTGTTGCAAATGGTGTTCCTGCGCACTCATTCAAAGCGATGAACCGTGGCGCATATCTTAATGTAGAGTCCTCTCTTGAGGTTCTATATTTCATATTTGCACTCGTTGCCATCCTTGCTGCATATTTTGCATCGGACGTTGCAGAGCACTATGTCTATCGAGATAGAAAGGATATTTCCGAGCTTTTGATGCTAGGGCTTTCAAAAGGACGTGTTATAAAGCTCTATCTTACACTTACGCTTATAAACGAAGGCATTGCGCTCATAGTTGGCACTTTGATCGGAGTTACGCTTTCACTCTTCTCCCCAGCCATGCTAGAGTTTGTTGCAACGGTAGAACCTGCATTCCTCGAATACTATGTGCGTTCATTCACGCTCTCGATTCCTTATATGCAGATTTTCCTGATGTTTGTATTTTCCCTTGTTATTTCATCGCTTTCGATTCTCTTTTCGCTTTCTCGGTCATCTGTTGCCAATCTTCTTCCCTCCTGATAATATCGTAAGGCGTGAATCTTGAAGCATTTTCCCTCGGCACCAGCGGTATGATGCCACTTCCAGGCCGTTTTCTTACATCTGTTCTTGTCAGACGCGATGGCGATCTTTTCCTCTTCGATGCAGGAGAAGGGACGCAGGTATCGATGAAGATGCTCAACCTCAAGTGGAAGAAGATCTCTGCAATATTCATTTCCCATATGCACGCAGATCATGTCACAGGGCTTCCGGGAATGCTCATGCTCTCTTCACAGGTGGATAGAGTAGAACCGCTATACATCATCGGGCCGGAGAAGCTTAGAGAATATATTGAGTCGATGCGGCGAATCCTTGATATGTATATCAATTACGAGATCCGCTTCATTCCTGTGGAGACCGGTATCGTATATACAGGAGATGGCTTTACGATTCAGGCATTTCCGCTTCGCCATACAAAGCCTTGCTACGGCTATTCGCTTGTAGAAGAGCGAAGGAAGGGCGAGTTCTTCCCGGATAAAGCCACCGCATTAGGCATTCCTCGCGGTTTTCTGTGGGGAGCGCTTCAACGAGGTGAGACTGTCACGCTCCCAAGCGGTGCTCTCATTACCCCTGATATGGTAATGGGCGAAAGCAGGGATGGTCGCAAGATAAGCTATGTAACTGACTCTCTCTATTTTCCTGAGATTGCAGATTACGTACACGATTCTGATATCCTGTTCTGTGAGGGGATGTTTGAGAAAGCTCTCAAGGATACTGCACGGGAAAAGAAGCATATGACGGCATATGAAGCGGCAATAGTTGCAAAGGATAGCAATAGCAGAAAACTCTGCTTACAGCATTATTCGCCGCGTTATTCAGATAGGGAGCTAAAGCTGCTCTTTAAGGAAGCATCTGAGATATTTCCCGATACGGTTCTCACTCGTGACCGTATGGTGTTTAATATACCTCTTAAAGATTAATCAGAGCGATGCTTCCTGCAATAGCGTATCGATATCTATACTGCGTCCATCGAGGGATGCGATAGTTTTCTCTTCAATAGATTCTGTCGCTTTCTCTGCATCAGCCTTTCCATAGAATGGAAGGATTGCATATGCGATATCATTCTCTTCAAAGACGAGCGTATCTTCGCCGAATGCAGCTTCTACGCTATCTGCAGTCAGTCCCTTGACTCCGACAACAGAAAGATCATAACCCATCGAGAGAGCGTCTTCGACTTCCTTTGAGAGCACATCCCTAAAGCCAAGGAACTCATGCTCGCTTTCTTTTGCAACTTCGACCGGAACTTCCTTTAGCACTTCAACAGGGACTTCTTTTTCTATGATCTTCTCAACCGGTATTTCCTTGATGACTTCCTTTTCTACGATTCTGTCAACAGGAACTTCTTTAATGACCTCGACTGGAACCTGCACTTCACGGATGATCTCAACAGGAACCTCTATCTTCTTGATAACCTCAACAGGGACTTCCCTGATGACTTCGACCGGAACTTCCTTCTCGATGATCTTAGGCTCAACAGAAGCCGCAGCTGCTGCAAAGGCCCTTGAGGAAGGATCATCTATCGGCTCGGAATAAAGCGGACTGTCGTATGCATTCGGAGAAAGCTTATCAATAGTATCCTTGTATTCAGGCTCTCCTCTCTTTGCAGCCATTATACCGATCTCTATGAGAACAAGGCCAATTAGAATCGGAAAGAGCTTCATCATAACTGAATAGATCTGGTCTTCCGTAATCTGATGTGTCGGGACGACGAAGTTCAGGAATATCAAAATGAAGACAGCGAGTACTATCAGCGATATGACAATGCTCGTTACAACGAGTTTTGCAGTAGTCGAGGGCTTTGCCATTTTTCCTCCGGAGTATACGTAATGTACGCTTTTATTCTATTATATCAGTGCAATATTGTGTTTACAAGAAAAGATTGTATGTTAAATTAGTGCTTTTAAAGCAGTTTTTTAGCAGAAGAAGGATGTAATGGGCGCTGTTATAATCAGGAAGGATGAGGCGAAAAGCGCAGAGAAAGTCGGAGCGCTTCTTCTCTCAGGAAGCGTTGGAGTGCTTCCATGCGATACAATCTATGGCCTTTCCGGCTGTGTCGGAGAGCATTCTGAGAATCGCATATTCGAAATCAAGAACAGGCCGAGATCCAAGTCTCTGATTACGCTCATGACGCTCTCCGATCTTGAAAAGTCCTCCCTTATCGTGCCAGAGGACATAAAGAGGCTGTGGCCTTCGCCGCTTACTGCGATCGTACTCGATGAAAATGATGGAAAGACCGTTGCGCTTCGCATCCCTGATGATAGCTACATACAGCGCGTTATGGAAATCTGCGGTGCAATATACTCGACGTCTGTCAATTTCTCAGGCGAGAAAAGTTTATTGTCCTTTCAGGATATCCTGCCGGTATTCTCATCTCTTGTAGATTTCATAGTAGAAGACGATGAGGTCTCGGGAGGTCTTCCCTCAACACTCATCGACACAACAGTAAAGCCTTACAAAATTCTCAGACAAGGCTCTTACAGACTTAACCTCTGATCTTCCGTGCCTCCATGTAGTAGCGTTTTTCGTTTGCATGACCGATGGAGAAAGTCTTTCTTGGGAAAGCGCTATCAGAGAGAATGGAAGCAAAGAATGTCTCCTTTGGAATGTCTGGAAGAATAACGGCAATATTTCCGTTTCCGGCAAGTGAGAGCGTTTCCTCCATTCCATGGATATAATCGACAGTGCAGGCTTTCTCAAAGAGAAGCGTATCGATAACACTCTGTATCGTCCATGCTGCAAGCTCCTTCTCCGTTCCATCCATCATATAGAGCGTGTACTCATTGCCATCGTAGAGTACGAAGGCTCTTTTTTCTTTATTGATGAGCTTTGAAATCTCTTCTTTATTGATCTTCTCCTTTCTTACGACAGGAGCAAAAGTAGAGATTGCTTCATCGAATCTATCAAGAGTAAGCGAGTAGAATATGCGATGGATCGGCTCGAACTGCAATCCTTCATCAAAGATGTTCTCAATCTCTACTAGCGCATAGCGAGCAGGATGTCTTTCCTTTTCCTCTTCTGAGAGTTCTTCCTTTATGTCTTCCCATAAGCTCTTTGCTGTTGCAAGGCTATGGTTGCCGTCACCCATTGCAAATAGAAGTGGATTCTCCGGATCAAGTGATTCAAGCATTTGTGAAAGACCATCATCTATGCTCTTCTTATCTTCTTCTCTGTTGATAAGATAGCCCTTTACATGACCGCCGGCCATCATAAGATCAGTATCGTAGATTACCTCCAGCTCATCCCTTTTGTCCCTCATGCTCTCAATGACCTTTCGCTTTTCATCGGAGATAAGGATCATGATATGAGGAAGCTCTAGCGGCGCTGCATGCCGTATTTCCTTACGCGGTGGAATGCGTGAAAGGATTGTTCCTTCCGTTGCCCTGACCTGGGACTTCGAATCCTTTGAGTAGTCATACTCTTCAAGATCGATCTTTCCTACAATGCCAAAGCGGGTGCCAGTTTCGCTTTTTCGTTCGACGAGGATGTATGAATCCTTGTATTCTGTGAAGATTCCGTTTTCAAGGTATTCATCCATCGTTGTATTTATTTTCCGTATTCGTTCTTCCTTTCCCTCTTTTTCAAGGTAGATTTCCGGAAGCGTGATTCTGAGAGTCGATGGAGCTTCTCCTACGGATTCTTCAACTTTCTCCCAGTACTCAGGATCTGCTGTATACTGGTCGCATGCGATAACCGCCCATTTCTTTAAATCGATGCCCTTCTTAGGCAGAAGCACATCTGCGCTTGAAAATCCTGTTTTTTTCATGGCTATAGTATACAACGTTGTCAACGTTTTGTTGTTGCAATGAAATCAACGCAATATAATCTTTTTATGCATCATCTGGTCATAATAGGTGGGATTGCACCTAAGTTCGTTCCTTTCGATCGTTCGGCATATAGCAGTGTCGTTGCGGCAGATAGTGGCTACGATACAGCGAAGTTACTTTCAATACCTGTAGATAGCGTTGTTGGAGATCTGGATTCAACTTCATTCCGTGATGAGATAGAATCGCTTGGCTTCAAAGCCTGTTCGCACGATAAGGATGAAAGCGATGCAGAGCTTGCAATACGCTCGATTGAAGGAACGTACGATCTTATCGGCGGCGGAGAAGGTCGGCTCGATCACACGCTTGCACTTTTATCATCATTTTCACGCCTTGGATGCCCTGAGACTTGGTTTCTTCGTGTCGATACTATCGTGACGCTTAAAGGAATTGTCCAGATTTCTTTGCCGGTTGGGACAGAGCTTTCCTTCTTTGCTCCATTTGGAAGGGCGGAGGTGAAATCAGAAGGGCTTGTATGGAATCTTGATAATTTCCCGTTTGATGGAAGTGTGTCATTATCGAACAGGGCAGGCTCTGAGCTTATCAGGCTTGAGGTCAAAGGGACGGTGATGATGAGGATGAGACCAGAGGACTATAGCGTTATCAAAATCAGGAGGGACGTATGCTTAGAATAACCGTAGGTCATAGTGGTGAAGACTATTTCTCGATACAGGAAGCAATAAATGCTGTGCCGTATGAAGAGAGTGCACAGATAATCATTTCAGAGGGCATATACAAGGAAAAGCTCTTTTCCGAGAAGAAGAACCTTTCTATAAGAGGCGAAGGTAAGGTTTATATCTACAATGCGGAGAGTGCGCATGAGATTGTTGCGCCTGGAATAAAGCGAGGCACGTTCAGATCCTATACGGCTTTCTTCGGCGGTGAACATGTGGAGCTTTCGAATCTTACCATAGTAAATGGTGCAGGCTCCGGAGATGATGTCGAGCAGGCTGTTGCGCTCTACCTAGATGCAGATGAGGCGCTTATAAAGAATGTGCGTCTTCTGTCCTATCAGGATACACTTTTCATTTCACCTCTTCCGGATACAGAGCGGATGCCGAAAGGATTCTATGGCCCGCGGTATTTGTCTGCAAGAAAGCGCACACGTTCTGTATTCCAGAATTGCTATATAGAGGGAAGTGTGGATTTCATTTTCGGTGGCGGTGATGCGCTCTTTGTTGATTCTGAAATCGTGAGCAATGAACCTGGATATGTCACGGCGCCTTCCGGAAAGAAGGACTGGATCGGGCTTGTGTTCTATAGATCGTCCTTTGAAGCGAAGGGAAAGATTGAAGGCGATGTATATCTCATGAGACCATGGCGGCCCGAAGGAAAGACCACACTGATAGGCTGCAAGATCGGAGACCATGTGAGAAAAGAACTCTATACCACTTGGAATGGCGAAGAAGATGACAGTACATTCCTTGTGCTTGAGGAAGATAGTGAGGAAGCCTTGGATATACTTGGATTCTTCAAGTAATAAAT
>CAZURL010000022.1:16654-18312 GCA_964623005.1 uncultured Spirochaetaceae bacterium
GTGTTCCGATGGTATTCTTCCTTTGAAAGAGGAGAAGTGTTATTATCCTGTTATGCTTGCGTTTAGAAGAATATTGGCATTTTCATCAAGGGTTCATTCGTATCTTCTTGCGCTCTATTTGTTTTTCGCAATGCTTTTTGTGCTGTTTCTGTATTTCCCGGTAAGTGAGGTTTTGATTACTTTGGTAACGGGTTGTCAGATGGTGCTTGGCTGGACAATCTTCCTTGAAGGTTTCTGGATCATATTTGCAGCCATATACCAGTTCTTCTATACAAGGGTAACGTTTGTCTCGCCATTTGTATTCACCGTGCTCAGAATGGCGCTGTATTTCTGTATTTCGATTGTTATTGATATGCTCAATACCGTAATACTCCACGGTTTTTCTCTAGGAGGTTGAAATGGAAAGCATCTATGCACTGCGTGGTGCAACTACAGTATCTTCTGATTTCCCAAACGATGTCGATGAAGCTGTAAGGGAGCTGATGGAAGCACTTTATCGTGAGAATGAGATTACAGATGAAGATGTTGCCGCTGTTATATTCTCCCAGACTCATGATATAAGAACGAGAAATGCAGCTGCTGCTTGCAGAAAGAGCGGTTTTGCAGCAACGACCCCGCTTTTCTGTGTTCAGGAGGCAGATATCTCTGGCGGATTGAGGTTTGCAATCCGCGTGTTGATTATCATTAACCACGCACGTGAAAAAGAGCCAAAGATGGTATACCTGAGAAATGCATCATCGTTAAGACCGGATTATATGAGTGAGTAGTTATGGAAAAGATAGAGAACGAAGCGCTTGTTGTATTGATAAATGAGGTAGGAGCCGAGCTTCTGTCGATAAGTTCTAAAACAGATGGTACGGAATATCTTTGGAATGGAGATAAGGCGTTCTGGATCCGCCATGCTCCGCTTCTCTTTCCTTTTGTCGGCCGCTTATTCCAGTCTCGATATCTCTACAAGGGAAAGAGCTATGAGATGTCTAGCCATGGTTTTGCGGCAGCTTCGCACTTTGAGGTAATGGAAAACAGGGGAGACTCTGTTGTAATGTGCATCAAGTCAAATGCCGAGACAGCGGAGATCTATCCATTCAATTTCATTCTTCGCGTTGAGTATAAGCTCAGTGGAAAGTCGCTTATCGAGACTGTAAGCGTTGAAAATCCTGGCCCTGATACTCTCATCTACGGTATTGGTTTCCATCCCGGTTTCTCCGTTCCTTTGGAGAAAGGGCTGACGTTTGAGGATTATACTATCTCATTTCCCGCTCAGAAAGGTGCTTTGAAACGCCGAGTCTTCTCGGAAAACCATTTTGATTTGGCCTCTGAAGAGTTGCTTGATGAAGGATTCAGTCCGATTAAGCTTCATCATGATCTCTTTGATGACGATGCAATTATCCTATCAGGGACAGGCGGCACAGCTGTTATTTCCTCTGAAAAGGGAATGCACAGCATAAGCGTTGAGTATGGCGATGCTCCTTGGCTTGGTATCTGGCACACTGTAGGAAAGCCAGCTCCATTTGTCTGCATTGAACCATGGTGGACGCTTCCTGGAATGGACGGCATAGTTACTGACTTGGAGAAAAAGGAGGATGTTCATTTCCTTTCACCGGAAAATCTTAGCAAATATAGTATAAAGATGACGTTCAATTAATGCGGAATTTTTA
>CAZURL010000023.1:0-18304 GCA_964623005.1 uncultured Spirochaetaceae bacterium
GAAAGAAATTCTTTTGTTTTCTCTTTCTTTGGATTATAGAAGATTTCCGAGGGAGCACCTTCTTCTTCGATTCTACCGTCCGCCATGTAAATCACGCGTTTGGAAACATCACGTGCAAACGCCATCTCGTGTGTTACGACGAGCATTGTCATTCCACTTTTAGCAAGCGCTTTCATAACATCAAGAACTTCGCCTACCATCTCTGGATCGAGCGCAGAGGTCGGTTCATCAAAGAGCAGAACCTCCGGATTCATTGCAAGAGCACGTGCAATCGCAACACGCTGTTTCTGTCCACCGGAAAGCTGGCGTGGCTTTGCTTTTATATATTGAGCCATTCCAACTTTTGCAAGGTACTCCAGCGCATTCTGTCTTGCCTCTTCTTTCTTTCTTTTCAGAACTTTGAGCTGCCCTAGCATGCAGTTATCGAGGACAGAATAATTATTGAAGAGGTTGAATGACTGGAATACCATTCCGACCTTCGTTCTATACTGATCTTCATTAATCTCGCCTGTCAGAACATTCTTCCCATGGAACAGAATATTACCGCTTGTCGCTTCTTCTAGGAGATTTATGCATCTCAAGAGCGTTGATTTTCCCGATCCAGAGGCGCCGATGATGCTTATG
The DNA here is from genome assembly GCA_964623005.1 of uncultured Spirochaetaceae bacterium. GTDB lineage: Bacteria > Spirochaetota > Spirochaetia > Sphaerochaetales > Sphaerochaetaceae > Ornithospirochaeta. Next base: position 625 of record CAZURL010000023.1, read on the forward strand.
ACATCGCCTTGTGAAACACTGAAATCAATGTCTTTCAAAACCTCGTTTGAGCCGAATGTTTTTGCAAGATGCTCCACTTTGATAATCTCATTCATCAATGCGTCCCTCCTGTCTTGTCATTATAGCGTGTAAGACCACTTGTGAATGCAAGGGTATCGGTAGTGGCAAGATCGAAGTTCGCAGGCCCATCCATCTTTTCTTCAACCCATCGGAGTATACGAGAGCAAACAAATGTCAAGACAAAGTAGATAATCATCGTAACAGTTGCAGCTTCAAAGTATGTATAGAGCGCACCGGAGATACTTCTGAATGTGAAGAAAAGCTCGACAGTTCCGATAATAGAGAGTACGCAGGTATCTTTTATGTTGATAATCAGGTTATTGCCGATCTGCGGCATGATATTTCGAAGCGCTTGCGGAAGAACGATATATACCATTGTCTGGAAATGGCTCATTCCAATTGCTCTTGAGCCTTCTTTCTGACCTGGATCAACAGAAAGAATGCCTCCCCTGACCGTCTCTGCCATATAAGCGCCGGTATTGATCGATACAATGATTATTGCTGCGCTCCACATTCCGAGGTTGATGCTGAATACTGAACTCATACCATAGTAGATAAATGCAGCTTGAAGCATCATCGGAGTACCGCGGAAAACCTCAACATAAGCAGTCAAGACAATCTTTATTACTTTAAGGATGCCACGTTTGATCTTTCCATCTTTCTTATGAGGTTCAGTTGTTTGTATCAGTCCAACAGCGAAGCCGATGATACAGCCAAGGAACGTACAAATGATGGCTATCGCCATCGTAGTAGCAGCTCCCTTTGAAAGAGAGCCGCCATAACGCTGGAGGATGTAAATCATCCTCTCGAAGAAATTCATTTCTGAAATAGACATCTCAAACCTTACTGTGCAAGTGGCTGAACAGAGATTGCTTCATCCATCATTGCATTGAAGTCATCGACTGTGAGTGTAGCAAGTACGCTGTTGATAGCATCCTTAAGCTCCGTGTTGCTCTTGTTCAGCGAGATTCCGATATTGATCTCCTCCTGACTTACCTGGAAATCGTCATCACTGTCGGAGAAGTCGAGAAGACGCATGTTAGGATACGCAACAAGAGCTGCCTGTCCGGTCGGCATATCCGTACAGATAAGGTCAACACGTCCACTATCAAGAGCTACAAGCATTGCTGGCGCACTGTCCTGTGCAGGAAGGATATTCGCATTCGGAATCTGAGGCAGGCAGACATCATACCATACAGTGTTCATCTGGCTTGTACAGGTTGCGCCGGCAAGGTCAGAAATTCCCTGAGCATTTACATATGGACTGTCTTTATCAACAAGGCAGATTATGGATGCGTAGTAGTATGGCTCTGTGAAATCGACCATCTGAAGTCTGTCAGATGTGATGGACTGTCCTGCAATTACACAGTCAACAGTATTGGAAAGTACCGCAGGAACAAGTGAATCCCAGTCAAGCTTGACAATCTGTAGATCATAGTCAAGACGCTCTGCGATAAGCTTTGCCATCATAACATCATAACCATATGCATAATCAGAAGATCCTGCAATGGGGACTGCCCCATTTGCATCAGTTGTCTGTGTCCAGTTATATGGTGCATAGCCGCACTCCATAGCGACTCTGAGAACCTTCCTGCCAGAATCTGAAGAGGAGTTCTCGTTGTTGCCGCCAGCGAATACAGCAGATGCTACAAGTACAAGCGACAGAACCACGAGTGCGATTTTTCTAAGTCTCATTGATTTCCCTCCAATCAAAGTAGATGAATTGATAGTATCTTTTCGTTATTATTTTTGCAATATGTTATAGAAGATACGAAAATGTTATTATGATAACAATTTTAGATATGTGCCAATATCTTCAAATACGCTAAACTGGAACGCATGGTAAAAACCATAGACGAGCTAGAGACACTATTTGACAGCTTTGAGCCATCGCTCTCCTCTGCGCTCATAAGAGAGAACAGGATAGAACGTATGGAAAGGCTGCTTGAACATATAGGAAACCCAGAGCAATCTTTCAGTACATATCATACAGCAGGTTCGAAGGGAAAAGGGACAACCTCTTCATATATCGCAGCATTGCTCACTGGAAGCGGAAGGAGAACGGGGCTTTATCTTTCACCGCATATGTATACCGTCCGTGAGCGTTTCACACTTTCAACAGCATTCTTTCCTGACGAGGTTTATATAGAGAGCGCAAATAAGCTGCTTTCCAAGATTGATGGTTTTACATTCCCCTCCGATTTAGGGGCAGTGCGCCCTACTACCTTTGAACTATATACAGCATACGCTTACTTGCTCTTCAAAGATGCGGGGTGTACCGATGCTGTGATAGAAACCGGGCTTGGAGGCAGACTTGATGCTACGAATACACTCTTCCCCAAAGCCGTTATACTCACGCCAATTGAAAAGGAACACACCGCAATACTGGGTAATACCATAAAGGAAATCGCAGGCGAAAAAGCAAAGATTATGAGACACGATGTCCCTACATTCTCATCGTTTCAAACCCCTGAGGCGAGAGCTATTTTTGAAAAAGAAGCAGAGGATATAAATACAACGATCGAATTTGTCTCTGATTCTGTCTCTGATTTCCTCTCAAAAACAGATATAAATGGCGAACATGTTTCCTTCACGCTTGATGGAACGCACTATGACTTCAAGCTTGCGATGTCAACAAAAGCAATGGCCGAGAATGCACTTCTCAGTATCCTGACAGCAAAGCGACTTGGCTTTTTAACAGATGAGGGAATAAGAAGGATGGAAAGCACTGTGCTTCCTGGTCGCTTTGAGAAGAAGATCATCGATGGCCGCCTTGTTGTAATCGATGGTGCGCATACCCCACTCTCTGCAAAGGCAACGGCTGATGCATTCTTTTCCATTGCAAAGGGAAAGAGCTGCCTGATCTATTCATCGGTTATGGGAAAAGATATCGAGGGGATTATCATGAAGCTTTTCCCTCATTTTGATAAAATAATCATCACGAGTACCGGCGATTTCAAGAAAAGCGATCCAGAAGGGATTTTCTCCCTTTCAAAATCGCTCTTTCCTGATTATGACATAAGTATCGATGAGGATAGGAATCATGCATTCTCTACAGCCCTTTCCTACTCTTCCTCGATTCTTGTTACTGGCTCGTTCTATCTTGCATCTGGCATAGAGCGCCTAAGGAGGCATGATGAGTCTTAATTGGAGGGAGCTTGAGTTGATACTTTCCGAGCTTCCGCTGGAAAATAGCTATATACAGAAGGTCACGGAACATACGATCCATGCGTTTACTCTTTCTATGTATTCGAGAGAAGAAAAGGCGTGGCTTTTATATTTTGAGATAGCAACTCCTGATGCGCGTGTTGTCAGAACTGATCGAATGAGAGCAAAGGCAAAGGATGCGCAGCGTTTCACTCAGTACATGAGAGCACATCTTGTCGGACGTAAGATAACGAGAGTGCGACAGCTTCCTTATGATAGAGCATTTGTCTTAAACGTAACAAATAGCGAGAACACGCTCTTCGTTGTTGTACGTTTATTCTCTGGAATTGGAGCTAATATCATAATAACAGACGAAGAATGGAACATACTTGAACTCATGTATAGACGGCCCCAGCGCGGCGAAGAGAAAGGAAAGAAACTCGTTCTTGAAGAGAGGGAGAACGAGGGGGAAAAACACTATGAAGTGCGCGCTTGGAGCGGCGAGTCATTCAATGCGTTCATTGATCAAGAAGGTAGCCGGAGGGCAACTGAGGAACTTACTGAGGATCTTGTCAGGAAAATCCAAGAAAAGCGTGATAAGGAACTTCAACTACTTCAGGAGAGAGCAAGAAGACAGGAAGAGCGGATAAAAGTAACCTCTGGCTACGAGGAAACAAAAGCTGCTGCTGATATTCTCTCGGCCTATCTTCATACAATCCGCAAGGGGATGGAGAGTGTCAGCCTTGATGATTACAGAAATGGCAGTCGAATCACAATCGCCCTTGATCCAAAACTTACGCCTAATGAGAACCTTGAAAGACTCTATGAGCGATATAGAAAGGACAAGAGAGCCTATGAGATGGCGCTTGAAGAACTTGAAAGGACTAAGAGAGAGGAAGAGTGCATCAGGGCAAAATATGAAGAGCTTCTTTCTGAAAAGCGTACAGATAAGCTTCAGAAGGAGGCTGCTAGGTCGCCAGACAGGAAAAAAAGCGATGATCCACGAGCTGGAGTGCGCCTCACAGTCCAAGGATTTGATATCATTATTGGCAGAAGTGCAAGCGAAAATGAAGAGATCCTGCGTCACGATACGCGCGGCTCTGATATCTGGATGCATACGCGCGATACATCCGGTGCCTATGTGATAATAAAGTCCAAGAAAGGAAAGACCGTTCCGCTTCCGGTTCTTCTCGATGCGGCCTCACTTGCTATACACTATTCTAAGGCGAAGAAGAACGGCAAGGCTGATCTCTACTATACAGAGGTCAAGTACCTCAGGCGTCCAAAGGACGGAAAGAAAGGCCTTGTGATTCCTACGCAGGAAAAGAATCTCTTCGCTGTACTTGATGAAAAGAGAGTGAAGGAGCTTCTTTCATGATGTATCATAGCGCAATATTCTATCCTGATGATAAGGATGAACTCCTGTCGCTTATCTGCCCGATTGACGAGGAAGAGACGATCAGGGGCGCAATTCTTCCGCATATGGATCTAAGAAGGGCGGCGCCATTCTATAGTAAAGTATTTGGCGGTATTAAGGATGGAAAGCGCATTGTTCTCCTTTTGCCACTTCATCGCCCTCCCCTTGAGCGTGATAAAGACCAGTTTCTCTTTTCACCAAAAGATGGCATCGAGGAAACGATTCTGGGGAAATCAAAGATAGTCGGATGCGGTTTTACTGATTCAAGTGCATATGAGAAGGAAGAGTATTCAAGAGAAATACTTCTGCAATATACTTCGTTTCATAATCCATCTTCGGAAATTCTTATTATATTCACATATATATGCTCTAGTTCTCAGATGAAGGAACTCACGCGCTTTCTCTCATCGTTGAATGATGGTAATACAGTATTCATCGTTTCATCGAATATGACAGGAAGACTTCCTGAGCATGAGATGTTGAGGGCAAAGAATGAGTCGATAGCAAATATCCTCTCTCAAGAGCATCTGATGGATTTATATCAGAAACGGCGTATAACTTGCTGCGGCGCTCCTTTGATAGAGAGCGTAAGGAATGTCTTGAAAGGAGAATGGACGCTTGTCGGCTCTTCGCAAGATGATAAATCATGCGGACACGCATGCTTTGTTATGAGGTAAGGATGGAAAGACAGATCATTGAGATAGTTAGGGATGGAGAGACAAAAAGCGCTCTGCATCTAGGCCCGGATGAATTTGGTGTTCCAAGGCATCTTCTTCAGGGCGAGAAGATGGAAGGTATCATCTCCGACGGCTCAGAGCTGAGGCCATGGTTTTGGGACGGATTCTGTACGATCGATGAGGAGAGATACGTATATTTTGATAAGTGCAATATCGAGAGCATCGATACAATTGCGACGACTCATAGAAAAGACGCTCTTGATCTTGTCAGGAAGATTGCCTTTGGACTGTCAAATGCATCTGAGAAGTTTCTTGACCTTACAAGCGGCATCTTTCCTCTTTATCGCATCTATATCTATGAAGGAAAGGATATTCTCCTTCTGCCCCCGGATCTTGCAGATATCGTATCGATCATGATTGATGAAGAGACCAAAGAGAATGAATCTACTGCGCTTATACGCTCTGTTGCAGAGCCGACATTCCGTCTTATTACGGAGATGGCAGAGCTTCTCTACTATGCTGCATCTGGCACGCTTCCTTTTGCAAAGAGAGAGATCCGAAGCGCTGGTTATAAGGAGATACCGCTCTCTTCATATGTAGTCCTCAATGAAAAGACCGATGGTCTGATTTCCTTCATCTTCCATGCAAAGAATCGCGAGATGCGCGATATAACCGGAAACAGAAATGGCGGTGCTGCGCTTAAATGGTTCTATGAAAAGAGCTTGAACCTAGAGTGGAATCTTGAGAATAGAAGCGAGGAAGAAAGAGCGAGAGCTGTTGCTGCGGCAGAGAATGATGAGAAAATTAATGAGTACCTTGCAAAAGCGAAAAAGACGGCTAAACGCAATGATTTCTGGCGTATAAAAGGCACGGTAATCACGGTTTGCGCTATTATCGGTGTTTTTGTTATCGCATTCCTTTACGATTACATCACGAATCTTCTTGAACCGCCTTATACACAGGATATGGGGCAAGAGGAAATTATATATGCCGTCTATGATGCCCAGAGCAGGGTCAATCCAGAAGACCTTGATGCATCTGTAAAAGGCACAAATCTTCCACAGAGTATGGAAGTAACTAACCTCTTCGTAACATCGCGAACAAGAATGGCATATGAAGCAACAAATCCTGCAATCGATGCTAATGTTTGGATTGAACAAGGACGACAAGCAATCCCTGATACTTCTTATATCTATGGTGTTATCGTTGAGTCTATCGAAGAGATAGGCGAGAACGAATATGTTGCTGTCGGTATTTGGTATGTGCCGTTCCCATATGAAGAAGAGGATACTGTAACGCTTAATGAGGCTGATAAGATTGTTGCTTACCGTTATAGAGTGACGCAGACGTTCTCGTTCAAATGGAACAATAGAGGCTGGTGGAATATCGTGGACTCGGAGATTACCGGTTACGAAAAGCTTGAGCCGGAGATTGTCGATACATATTCAATCGGCAGCAATTCCCTTCTCATGTAGATAATCTGCAATACCTTTCTGATCATCAGGGTGGAAGAAGCGGGCGGTAGAAAACGAAGAAAAGAACGTAATCTGCCGCCTTGCATATTGCTCAGAGGCTTTTACGATCTCTTCCTTTATTGTTGATATCGAGCATTCGCCTTCGAAAGCGGCTGAGAAGAACTCTCTATATCCTATTGCTTCCATCGAGGGCCATGTAGCTTTTGCACCTTCCTTCATCAATCGTTTTATCTCATCGTAAAGGCCTGTCTCAAACATCTCATCAACACGGAGCCTTATCCGTTTTTTCAGCTCTGCTCTATCTCTTTCAAGTCCGATGACGATGAAATCAATATCTTTGCGCACTTCCTTTGAGAGTGTAAAGGATGAAAGCGGTTTTCCGGATGCCCTATATACTTCTATTGCCCGTGATACGCGGTAGATATCATTCTTATTGATTTTCTCGGCAGCAACTGGGTCGATATCCTCAAGATATTCATACGCCCAGTCTTTTCCCTTCTCCTCGATTTCCTTTTCAACGCTTTTTCTCGTCTCTGCATCGGAAGGGGGCGTCTTTGGCGCGCCATAGAGAAGATGGCGGAAATAATATGCAGTTCCTCCGGTTATCAGAGGAATCAAACCGCGCGATGAGATATCCTTTATTGCATCATCTGCATCATGGACAAACTCCCCTACCGAGTAATCCTCCCATGGATCCCTGATATTTACCAGATGATGGGGTATTTGAGCCATCAATGCCTCAGAAGGCTTTGCAGATCCTATATCCAAGCCACGGTATACCTGTACCGAATCAGCATTGATGATTTCAAAGCCTTTTGAGAATAAATTCTCGGTCAGTGCTGTCTTTCCAACAGCTGTAGGGCCGAATAAGAGTATAGCTTTAGGCTTCGTTTGGCTTTGTGTATTCAATCTCGTCGTTCAGAGCACGTGCAAGCACGACAGATACGACCTTTTCGCCTGAATTTTCGATATCCACACCCTTATCTGTCTGAGCGTAGATGTCTGCTTCCTTTATAGCGACGCAGGTCATCTCATACACATTGGTTTCCTTATCGATGAGTTCATTAAGAGGTATCACGAAATAGCTCCTTATCAGAAGATGGATTTTACTCCAGAAATAGGTACTTATTCAATAGCTTTTCCTGTTGCGACAACTTCAAAACCCTGGAAGGAAATCTCTCCGTAAACATGGGAGAGAATTGTTGCTTTTCCTTCAAGAAAATGCGCTTTCAGACGTATTGATCCAAGCTCCTGACCAAGAAGCTGGATAGACATCACAAAGCTTCCATCCTGCATGAATGCGGCAGAAACAACAGCTGGCGATGAAAGCAATACGGGAAAAGTATTTATTACGTTCTTGTTGTATTGGAACTCGAATCCATACTCCCTTCCATAGAAGAGTGCGCTGACACTACCACCATCCTTATCGAAGGAAAAGGACATATTCTCAAGGCCGCCCTCTCCATTGAATTTGTATTGTCTCGTTCCGATTATCTTCGAGGGAAGTCCGTGAATGATTGGAATATGAAGGGCTTGCAGTCTATCAGAGAGCATCGCCTCCCCTTCTTCATCCTCTTCCATTTCCACATCATCTAGCGTATTTTCCTCGATGTATTTCAACACGGTACGAAGAAGGGCTTCGCCGCCTTTAAGACTTTGCGTGTCGGCAGTCGTGACAAATATAAGATCTTTTTTCGGAACAAAGATCGCATACTGTCCCCCCATTCCATACATTGCGTATGTGCCATTTCCCATTGTCCAGAAGAAATAGCCGTATCCGCTTTCATCCCCTGCCCGGCCGAACGATGCGTCGGAAAGCGGGGATACTGCGGCCTTGATATATTCTGGATCGATTACATCATCTAGCTTTCCAGAGACGAGAGCACTCATGACGTTCATCAAATCTATGCTTCTCATCATGAAGCCACTTCCGCCACAGGGTGATCCCTCTGGATCTTTCGTTATGTAGCATTCTTCGGAAACCGAAAGCTTATCTAAGAATTTCTCGCGCAAGTAACTGACAAAATCCTTTCCAGTAAGGCGTTCTACAAGATTTGCAAGAACATGCGACGAAGAGGTGTCATATATAAAGACCGTACCTGGATCGTGATCGGGCTTTGTATCGAAGAATGATTTTACCCAATCCTTTCTCCATGAGGGGATGTACTTACCATCTTTGCCGTGTTTGTATGTCGTTTCCTTATGGCAAGTACGCATCATGAGCATATCGCGGATAGTCATCGCACTAAGCTCTGGCGGTATGGTTTCCGGAAGATACTCTGGGTAATAATCAATGATTCTGTCGCTGAGGTTTATCAGTCCATCGAACTCCATACAGCCTATTGCAAGGGAAACAAAGCTCTTTGTGACAGAATACATTCGATGAAGGCTTTCCCTTTCAAATGGTTTCCAATATGCTTCGAAGATCAATTCTGAGTGGCGCGATATAAGCAGGCTATGCATAGGTATGTTTTCGCGTTCGATCATATCGAGAGCATTAAGCATTACCTTAGGTCTTATTCCATTTCTTGATAATCTAGACATTTGTTGCCTCGCAAAAAGACCGCCATTATGAAATAACAGCGGTCAAAGATCAATCAAAAAGATGAGCTATATGAGGAACAGCATCCTTTATGATCAGATTGGATGTGTTGATGCAGAAATCGTAGTTGGTCATATCGCCCCATTTATTGCCGGTGTAGAATTCATAGTATCTCTGCCGGCCTTTATCAATGGAGAGAATCTTCTGCTTCATCTCCTTATCTGTGAGATTCTCCCCCTCCGGAGCGCGCGAAAAGCATCTTTGGATCCTTGAATCTAGATCAGCATAGACAAAAAGCCTCCATGGTTTTTCATCACGGAGAATGTAGTCTGCACATCGACCTACGATAACGCAATCAGACGCGGCTGCAAGCTCCTTGATGATGTTCGTCTGTTCAGCATAAACGCTCTGTGTAATCTGAAACATTGGATTGCCCATCGGATTGAAGCTCCTGCCAATAGTAATAGGAAGAAGAGGATATGGATGATGCTCCATAACGTTATGAACGTATTCTTCCGATAGCTGAGTACGCTTTGCAATCTCCTCAACGATCTCTCTGTCGTAATAAGCTATCTGTAAATAGTCCGCTAGTCGTCGTCCAAGTTCTCTTCCTCCGCTTCCAAATTGTCTGCCTATAGTAATAACCTTGTTCAATATGCAACTCCTTGTCCATATTATATCATATCAAGCAAGGAAAATGGCGTTTTTTCACTTGTATGGGCGCAATTCAAGTATCAATCAGGATTTGTTGCTAAAGCACTTTCTGCTGTTTTGCATTAATCTATAACTTATGGAAATCCGAGTTTTAAGATATTTTCTGACAATTGTGAGAGAAGAGGGAATTACGAAAGCATCAGAGGTTTTGCATATAACACAGCCAACGCTCTCACGCCAGATTGCCCAGCTTGAGGAGGAGATTGGCGTAAAGCTTTTCGAACGAGGGAAGGGAAAGATAAAGCTTACAAGCGAGGGCCTTCTTCTCCGTCGCCGTGCCGAGGAAATCCTACAGCTTGTCGATAAGACCGAAAAAGAGCTGATTGAACAAGGCGAACAGATTGAAGGTATTGTAAATATCGGGTGCGGAGAGCTGAAAACAGAAGGAATACTTGTCCAGCTCTGCGGTTCATTCCGAAAGAACTATCCCAACGTTCATTTTGACATTTACACGGCAACTGCTGATGTTGTCAGGGAGCGTATGGAACGCGGCCTTATTGATATCGGGTTGCTTCTCGAGCCTGTCGATATGGAAAGGTTTGAGTACATCCGTTTAAAGGAAAAGGAGAATTGGTGCGTGATGATGAGTGCCGACGATCCTCTTGCAAAGAAGGCTGCGCTTACTGCTGATGATCTAAAATCCCTTCCGCTTGCACTTCCTCGAAGGCTGAATGTACAAAGCGAGCTTGCAAACTGGTTCGGAGACTGCTTTAAGGACTTGGATATTGTCTTTACAGGAAATCTCAGTGGAAGCAATGCACTTATTGCAGAAAAAGGCCTCGCCTACCCTTTGACAATCGAAATCGGAGAGCCTTTTATCGATAACAATAAAGTCGTATCTCGCCCACTTTCACCTGAATTGACGGCAACGGTTGTACTTGCATGGAAAAGAGCACAGCCATTTTCACCAGCCGTGACGCGCTTCATTGCGTATATAAAATGCTTTTTAGGCATGGATTAACAATACAAACAAAGTATTTGATATATCCACTTCCCAATCAATATACTTCAAATGCAGTATTTTCTTGCTGTACTGATATTGGAGGTATTGTCCTATGAATATACAGCCTTGTTTGAAGGATTGGATATGAGAGAGAAGATCACACAGACGGCAGGCAGGAACCAGCTTGGTACTTTTGCGCCGGATTTTGCCCACTATAATGACGATGTGCTTTTCGGAGAGAACTGGAATAGCGATGGAATAGACGTCAAGACGCGTTGCATCATTACTGTAGTTGCTTTGATGGCCTCGGGTATCACAGATTCCTCCCTTATACACCATCTTCAAAATGCAAAAGCACATGGCGTCACAAAAGAGGAAATCGTTGCTGTTATCACGCACACGGCGTTCTATGCTGGATGGCCGAAGGGTTGGGCAGTCTTTCGACTCGCAAAAGAGATATGGAATGAAGAGACAGTAGCTCTCAGCGATAAAGAGAAGTATCAAGAGAGTATCTTCTTCCCTATCGGAGCGCCGAATGATGCATATGCAAAATACTTCGTTGGACAAAGCTATCTTGCGCCTATCTCTGGAAAAGCATTCTTTATGGCCAATGTTACATTCGAACCAAGCTGCCGCAATAATTGGCATATTCACCATGCAAAGACAGGCGGCGGACAGATGCTGATATGCGTTGGTGGCAGGGGCTGGTATCAGGAATGGGGAAAGGATGCTATCGAGATGACGCCTGGAACGGTTATCGAAATCCCAGAGGGTGCAAAGCACTGGCATGGAGCTGCTGCTGATAGCTGGTTTTCTCATATTGCTTTCGAGATTCCCGGTACAGAATGTTCGAACGAATGGCTTGAGCCAGTAAATGAAGAAGATTATTCAAAACTTAAATGAAGAAGCGCAAGTTAGGTATCTTTGACGTATCGGAAATCGGAATGGGTTGTATGGGCTTGTCACATGCAGCTGGTAAGCCGGTTTCTATTGATGAAGGTGTTAGAATAGTTCGAGCTGCATATGAATTAGGCTATACGTATTTTGATACAGCAAAAAATTATGGTTATGTCTCCGATCCATGCCAGAACGAGAAGATTGTCGGAGATGCACTTCATGGTATTCGTGATAGAGTCATTATTGCAACGAAGACTGGCGTTGAATTTGATTATGCAGTAGATCCGTATCGGCCACCTCTGCTTTATGATTCATCAAGAAGCAGTATCTTCAAATCGGTTGAAGAATCGTTAAAACGCCTTAAAACGGATTATATTGATCTCTACTTTCAAGCACGTCCCGATCCAAAGGTAGAACCAGAGGAGGTTGCAGAGACAATGGGAATGCTGATCAAGGAAGGTAAGATACGCGCATGGGGATTATCTGAGATAGACACAGAGTATCTGAAAAGAGCACATGCTGTATGTCCTGTCTCTGTTGTTGAAAATCGCTATAACATTACAGATCGCGAACATGAATCACTTATTCCATTTCTGGAAGAAAATAGGATAGGATGGATTGCACATGGCCCGCTTTCAAAAGGGCTTTTATCTGCAACCTTTCATAAAGGCGTTCAGTTTGAACGTGATGACTGGCGTGGCCGGATCATCAATGATGAAAATCTTGAACGTTACAAAATACTTCTGGATTACCTAAAGGAACTTGGAAAGGAAAAGAATGCTACACCTGCACAGCTTGCTATCGCTTGGATTCTTCACAGGAAGCCTTACATTGTTCCGATCCCAGGAACAACGAAAATAGCGCGTCTTGAAGAGAATGCTAGAGCTTCGACTATTGTGCTCACTGAGGATGAAATGAAGCAAATTGATTTCGTAATGAAAGAACACGGAATATCTTGTGATTTTCAATGAAATTTACACGATAAATAACGATTCTGAATAGTGAAGAGATAAAAGCAATTGCAGAAAAAATATTGTATATCTATTGCACTCTATGTTCACTAGGTGCTCCAACTTGGACTTGTTGCATTTCTGAAAACAGGAAATCCTGAGCACATGAAAGCTGACGCCGCTGTTGATTTCACTATTTCAGATATGAGTACGCTGAAATCCAAGGAAAAGATCAAAGGCTACGGCGAACATAGCTCTTTCCCGGTATTTGCAAAAGGTTGAATAGCGGAGTATCCCTTATGATTTTTTTCTTGACAGAATGCTTATCTTCATGCAAAAAGGTGGAAACAAGAGGCCGTAGGTGGAGGGATATATGCGGATTGCCTTTACCTGTACACTTTGGAAACGTTCAGGCTCCTTCTTAATACGGCGTTGATTGGAAGATGGGTCATGGTGTGCCCGTTTTTGAATCGGTTTCGATTTCTTCACAAATATGAAGAAACGATAAATACATCTTATTTCAGGAGGAAGCCTCATGGCAAAAACAAAATCCGCAGCCAAAGAAAAGAAGGGCTTCATAGTACGGGCGCTGGACGCAATCGAACGTGCTGGCAACGCGTTGCCTAGTCCGGCCACCATCTTTCTGATTCTGACCCTTGCGGTCATGATCATTTCGGCAATCTGTTCCGCTCTCGGTGTCTCAGTAACTTATGAGACCATCGATACAGCAAGAGGAAACCAAATTGTAGAGACCACTGTCAGCGCCGTAAACCTGCTCTCTGTAGAGTCCATACGGCATTTGATTACCACCATGGTTTCCAATTTTACCTCCTTCTTTGCTTTGGGAACTGTGTTCACCATCATCCTTGGAGTGAGTGTGGCCGATGGTTCGGGCATGTTGAGCGCGCTGCTTCGAAAGGCTGCTAAGTCCGCTCCACGCAGTTTGGTCACTGCTATGGTGGTATTCCTTGGTGTTATGTCAAACATCGCTTCCTCGACCGGCTATGTAGTTCTCGTACCTCTTGGGGCAATCCTTTTCATGGCATTCGGCCGTCATCCCATTGCTGGATTGGCTGCTGCATTTGCAGGCGTATCCGGCGGATGGAGCGCTAATCTGCTGATTGGAACGAACGATCCTATGTTCGCAGGCATGTCCACGCAAGCTGCAAACATGCTAGATCCAAACTACGTAGTCTCACCACTGTGTAACTGGTTCTTTATGTTCGCATCAACATTTGTTATCACTGCTATCGGTACATTTGTCACCGATAAGATCATAGAACCTCGCCTTGGTAAGTATGAGGGAGCCATTGAGACTGATAGCTCTGATCTGAAAGCCGAGGAGAAGCGCGGCTTGCGGTTTGCAGCCATCGCTGCTCTGATCTATATTGCTCTGATTCTCATTGCGGTGGTACCTTCCAATGGTTTACTTCGTAGTGCAACTGGTGGTTTCCTGACTAGTCCATTCATGAGTGGCATTATCTTCATAATGATGTTGCTGTTCCTGATTCCAGGCATCGCTTTTGGTATTGGAGCAGGTACTATCAAGAACGATAAGGATGTGGTTGAGTTGATGTCCAAAGGAATCGCTGGCTTAGCTGGTTTCATGGTATTGATCTTCTTTGCAGCCCAATTTACCAACTTCTTCACCTATTCCAATCTTGGCACCATCCTATCGGTAGCTGGAGCAAACTTCTTGGAAAGCATTGGATTTGTGGGGTTGCCGTTGATCATTGCACTGATTATTCTGACTGCTTTCATCAACCTCTTCATTGCTGTAGATTCGGCGAAATGGGCTATTATGGCACCTATTTTCGTACCTATGTTCATGCGGCTTGGTTTGTCTCCTGAGTTGACTCAGGTAGCCTACCGTATTGGTGACTCCTGCACTAATATTATAGCCCCAACGATGCCATTCTTTGTCCTAACAGTGGCATTCTTCCAGAAATACGACAAGAAAGCCGGCATCGGCACTGTGGTATCTACCATGCTACCCTATTCGCTATGCTTCTTGATCGGCTGGATTCTGCTATTCGTGGTGTGGTACCTATTCCGACTGCCTCTCGGTCCCGGTGCCCCATTGTTCTATCCAGCTTGAGTAAAGCAGAGTGCAGAAGACTGTTGCCATCCGTGCACAGTCTTCTGATTTCAAGGATAAAGCGTAGTCAAGGTCGAATCTATTTTCTATGGCTACGTGTATCCTTAGTTTATCGCAACAAATGGAAAGCTTTTCGTTATATTACAATTACATTAGCATCATTTATTGCGTTTTCCGGTATTTCCCGTTCCTCTCACTTCCTCGTGATAGAAATAGTCCACAATTATCGGATGCCCCTGAGACACTCTTCCGTAGGGCATTTCGTTATCCATAAAGAGACAGTCATATTTCTCCGCCATTTCCTTGGCTTTTTTCTCCAACGCAACAAAGTAGCTTCTGTCATGTTTATTGTAGATAGCATCGTAGAGCGGCTGCAAATCAGGATACTTCTTGGCAATATAATCCATGATTGTCTTTTTAAAGCCGCCACGCAGATTCAGATTTTCCAGCAAGAACAGATCGCATTGATTCTTTACTCTCTCGAAGATTGCTTCAAAATCCGTGATACCCGGAAAAACAGGAGACACGAAACACACGGTACGGATTCCGGCGTCATAGATCTGCTTCATAGCCGCAATCCGCCGCTCAATACTTGTGGCACAGTCCATATCCTTTTTAAAGTCTTCATCCAGCGTATTGATCGACCATGATACAGTTACATGTCCCAGTTCTTTCAGAAGATCAATATCACGCAACACGAGGTCAGACTTTGTACAGATAAAAATGTCTGCTCCGCTTCCTTTGAGTTGCTCCAACAGCTTTCTGGTATTTCCAAATTGCGCCTCCTGTGGATTGTATCCGTCCGTCACAGAACCGATGACCACACGTTGCCCAGCATATTTTTTCGGTTTTTTGATCTCTGGCCAAGACTTCACATCCAGAAACGTTCCCCATTCTTCCGTGTGCCCCGTAAAACGCTTTATAAAAGAGGCATAACAATACTTGCAGGCATGGGTACAGCCAACATAGGGATTGACCGAATATCCACCCGTAGGCAGGCTGGATTTGGTCATAATGTTTTTTGTTCCCACTTCTCTAATGAGAACATCATTTATCTCTATTTGCGCCATATTCTTTATGCCTCCACTACCTAGGGATATTCATCAGATGCGCTTGATTTGTCATAATCTTTCTTCCCTTCTGACAGCTGCAACAAACGCCGCTATTTTTGTTTTATCTTTTACCCCATTGGTTTCAATTCCTGAGCTGACATCGACTGCAAATGGATGAAGTGCTTTGATCGCATCTGCCACATTGTGGGCGTCAAGACCTCCAGCGAGAAAATATGGTCTTCTGATACTTTTTGCGAGATCCCAATCAAATACCGTTCCCGTACCTGTACCGGAATCAAGCAGTATATAATCCGCCGTACTTTGTTCCGCAGTTTTTATGTCATTCACAGTTTCAATGCGAAAGGCCTTAATGATCGGCTTATCCGTGAGCAGTCGCAGCTGTGTAATATAATCATCGTCTTCGTCACCGTGAAGCTGCGCTATGTCGATAATGCCGTTCTGCAGTAGCTTTGCGACATCTTGCGGATGTTCATTTACAAACACGCCAACTGCTTGAATTTCGGACGAAAGCCGGCTTTTCAGCTCCGTCGCTTTTTCGTATGTGATATAACGCTTGCTTTTCGATGCAAAGACGAATCCGATATAATCCGGCTTCAGTTCGTTTGCAGCTTCTATATCATCAAGTCGGGAAAGTCCGCAAAGCTTAATCTTCGTCATCTCGTACCTCGCAGTTCAGCGAGCTTGGCTTTTTTGTCGAGTGACCGCATAAGTGTTTCGCCAATCAAAACAGCATCCGCACCGATTTCACGGAGCTTTGCTACATCCTCAGCACAGCTCACTCCACTTTCGGAAACAAACAGCACATCACGGGGAATCAGCTCTCTGAGTCTGCAGCTATTGTCCGTATCAACAGAAAAATCTTTGAGATTACGGTTGTTGACACCGATGATACGTGCTCCTGCATTAAGTGCGGTTTGCACTTCGTTCTCATCGTGCGCTTCAACCAATGCAGATAATCCGAGTTCATCACAAATACTGATATATGATTTGATTTGTTCCTCACTTAAAATGGAACAGATCAGAAGCACCGCCGATGCACCAAGCACCTTTGCCTCGTAGATCATATATTCATCTACTGTGAAGTCTTTCCGCAGACAAGGTATAGAAACGATGGATGCAATTTCTTTCAAATATTCATCACGCCCTAAAAACCATTTCGGCTCGGTCAGTACCGAGATGCAGTCTGCACCAGCCGCTTCGTACTCCTTTGCAATTTGCAAATACGGAAAGTCGGGAGCTATCAATCCTTTTGAGGGAGATGCCTTTTTGCACTCACAAATAAAAGAAATACCCGTCTTCTTCAATGCATTTTCAAAAGCGAATGAGCCTTTTGGGAGGGATAAGGCTTGCCGATTAATTTCTGCGAGTGGTATTTTCAATTTTGCTTGCTCGGTACGTTCTCTGGCATAGTCGGCAAGCTGATCTAAAATCGTCATGCGCCCACCTCTGGACGGTTGCTGACTTCAATGAGCTTGTTAAGTGTTTCAAGCGCCTTGCCGGAATCAATGATTTCTGCCGCAAGTGCAATACCGTCCTTCATACTATCAGCCTTACCGCCGATATAGAGCGCCGCACCGGCATTCATAAGCACTGCATTTCTCTTATGACCTTTCTCACCATTTAAGATAGCAAGGGTAATTTTAGCGTTTTCTTCCGGAGAGCCGCCCTTCAGGTCTTCTTTGGTGCA
>CAZURL010000024.1:0-18166 GCA_964623005.1 uncultured Spirochaetaceae bacterium
TCATACCAGAACGGGAGTTGAGATTTGAGTTTCGTACATCTTCATAACCATACAGATTTCTCGCTATTGGATAGCGCTGCGTCTATACCAAAGTACATTGCAAAGGCAAAGGAATGCGGAATGACATCCCTTGCCATAACCGACCATGGCAATATGTTCGGAGCTGTCACGTTCTATAAAGCATGTAAGGCGGCTGGCATCAATCCGATTATAGGTTGTGAGATGTATATCAATCCAAAGGATCGCAGGGAGAGAACGCCTTCTTCGGAAGGAAACAGGTACTACCACCTCATTCTCCTTGCTATGTCCGATAAGGGATACCACAATCTCATTGAGATGAACTCCATCGCCTATAAAGAAGGTTTTTACTATAAACCGAGGATTGATGATGAAACGCTTGCCGCACATAGCGAGGATATTATCTGTCTCTCCGCATGTCTTGCAGGGGAGATTCCTCAGCTCATACTCCACAACAACATAGATAAGGCAAGAGAGCGCATCCAGTGGTTCAAGAGTATTTTTGGAGACAGGTACTATCTTGAACTTCAGGATCATGGAATCGATGAACAGAAGATCGTGAATCCTGTCTTGGTTCAGCTTTCGCGTGAGTGCGATGTACCTCTTGTGTGCACTAATGATATCCACTACATCGAAAAAGAAGACTGGAATGCTCACGATACACTGCTTTGCATCGGTACAGCGTCAAAGAAAACAGATAAGAACAGATTGCGATACAAAGAGGGAGAGTTCTATTTCCGAACGCCGGAAGAGATGGAAAAGCTTTTCTCTTGGTGTCCTGAAGCGATAGAGAATACAGGAAAAATCGCAGAAAGATGCAATATTGAGATAAAGTTTCCAGGCCCAATCCTTCCTAAGTGCCAGATTCCAAATGAGTTCTCGTCAGATGCAGATTACCTGAGATTCCTCTCCAATGAAGGACTGAAAAAACGCTATGAAGTTGTTACGGAAGAGCTTCAGAAACGCCTTGATTATGAATTGGGAATCATCATCCAGATGGACTTCCCTGCATACTTCCTTATTGTCCGGGATTACATCCACTGGGCTAAGACCCATAATATCCCCGTAGGGCCGGGGCGCGGAAGCGGCGCTGGTTCGCTTGTTGCATATTCGATAGAGATTACAGATGTCGATCCTATAAAATACAATCTGCTTTTCGAGAGGTTCCTCAATCCAGAGCGCGTATCCCTTCCTGATTTCGATGTTGACTTCTGCTTCGAAGGCCGAAGCCAAGTCATAGACTATGTAACAGAGCATTACGGCAAGGATAAGGTAGGGCAGATCATAACCTTTGGAACGCTCAAGCCCAAGGCTGTCGTAAAGGATGTTGCACGCGTTCTGGATATCCCATACGAAGAGTCGAACAAGATCTGTTCCTTGATACCGGATGAATTGAAGATGACGCTGAAAAAGGCCTTCGAGGAAGAGCCGAGGCTTGGGGAGATAGAAGCAAGGGGCGGCGTATATGCAGAGCTTTTCGATACAGCTAGGAGGCTTGAAGGGCTGAACAGGCATTCCTCTCTCCATGCGGCAGGCGTTGTAATCGGAAGAGAGTCTCTTGATCACTATGTTCCGCTTTATGCAGATCCGAAGACGGGCGCAATCTCAACACAGTATACGATGCTGCAGATTGAAGAGTGCGGACTTGTAAAGATGGACTTCCTTGGACTCAAGACACTGACGCTGATCAAGCACACCGTAGAGCTTATCCACAAGAAGCTGCCTGATTTTGATATCAACAAGATTGATGAACATGACCCAGAGACCTTTGATATGCTTTGCAGAGGTGATTCGAAGTGTGTATTCCAGTTTGAATCGGATGGCATGGCAAACATACTTAAACGCGAGCATCCGCAGTCGATTGAAGAGCTTGTTGCTCTCAATGCGCTCTATCGTCCAGGCCCGATGCAGTTCATCGATCAGTACATCGATTCAAAGCTCGGCAGACGTGAGATAGAATACCCAGATCCTTGCCTCAAGGACGTTCTTGAAGAGACATATGGCGTAATTGTCTATCAGGAACAGGTTATGAAAGTTGCCCAGATTATCGCAGGATATACGCTTGGACAGGCTGATATCCTAAGAAGGATAATGGGTAAGAAGAAGGTTGAAGCACTTGCCGCTGAGCTTGTGAAGTTCAAGGCTGGCGCAGTGAAGAATGGCTTTACAGAAGAACATGCGGAAGAGATTTTCCACATCCTTGAGCCGTTTGCCGGTTATGGCTTCAATAAGTCCCATGCGGTTGCTTATTCGGTTATTGCATACCAGACTGCTTATCTTAAGGCAAATTTCCCTGCGGAGTTTTTGGCTGCAAACCTTACCAACGAAATGAGTAATCCTGCTAAGTTTTCTGAGTATCTTAACCTAGCGCCGAAATATGGATTGAGAATTCTTCCACCATCAATCAATAAGTCTGACAAGCACTTCAATGTTGCTGATGGCGATATCGTATACGGACTTGCTGGAATCAAAGGCGTTGGAGAGAACGTTTCCGAACTCATCGTAAAGGAAAGAGAGACCAATGGGCCATATAAGTCCTTCATGGATTTCCTTTCAAGACAGGGCGAGGGTACTGTCAACTCAAAGAGTCTTGAGTCGATGATAAAAGCAGGTGCATTCGATGAATTGGGAATAGACAGTGCGACGCTGCTTGCAAATCTTGAAGAGGCGATGAAGTTCGATAAAGCTTCGCGTGAAGCAACGGCATATGGTCAGCTTTCGCTCTTTGGCGAGGATACGGTTGAGCTTGAAAGCTTCCAGATGAGACCGGTAGATCCTTTCCCTGCGATGGAGAAGCTGCAGATGGAGAAAGAGTATCTTGGCTTCTATATCTCCGGCCATCCGCTGGACGCATACAAAGAACAGATTGCAGCCTGCGTGCGGACAGATCTATCAAATCCTGATTCCATACAGTTTGATCAGGAGACCTCGATCATAGCGCTCGTTACCTCCGAGAGAATGGTCGTCACGCAGAAAAAGAAGGAGAAGATGGGCATGTACCATCTCCAGACACGTGAAGGAGAGGTTGATGCAGTAGCATTTCCGAAGACCTTCGAAGCGATAAGGGATAGGATAGAAAAGGATCAGGTATATGGATTCAGAGGGCGGTTTGGTAGAAAGAAGGATGAGGAGGCTAAGATCTCTTTCCAGATTTCAAGCATATGCTCGCCATATGAATTGAAACCAGAGGCGGTTAATCAGATACACATCGTGCTTGAGAAGGCTGCTTTTGAAGGCGACAACCTCAAAGTCCTTTCACGCGCAATCAGAAATAACAGCGGCTATGTCCCTATAGTCTTCTCGGTCAAAGGCATTGATGGAGAGGAATTGAAAGCTACTGGTTCATATTCAATTGAGTATACTCCATCATTTGTGGAAGAACTGAATGATATGGATATGGTCAGTCGGGTCTGGATTTCTTAACTTATAGGGTATAGGAGAACTGAGCATGTACTTTCTGATGAAGGCAGCGTTATTCCTTTCACGTTTGATGGCGCTTTATTCGTTCATTATATGGATAAGGATCTTTCTGTCTTGGATAACGCCATATCCACAGCCAGGATCGTTTACGTATTATATTGCGAAGATTGTTGATCCATATTTGAATATTTTCCGATCGAGCAGGGCGCGTATCGGCGTTTTGGACTTCTCGCCTGTGATTGCAGTCGGCGTCCTTTCCGTAATCGAATCCATTCTGAATGTATTCGGAATATATGGCTATGTGACGTTTGGTATAATACTGGCACAGATAATCATTGGATTCTGGGGCTATGGCGTCTCTGTATTCTTATTGATTTCCATTATCATGCTGATTTTCAGAACGATAGCCTCATTTTCCTCGAATCCGGCATTTTACAACATGCAGAATGCTGCAATGGCATCCAATCCGATAATAAGCTTCGTACGGCGCTGTTTCGGGCCGCGTATTATGAAAGAGAGGACGATAAACATCGTCTCCTTGATTGTTGCGATAATGCTTTATGTCGTGCTTAGGTATTTCTTTACTAATCTTGCATATTTAGCGTTCAGGATTCCTTTCTGATGAATAAAAGCGACAGAATCACAACGGTTCCTGGAATTGGCCCCAAGATAGGCGGAGATTTCGAGCATCTTGGGATATCCACACTCTGGGATATGGTTCTGTTCGCACCGCGTGCATATGATGATAGGCGAGAAGAGCGTGTGCTGAGAATGACGGATCAGGAAGATGCGACAATCTCCTGTAAGATCATCGTCCGCTCTCACGCTGAGTTTCCTTCAAAGCGTGGCAAAACGCTGAAAGTCAGCGCTTATGATGAGGAAGGAACGCCGCTGGATATTCTCTGTTTCAATAGGCCTTTTCTTAAATCACAGCTTACTATCGGCTCTGTTTGGTACATCGTTGCAACGGTACAGAAGTATAAGGGAAGGTATTCAACAGCTTCCTTTGAGATAAAGAAAACAAAGGAAGAAGCAGGAATAGGTCGTATACTCCCTATCTATCCACTCTCTGGGGAGATTACAGAGAAGATAATGAGAAAGGCCTCGATGTTTGCGCTTTATTCGCTCTCTCCAATGGAAGATGAGCTTCCTTATCAGATGTATGAACGTCTTTCACTTATGCACCATGATGCGGCATATAAGGCTATTCATTATCCAAAGAGCTTGGAGGATGCGAAGAGAGCAAAGCGTACATTGTCCTTTACCGAGCTTTTCTTTCTTGAACTAAAGATTCTCCGCGATAAACCTCAGAGAATCATAAGAAAGAGCGAGATCTCTGAATCTGAGAAGAAGCTTATAAAAGCGCTTCCCTTCAAGCTGACAGAAGATCAGGTGAAGTGCCTTGAAGAGATAAGGGAAGACCTTGATTCACCAAAGCCGATGTCGAGGCTCTTGCAGGGTGATGTTGGTTCGGGAAAAACGCTTGTTGCCTGGATAAGTGCGCTCCATGTCATAGATGGCGGAGGACAGGTTGCGTTCATGGCTCCGACAGAACTTCTTGCAAGACAGCATGCAGAAGGTGCGGCGGCGCTTCTCTCTCCACTTGGAATAAAGATTGCCTTTCTTACGGGAAATGTGAAAGGCGAGGGGAGAAAACATCTTCTCAAGTCTTTGAAGGAGGGGACAACGGATCTTGTTGTTGGCACACATGCGCTATTTTCCGAGGATGTTGAGTTCAGAAATCTTAGGTATGCGATCATCGATGAGCAGCATAGATTCGGCGTTCAGCAGCGTGATGCTTTAACGAAGAAAGGAATGTCTCCCGATGTGCTTTCTATGTCAGCTACCCCGATTCCGCGCACCCTTGCGCTCACATTCTTTGCAGATCTCGATGTATCTACGATAAAGACGATGCCATCGGGGCGAATCCCTATAACCACTTATCTTGTAAGGGAAAACTCTAGGGATAAGATGTTCCAGTCGATCGGCGTTGAGTTCAGAAGAGGGCATCAGGCTTATTTTGTCTATCCAAGGATAGATGAAGATGGTGAGAGCGATTTAAGGGATGTGACAACTATGTATGACCAGCTCAAGTCTGTCTTTCCCTCCGTTCCCTCTGCCTTGATACACTCAAAGCTTCCTGAGGAAGAGAAGATGGCTATACTCCGTTCTTTCAGGGAGAAGAAGATAAGCTATCTTGTAGCTACCTCTGTCGTTGAGGTTGGAATTGATATCCCAGATGCGACATGCATGGTGATAGAACATGCCGAGCGATTCGGCTTAGCGGCACTTCATCAGCTCAGAGGCCGGGTGGGAAGAAGTTCTCTTCCTTCCTATTGTTTCCTTGTTTATGGCAATAGCCTTTCAGATGATGCAAAAGCAAGGCTGAGGGTGATGAAGGAGACAAACGATGGCTTCAAGATTGCAGAAAAAGACCTTGAGATACGAGGGCCGGGAGAGATAACCGGCGATAAGCAGTCTGGTTTTCTTCGCCTGAGATTTGCGTCCCTTACGGAAGATCCTTCGCTCGTTGAGCTTGCCAGATCGGAAGCCGAGAGAATCATAGAGGAGGACAGGGGGCTTATAAAAGCAGAGAATGCGCCCCTCCGTGTTGCGCTGAAAGCGTTATAAACAGTGTGTCTATCTGATTTTACAAATTGAAGATTTTCTATTCGAAAATGCTAGAATCAGGGTAGAATAGAAATAGCGCTGCTTTTGCATGTGCTGTTTTGAGGTATTTTATGATAGTTGTAGGAATAGACGCAGGAACGCAGAGTGTCAAAATCATCGTTTATGATAGCGATGTTCATTCTATAATAGCTGAATCATCCTCTCCGCTCTCTCTTATTGAAAAGGATGGCGGGGTAAGAGAGCAGGATGCTTGTTGGTGGATTGATGCAATTGCCGCATGTTTTAGCTCAATCGGGGAAGATCTGAGACAGAAGATCGATGTAATTTCTGTTTCCGGGCAGCAGCATGGTTTTGTTCCGCTCAGTGCATCGGGCGATGTGCTGACATCGGTAAAGCTTTGGTGCGATACATCCACCGCCCCTTGGTCTGAGGCGCTTGAAAGAAAGCTCGGAGGACGTGATGCATTGTCAAAGAGGATAGGTAATCCAATCCTTCCTGGATATACTGCTGGAAAGATCCAGTGGCTTTATTCGGAGCACAGGGAAATCTATGACAGCATGGCTTATGTTCTCCTGCCCCATGATTACATCAACTACGTGCTTACAGGACGCATTGTCATGGAAAAGGGCGATGCTTCAGGTACGGGTTTGATGAATATTTACGAGGGCAAGTGGGATGAAGAGGCTGTATCTGCAATCTCTCCGACGCTTATGTCAAAGCTCCCTGATATCCTCGACAGCCCTTGTATCATCGGAAGCGTATCTTCCTCTGCGGCCGCTCGTTTCGGCCTTAGTATGCATACGCTTGTTGCCTCTGGCGGCGGTGATAATATGATGAGTGCAATCGGAACAGGGGCAGTCCGTGATGGCGTTGTTACAATGAGCCTCGGTACATCAGGCACGCTCTTTTCCTCTTCATCGAAAGCTGTCCATGATGATAAGGCTCGCCTTGCATCCTTCTGTTCCTCTCATGGAACATGGCTTCCTCTTCTCTGCACAATGAACTGTACAGTAGCGACAGAATCTATGAGGAAGCTTCTCGATGTATCTGTAAAGGAGTTCGATGAAAAGGCGGCTTCTGCTGAGCCTGGGGCTTCTGGCATGATGATGCTTCCATTCCTTAATGGAGAGCGTGTCCCGGATTTCCCAAGAGGCGAGGGCGTTCTTTTTGGAATGAGACCGGGCAACCTGACAAGCGAGAATATTGCAAGAGCGGCAATCGAGGGCGTTACATATGAATTTCTCGGAGGCCTTGATGCCTTTATAGAGCAGGGCGTCAGCCCCTCTGCACTAACGCTCACAGGAGGCGGTGCCAACAGCTTGTTCTGGAGACAGCTTGTCTCTGATATGACAGGACTTCCTGTACGCGTTCCTGTTGTAAATGAGGCAGCGGCATTCGGTGCGGCTCTTCAAGGACTTTGGCTTTCTGAGGGCAGGGATATAACAGAGGTGATAGATGAGCATCTTGCATTCAATGAAGAGAGATCAGCGTTTCCTGATGAATCGATGAAGACTGTCTATGCTGAATGCTATGAAAAATGGAAAACTTACTGCGCGTCTGTTGCGCCTATCTTCTCTTGATTTTGACTTTCATGGGAGTGCGTCATCTTGTTCTGCACTCCCATTGCACTTCTTTGTCTCAGTGTTTTCTTTCTTGAATCTCCCGATTCATCAACAATCTATGCAAGAGGAATTATCGCTTAGCTGTTTTGCTGGAGATTATCTTGGCATTTCCTCCTGAAGAGGCATGGTCAGTGCTTTTTCATTCAGATCATCGACTATGCTTCTGAGGATTCCTTTTGTCCGTGCTTTCTGTAATGGAGAGATATCGGGCATGGAAGGACTAATTAAGGCAAAGAGATTCTTTTCCAGTGATTTGTACTCTTTCTCGTTCAGAGGAAAACGCTGAGAAGAGAATAGGTTGTTTATATCCCTTGAATACAATACTCCGTGCGTAGGATATGTTATTGCGATTGTCGGGTTGAGAAGCACGTCCTGATTGACCGTTGCAGCAAAGGCCACGGCTAGCGCATCATCGCCATTTGTCATGAATGAACCGACTGAGTAGAACCTCTGATAGTTCTTCTCTGTAAATGCAATCCTCACTCTTGAGATCAGTTCTTGAGGGGAAAGGAATATATGGCCATTTTTATCGAGAAGACGTATAAGCTGCGTCCATCTTGAGTGAAGTCTTTTTTTCTTTATGAACTTAAGCTCTACATTTGCATCAAGTACGATCAGGGTGCCAATGAATGAGGTTGTGAACTCTGAACAGGCTATAGCCCCTCCTATCGTTGCTCTTCTTGTTATAAGGCGGCATCCAAGGTTTTCGATGTTATCAATCAAGACCTTCGGCAATACAGCCTTTCCCGTGCTTGTTATCTCATCAAGCGTGACCATCGCTCCGAACTCTGCAAACCGGTCGTTTCGTTGGAAACGGTGAAGCTCTTCCATCTCGCCAAGGTAGACTATCTCCTGACTCGTCTTTTTCAATGGATATGAATCAGGGCGAGACATGATGAATGAGCCACCTGCCCACAGTGAAGCGTTAGGGTGGGCGATGACAATCGAAGAATACTCCTGCATCGCTTTTGGGGTATATACATTAGGAGAACTGAGGCCTTCTAACATTTCTTCTCCTTCTTATCTCTATTGCTTTTTGAACAACGGCAATTTCATCTTCCGGAACCATGCAGTGACATTTTACAAGTGACAGCTGTCTGAGTATTTCATCCTTATCTGTGATTCCCTCATTGATCAGTGATTCAAAGATAATCGATCGGGGGGCATAGCAATCGGTACATGGCGATGCTCCCACTATCTCATAAGCCTTCTCGATATCCTTCATGTTCCGTGTTTTCTGGAAGGATTCAAAGGTAATTACCTCCTTCCCGTTCAGCTCAAATGCTGGAACAAGGCAGGAAAGAACAGCTCTGCCATCCATAAGTACGGTGCAGAGTCCGCACATTCTGCCGTTGCAGTGGTTTATGGAATCAACATCGATGTTTTCCCTCAATATAAGAGAGAGAGGTTTATCTGAATTAAGGGAAAGCATTAGTGTTTTGCCGTCTATTATACAGTCGATCTTCATCGGAATATCTCCTCAAGATTCCTGCTTGATGTAGGAAGGATTGCCGCCTGCTTTCCTCCAATCTGCATCAGTGCGCTTGAAAGTGCGCCGATAGTAAGTCCCCTTGCAAGTTCCTGCGGTGAAGAAAGCGCACCGATGCCTGTCTCGTTTATCTCTATCGATAGCTTGAAGTCTTCCTCTATGCCTATACCGAACTCTGCAAGCGTTGTCATAAGCGTACGTTTAAGAGAATTGGTCAGCGAAGTCTCGTCGAGTATTGTCGGAAATGAGAATGACGCCCAGAGCGCTATGGCCATCGGTCTCATATCGGATTTCTCTACCATTAGTTCGCATACGACAGCACCGCTTCCTGCATTCTCAAACTCGCATGGGAAACTTATATTCTCTGCATTGAACTTCAATGATACAGGAAGACTTTCTGTATCTTTCATCGTGGCAAGCTTCTTTGCAGCAGCATCCAGCTGGGCCGAAAAGGAGGAGACAATGCGCGAGAGCACATCAGGGCCGGTATCTATTGTGGAATTGCTTTGGTCGGAGAAAGTGACTTTATCTGGACTTTCCAGAACGAGTCTATCTGCAATGAGCTTCTTCCATCTCTTCATCGTCCCCGGATGATTAAGCATAGATGTATTTACCGTCACATTGTGCTTCTGGGTATATGTGATAATAGCCCCGAATTTTGCTTCCTTGCTGAATGTGGTTGAGAATCCAGCGATGCCTGTGCCGCTTGCCATACCGATTCCTCTTATATAGTCAAGGAATCCAAAACTATGCCTCTGAAATGAGTTCGACGCCCACTTTCTGTCAAATGCGCTAAGATTTGCAACAGTCTCCGCCGCTTTCTTCTGTGTTTCCAGCTCAAAACTCGGAAGGTAGTCGGTGAACTTTCTCTTCTCCCTCTCTACATTGAGCCTGTAAAGATGCGGCGTGGTCTCAGATTTCTCTGCTAGCTGTGATATATGATACTCTGTTGAGGCAAGCGCTTCACTGTATCCAAGCGAAAGCGAGAATGCTGATGGGTAATTATCAGAACGTTCGATTGTGACTGTGCCTTTGAATGACTTGAGCGAATAAGGCGGAATAAGCCCTGCCATCGCCTGCCTCTGATACTCTTCTGGAAGGAGAGGAAACGCACCCTGATCGACGGTCATTGAAACTTTTTCCGAAACAGGTTTTCCTTCTTCATCAACCCACGTTGCTCTCTTAACGAGTATCCCCGGATGAGCAAGTATCGCCTCTTCCCTTATTTCCGCAGGGATTCCTGTCCTGATAGACGCCGTTGCTGCAATCGCGGCAAGGGACGCAGGTTCGATAAGGTACTCATCGTTTTTAGATGTGTATGGGATATGGTGGATTACGATGTTCCGCTTTGGATAGCCTGTTACACGTTCAACAGTAGCCCTTATAAGTTCAGGCCATTCAGTAGGCGCTTCGACATGGAGGCTCGCTCCTTCAAGCCAAGCTGTAACTGTATAGATCCGCCTTCCGCCTTGTGCCCTATGAGAGAGTGTGAACTCCGTCTCGATTTTCCTGTATTTCTTCTCTTCATCCTCTTCTGGATTGAAATCGCCCCAAGAATATTCAAGCGGATATGGCAATGTTGCTGAATCATCTCTTTCGTTTGTTTTTATTGTCTCGATATCTATCTCATTTGAGAGGCGCACCGCTGATTCGTAATCGGGTGCGAATACTGCAAGCATTGCCTGCCCAGGATAAGAAACAAGCTCCTTTGCGATTATCGGACGAGATGAAGAGAAGACGGAGATTGTATCATCACCAGGCATGTCGCTGCCTTGAAGCAAGAGATACCTTGAATCCAGTTCAGGTGATTTAACCTTAGTTATCCTTAATCCTCCCTCTTTGGCGTGGAGGAGAATCCCACAGCGCATATTGTATCGGGAGAAATTCTTGCGATCCGCCATGTTCAGAAGGATATCATCTATGGCCGTGACGCGCAATCAAAGAGGCTGCCCTGAAAAAGCAGCCTCCATATAAAATCTTATTCTTGAATATAAGCCTCTGCTACTAGCTCGTCATAGTCGTTGAGATTGTAGCTTGCATCGTATGGCGTATCGAGAAGTCCTTCGTTTATCAAAGAGATAAGTTCCTCTCTCCTTGGATCGTCTTCGCAAAGATCAACGCCGACGATTTTCCAGTTGTTTGTTACAAATGGCTCAACAGGCGAGTTCTCTGCAAAATACTGAACGATCATATCCCGGATGGAATTGGAACTCTCCCATTCCCTCTTTCCGCTTATGATGTTCTGCCCTTTAAGCGCAGAGGAGTAGCGGTAGTTGTTTACAGCCAGTGTCAGAACCTCTGTATCTTCAAGCGGCGCTCCGTGGTACATGACGTTCTTGATTCTGCTGCCCTTAGGCTGAGATAGATCGATTTCGTAATCAACGCCCTCGAACATATCATATAGATAATCTGGATATTCCGGATCGAATGATATATTGATATCCCCCGGAACCCACTGGTTGTAGCACTCTGCGCTCCATTCCATATAGGCCTTGAGCTCAGCTCCTGTCACCGATACGCGATAGAGCGTGTTGTCGAACTTGTAGATATCAAAGATATTTCCGTAGTTGATATTCCCTTCCGGAAGATCGCTTGTATTCTTGAAAAGAGCGGCTGCTGATACATCCGCGCCAGAGTTCTTTAGCTGGATCATATTGATAAGATCCATGACGGCCGTATCCCTGATCCTTCCCTCAGGGATGCCTCTGATTTCATTCTCTGGCTGGAATTTCGCTGTTGTTATGCCAAGCGGAACGCCACCTTCGCCGTTTTCACCGCTGCCTCCGCCATTAACGAATGTAATCGTCTTCTCATGGGCTTCCTTTACGAGAGGGATGTCCCTGATCTCGCTGCTTGGTTCAACGCCTGTCATATCGATGATTGTGACTTCGCTATCGATTACGTTCTTGTCGTCATCAAGCACAAGGTCGAATCTTGCGATATCTCTTCCTCCATTTCTGACGCCGCCAATAACCGTTTTTCCCTGCTTATCGCGGACAACTACATGATTGTGTGCCACATGAAGCACATCGATCTCTGGATTATCATCGAGTATCTTCTGGGCAGAATCAGAGCCATTGTCTTCATCAAACTCTGCATACATACCCATATGTGCAGAGACAATAAGGACGTCAGCCTGATCTCCGATTTCCGCTATTGCATTTTTGACTGCGACATTTCCGGGAAGGTATGTGAGTTCATCGATGCCCTGCTTTCCGCCATCCCAGAGTGGAACATTCGGTGTGACTACTCCGATGATTGCAATCTTTATTCCGTTTACATCGATGATTGTCCAGCCAGCACCTGTCAGATACTCGCCCTCTGCTGTGAGCACATTTGCTGCAAGAACAGGGAACTCTGCCTGGGAGAGAATACGCATTTCTACATCAGTGCCCCAGTTGAACTCATGGTTGCCAAGTGTCATGGAATCGTAGCCCATGTAGTTCATAGCTGCAATCACTGGATGTGGCTCATCCGGCGTCTTGTTGTAGAGGTCGTCTGTCATGATCGTGCCTTGGATATCATCGCCAGCATCGATAAGGATTGTATTCGGATTTTCCGCTCTTACTTCTTCTATATAAGTATAGAGCCTTGCCATGCCGTTATTGGCAGTTTCCTTGCTATCCTCATAGGAAAACCCCCAGATATTACCATGCAGATCTGATGTTCCGAGAATTGTGATAGTCGTATCAGCAAAAAGCGCAGAACACAGAATGCAACAGACCATAATGCAGAAAAACAGTTTTTTCATAATAGCTCCTACCTCTGTAAGAATAGCGGAAAATTGTGATAGTGTCCGATGGCATACGTTATTTTCACGTGAAAAATGCTATTATTATCAACATGAATGTAAAGGAAGAGATAGATAAGCTTACCGAAGAACTCAGAGTGTATCAGGATAAGTATTACAAAGAGGGTGTATCGTTGATATCCGACAGTGAATATGACAGGCTCTCTGATAGACTCCAGTCTCTGGAAAAAGCCCATCCAGACCTCATGCATCCAGATTCTCCGACGCGTCGTGTCGGCTCTGATCTTACAAACGACTTTCCCGAAGTCAGGCATACGATTCATGTTCTGTCCCTCGATAAAGCATACTCCGATGAAGCGGTTCTGGATTTCTTCTCAAAAAGCATAGATAAAGAAGGAGGTGCCCTCTCTTTTGCGGCAGAGGAGAAGATCGATGGGATATCGATGGTTCTCTACTATGAAAAAGGCCTGCTTGTCCGTGCGGTAACGCGCGGAAACGGAGAGGTGGGAAATGATGTAACGCCGAATATCATGACAATACCTTCTGTACCTCTCAGGCTCCCAGAACCTTTGGATATCGCAGTGCGCGGTGAAGTGTTCATCCATAAAAAAGATTTCGAACGCTTGAATGCAGAAGAGAGCGATGAATCGAAGAGGGCGGCAAACCCTAGAAACCTTGCTGCCGGTGCTGTTAGAAGACAGAAAAGCAGTGAAGCTCGCCGTATTCCTATGGATATGTTCTGCTATGAGGGCTTTTGGGGTGATGAATCGAAAGCTCCTTCTGACCATGTTTCTATACTATCAAAGCTTTCTGCACTGGGCTTTAATATAAATCCGCATTTCGCACTCTTTTCAGAGACTAAGAAGGAAGCAAAGGAGAAGCTGGAAGCCTCTGGTCTTGAAGGCGATGCATATGCATTCTCTGAAATCGATGCTTATATCAAAAAACGGACGGCGGAACGGAAGGGATTGTCCTATGAGATTGATGGCCTTGTGTTCAAGATCAATGAACTTGAGGTAAGGGAGAAGGTTGGGTACACCGAACACCATCCACGTTGGGCAATTGCATATAAGTTCGAATCGCCTCAGGCAGAAGCACGGCTTGAGGGCATCACTGTTCAAGTCGGCCGAACAGGCAGGATAACTCCGGTTGCGGAGATTTCTCCTACAAAACTTGGTGGTTCTACGATAAGAAGGGCCTCTCTTCACAATCAGGAGTATATAAACGAGCTTGAACTTGCTATCGGAGACCTTGTTTCGATTTCAAAGCGGGGTGACGTCATTCCAGCGGTAGAGTCTGTCGTAGATAAAAACGAAGAAGGAAATACCACATACCGCCTTCCTTCTACCTGTCCGTGCTGCGGTACGGAAATCATTCAGGTTGGGGGATTGCAGTACTGCCCAAACTACTATTGTTCGGATCAGGTTAAGGGCAGGATCGCCTATTTTGCATCACGCGATCAGATGGATATCGAATCACTAGGGCCAAAGACCGTTGCTATGCTCTATGATGCAGATATTCTCAGAAGCGTTGAGGACATATACAGCGCGGATTATAGTAAGGCTGCAAACCTTCCCGGCCTTGGAGAGAAGAGCATCAGCGCGCTTGAAGAGGGTGTAAAGGAGAGCCTGACGCGTCCATTTGCAACAGTCCTCTCGTCCCTTGGCATTGCTGAGATAGGCAAGAAAGGCGCTGAAATACTGATAAACGGCGGCTTTGACAGTATCGATAAGCTTATTGCTGCCTCGGATGCTGGAGATACTGCGCCCTTTACCGCAATCAACGGAATCGGAGAGGTGATGGCTGGGAATATAATCAGCGCATTCCAATCTCCCGAACTCAGAAAGACGATTGAAGCTCTTCGAGAGAAAGGCCTGAGCATGGATGCATCCAAGGATAAAAAAGATGAGGAGAGCGGTGATGCGTTCTCCGGACAAGTCTGGTGCATCACAGGCTCATTCGAGAACTTCAATCCAAGAAGCAAGGCTCTCAAGGAGATTGAAAAGAGGGGAGGACGTACGGTTTCATCTGTTACTTCCAAGACCACGCATCTTCTTGCTGGAAGCGGCGGTGGCTCCAAGAGGGCGGAGGCAGAGCGCCTTGGTGTCAAGATTGTAAGCGAGAAAGAGTTCCTTAGCTTACTGGAAAAGGCTGAAAAGCCGACAGAGAACAATCAGCTATTGCTCTTCTGATGATGACCAACATCATAATTTGGTTTATAAGTTAGTCAGGAGAATAAACATGAACGAACTTGCTGTGCAGCTTAATTCGGTGCTTGAAGATTCATGCGCTTATCCATTCCTCTCGTCTGTTGGGAAGAGAATGTACTTTCCCAAAGGCATCGTAGCTCAGAGTGATGAAGCTAAAGAGAAGGCAAAGAAGTACAATGCAACGGTAGGGTTGGCTACTAACAAGGGCGAGCCTTTTTACCTTGATGACATTTACTCATCATTCAAAGAGGGTATTTTCAAGCCATCACAGCTCTTCTCATATGCTCCAGGCGGTGGAGACAAAGAGCTGAGAGCGCTCTGGAAGACGGAGATGGAGAAGAAGAATCCGACGCTCAAGGGGAAAAAGACGTCTACTCCAATCGTGACGGGAGGTCTCACCCATACTATCAGTTTGATAGCAGAACTTTTTGTAGAGAAGGGTGATGAAGTTGTATGCCCAGACCTCTTCTGGGATAACTACGATTTAATCTTTACGGACTTGGTGGGTGCAAAGCTCAGTCTCTTCAAGTTCTATGATGATAAGGGCGGCTTCAATGTCGAAGCGATGAAAGAGGCGCTTTTGGCGACTAAGGGCGAAACAGCTAGGATAATCCTCAACTTTCCGAACAATCCTTCGGGTTATACGCCATCAAAAAGCGAAGCAATTAAGATTGTTGAGGCAATAAAGGATGTTGCCGCTTCTGGAAAGAAGGTTCTTGTTATTTCCGATGATGCATATTACGGTCTCTTTTTTGAGGATGAGACGGAGAAGGAATCGCTCTTTTCATTCCTCGCAGATGCAGATGAGAACATTTTTGCAATCAAAGGCGATGCTGCGACAAAGGAAGAGATGGTCTGGGGGTTCAGGATTGGTTTCATCACATATGCGTCTAAGGGCTTTACCGATGAGCATATCGATGCGCTTATGAAGAAGACGCTTGGTGCTATCAGATGCACAGTCTCGAACTGCGATCGTCCGGGACAGAGTCTGCTGCTGAAAGCAATGAAGAATAGTGAGCGTCATGAAAACGATAAACAGGTGCTCTTCGATAAGATGAAGATGCGTTATGATGCTGTCCATAGAGCTGTGTCGAGGCATCAGGATGATACGGTTCTCAAGCCTTATCCATTCAACTCAGGCTATTTCATGGCTTTTGATACGAATGGAAGGAATGCAGAGGAACTTAGAAGGTATCTGCTTGATAAATACCAGATAGGTGCAATCAACATAATGGGAAAGACGCTGCGTCTTGCATATTGTTCTGTTGAGCTGGAAGGTCTGGATGAGCTTGTGGATACAGTCTACAAAGCGGCAGGAGAGATATGGAGCTGAGCGCTAAGCTATACATCCTCGATGATGAAGGGGAGAAATTCATGGGAGCAGGCGTCCTGTGGCTTCTTGAGGGTATCAAGGAGACAGGTTCGCTTCTTGCTTCTTCCTCGAGGATGGGGCTTTCATATACAAAAGCACGCAGTATGCTTGAAAAGATCGAGAAAGCTCTCGGTCGGCCAATGATTGAAAGACAGAAAGGTGGGAGCGATCATAAAGGTGCGGTGCTCACGCCTTTCGCTGTTGAGTATATCGAGCTTTATCGCTCTTTCCAGAATGAAGTCAAAATGGACGCTGCGGAGAAATTCAAGAAGTTCAAAGAAGAGAGTGATAGATTGATGGAGGTTTATAAATGAGTAACACCGAGAAACAACATTTCGATTTCACAATCGAAAGACTTGGGGAGGCAAAGCTCAATTCGCCTATCCGCATGTCAAAAAAAGGCGGTGATGGCTTTGCTGATTATGTTAAGGATACAGATAAGATTCTTTATTCAATACAGGCAAAAGAGGTTGACGGTGAAGTGCGTCCCGTGTCCTCTGATGCTTTGGAACTTGCAGGACCGAGAGAGAAAATCTACTTCAATCCTGCGCATGTCCATGCAGCAATCTGTACCTGCGGTGGTATCTGCCCAGGTCTGAATAATGTCTTGAGAGCAGTCGTCCGCTGTTTTTGGTATAGATATGGGGTAAGAAGAATCTCTGGTATTCAATATGGTTATCTTGGTCTTCTGGAAAATTCACCATGGCCTCTTATTCCGCTCGATCCGGATGTTGTTGATGATATACAGGAGAAAGGCGGTACGATCCTTGGCTCTGCACGCGGCGGCGGTAAGCAGGTTGAGGAAATCGTAGACAGCCTTGAGCGCCTTAATATAAATATTCTTATCTCAATCGGCGGCGATGGCACGCTTCGCGGCGCTTATGATATCGGAGAGGAAATCAAGAGAAGAGGTCTCAAGATTGCTGTTATCGGTGTTCCAAAGACAATCGATAATGATCTTTCATTTATTGATTCCTCCTTTGGTTTCGATACTGCTGTATCAACAGCTGTACCTGTTGTACGCGGGGCGCACGTCGAGGCAAAAGGCGCTATCAATGGAATCGGTCTTGTTAAGGTTATGGGGCGTGAATCAGGATTCATCGCAGCGTCCACAACGCTGGCTCAGTCCGATGTTAATTTCTGCCTTATTCCAGAATCTCCGTTCGATCTGGAAGGCCCGAATGGACTGCTTGAGAATGTTAAGAGGAGAATCGAGGAGAGGGGGCATGCGGTTATTCTTGTCGCAGAAGGTGCTGGACAGGAATTTGCGCCTCCGACGGGCGAAGTCGATGCTTCTGGAAACGTCAAGTATCATGATATAGGCATATTCCTCAAGAATAAGATCAAGGAATTTTTCTCCGAACAGGGGATAACTACTTCGATCAAGTACATTGATCCTTCGTATATAATCAGATCGGCCCCTGCAAATAGCTATGACTCTATCTACTGCGCAAGAATCGGCGCGCATGCTGTACATGCTGCAATGGCTGGCAAGACGCAGTGCATTGCATCACAGGTCAACAATCAGTATGTATATGTGCCAATCAAAGTCGCAGTTTCTAAGCGTAGCCATGTCGATACCGAAGGTACGCTCTGGAGAGATGTCCTTGAGAATACAAGACAGCCCTTCTCCATGAAGAACTGAAATAATTA
>CAZURL010000025.1:0-18003 GCA_964623005.1 uncultured Spirochaetaceae bacterium
CTAATAACAAAAAAGCGGCTATGAAGAACCATAACCGCTTTTGCTTAAATACTTATAAAGAGTGAAGATCATTCCGAGATTTTTGACTCTTCTTCATGATTCTCTTCTGTCTCTTCTTCATCTTCTTCCTGATAGCTTGTGACTGCTATTGCATTAACGCCGTCATCCTTCTTCTTGAAAGATGCTACCTTTACGCCCATTGCAGCCCTGCCTTGAATGGAAATATCACAAGCATGGATCCTGATCGTCTGTCCCTTCAATGTTATGAAGACCACATCATCATCATCACTTACAGAAACAGCTCCAACAAGTCCGCTATCTTCTACTGTATAGATTCTCTGACCCATAGTTCCACGTCCATGAGCTTTGAATTGATCGAACTTAACCTGTTTTCCTTTTCCATTTTCGGTAACCATCAGTATTCTTCTGCTATCATCGACTTTAACAACGCCAACAACAGTATCATCACCAATAAGCTTTATTCCACGAACACCATGAGTTGCCCTTCCCATTGTCCTGACTTCATCTGCATTGATTCTCAAACCTTTTCCATTACGCGTGATAATCATTGCATCATCATCGTCCTGAACGAATATAGACTGCACAAGCTCATCTCCTTCATCAAGGATGATAGCTTTAACGCCTCTTGCTTTTGCATGAACAAAGTCATTGAGACGAACCTTCTTAGCAACACCGAGCTTCGTCACCATCAAAAGATACGTATCATCGGTGAAAGCAGGGAAGGTAACTATTGAAGTGACCTTCTCATTATTCTCTATTTGAAGGACATTCTTTATATTCGTTCCCTTTGTAGCTTTGGCACCCTCAGGAATTTCAAACGCCTTTGTATAATATGCCTTACCATAATTCGTAACGAACATGATTAAATCATGCGAGGAACAAACGAAGAGATGATCTACAAAATCACCATCAACAAGCTTTGCTCCGATTGTACCTTTTCCGCCACGGCCCTGCGCCTTGTATTCCGTTGTGCTCAGACGCTTTGCAAAACCTTTTCTTGAGATATTGATGACAACATCTTCCTTCTTGATGAAATCCTCAGGAGAAGAATCATTCAGCTCCTGCTCTATGATCTCTGTCCTTCTTCTATCACCAAAGATTTCGCCGACTTTCCTAATCTCGTCACGGACAACGCCAAGAATCTTATTCTTGTCTGAAAGAATATCCTTATAATAGGCTATCTTTTTCTCAAGATCGGAAAGTTCATTGAGAATCTTATCAGTCTCAAGGTGTGAAAGACGGCCAAGCTTCATATCGATGATTGCATCAGCTTGTATCTTATCAAGCGAAAATGCTTTCTGAAGTTCAAGAGAAGCTATGTTGTTATCCTCGCTTTCCTTTATGATCCTAATTACCTCATCAATATTCTCAAGACCGATTTTCAGTCCAAGGAGGATATGCTCTCTCTCTTCTGCTTTCCTCAGATCAAAACGTGTCCTTCGCTCTATGACTTCCTCTCTATGATCAACATAGATCTGAATCATATCCTTGAGATTCATAAGCTTAGGACGACCCTGATAGATAGCGAGATTATATGCATTGAAATTGCTCTGAAGCGCTGTACGGTTAAAAAGCATGTTGAGAACAATCTTAGGAACAGCCCCTTGCTTCAGCTCAACGACAACGCGGATACCATCACGGCCAGATTCATCGCGAACCGATGCAATATTGCCAATAACGCCATCTTTTCTCAGATCATCAATCTTCTTTACAAGCTCTGCCTTATTCACCTGATACGGAAGCTCTGTGAAGATAATCGCATCATGTCCTCTATCATTTTCCTCAATCTCATAGCGAGATCTGATAACGATCTTTCCCTTTCCGGTTGTATAGGCGTCCATAATGCCTTTCTTTCCACATATGATTCCATATGAAGGGAAATCAGGGCCTTTGATATAATTCATCAGCTCAGCAATAGTGATATCCGGATTTTCTATATAAGCACAGATTCCATCAACCACTTCCGAAAGATTATGCGGAGCAAGATTAGTCGCCATTCCAACTGCAATTCCCGAAGAACCATTGACCATAAGGAAGGGGAAAGCAGCAGGCAGAACCGATGGCTCATCCGTAGATCCATCATAGTTAGGCGCGAAATCGACAGTCTCTTTCTGGATATCAGTGAGCATTTCCTCACCGATTCGGCTCATACGAGCCTCCGTATACCTCATAGCAGCAGGAGGATCACCATCGATTGAACCGAAGTTTCCTTGAGGTGCTACAACAGGGTAGCGCAGAGAGAAATCCTGCCCAAGACGTACAAGCGCATCATAAACCGAAGCATCTCCATGTGGATGATACTTACCGAGAACATCACCAACGATACGCGCACACTTCTTGTTCGGCGTATTATAACGTATACCGAGTTCCCACATATCATAGAGGATTCTTCTATGAACGGGCTTCAATCCATCCCTAGCATCAGGGAGGGCTCGGCTTATGATTACAGACATTGCATAGTTGATATAACTGGTTCGCATCTCCTCTGAGATGTCTGCTTCAACTATACGTGGATTCAATTCCTGATTTTCTTCCATCACTCTCCCCTTAGATATCAAGAGTCCTTACGAACGTAGCATTCTGTTCTATAAATTCGCGTCTTGGCTCAACATCTTCGCCCATAAGCATCGAAAATACCCTATCTGCTTGCTCTGCATCAGCAAGATGCACCTTGCCGATCATCCTTGTCTCAGGATTCATAGTTGTCTCCCAAAGTTGCTCAGGATTCATCTCTCCAAGTCCCTTATAACGCTGTATAGCTATCTTAGACTCATCCACACCAGGAGCATATTCATCGAGTATTTTCTTTTTATCGACCTCATCATAAGCATAGAAGTCTTTCTTGTTCAGCGTAATCTTATATAGAGGAGGCATCGCGAAATAGATATAACCTGCCTCGATAAGCGGACGCATATAACGGAAGAAGAACGTCAGAAGAAGCGTTCTGATATGAGATCCATCAACATCAGCATCAGCCATGATTATTATCTTATGATAACGTGCCTTGGAGATATCAAAGGTCTTCTCAGCCTCTTTTCTGCCATTTTCTTCATCATCATCGTCAGATACATGCCCTGTATTGTTATATCGTGTAATACCTGCACCGATGGTCTGGATCACAGGCTCAAGCTTATCATTGTTGAGAACCTTCGCTTCCTGAGCCTTCTCAACATTGAGCATCTTACCCCAGAGAGGAAGTATTGCCTGGAATTTGCTATCGCGTCCCTGCTTTGCAGAACCGCCTGCGCTATCACCCTCAACGATGAAGACTTCACACTTCTCAGGATCACGCTCTGTGCAATCAGCAAGCTTTCCTGGAAGTCCGCCTCCTTCGCTCTTCTTCCTTATATTCTCTCTTGCTTTCCTTGCTGCAACTCTTCCTAATGCTGCACTGGTGACTTTATCGAGAAGCTTATCGATTGAATCAGGAAATTCATCGAAGTAATTCGTAAGATTCTCATATACAAGAGAATCAACAATACCCTTGACATTTGAATTACCAAGCTTCATCTTCGTCTGACCCTCGAATTGAGGATTAGGTATCTTTACGGAAATGACCGCTGTAAGGCCCTCTGCGATATCAGAGCTTTCAAGGCTTTCAGAATACTTTTTCATATACTTGACGCTCTTCTTCAGCTGATTATTCAAGCATCTTGAAAGCGCAGTCCTGAATCCTGAAAGGTGTGTACCTCCTTCACGGGTATTGATGTTATTTACGAATGTGAAGATCTTCTCATCGTACTTATCGTTGTATTGAAGCGAAACTTCTACAGAGACATCTTCTTTCTGGCATTCAAATGAAATAGGATCGAATAGGGTAGTCTTATATTCATTCAGATACTTAATAAAAGAAGTAAGACCGCCCTCTGCGTGGAATGTCTCGCTTCTCTCTTCTTCACCTCTTCGGTCTGCTATAGATATCGTAATACCCTTATTGAGATATGAAAGCTCCTTGAAACGCGCGGAGAGCGTATCATAGTTGAACGAATTAGGCTCCATGATCTCAAAATCAGGGATAAAACGCACAGTCGTTCCCGTCCTGTCGGTATCTCCGATTATCTCAACGTTTTTCTCCGGTATTCCTTTATGGTATGTCTGTCTGTAAACATGCGGCGCTCTATGGACTGTGACCTCAAGCCAGGAAGAAAGAGCGTTTACGCACGATACTCCAACACCATGCAGACCTCCTGAAACTTTGTATGCATTGTGATCGAACTTTCCACCTGCATGAAGCTGAGTAAGAACAACCTCAAGCGAACTTTTTCCTTCTTCTGGGTGGATATCTACAGGAATACCTCTTCCATTATCTTCGACCGTACATATCTCACCATCAGGACTATCCTCGATAATGACGCTTATATTATTGCAGTAACCTGCCATAGCCTCATCAATTGAATTGTCCACAACCTCATAGACAAGATGATGAAGTCCCTCTATTCCTGTTGAGCCAATATACATTCCAGGCCTAAGACGTACGGCTTCAAGACCTTTAAGCACTGTAATGCCGCTTGAATTGTAGTCCTCGCTTGCTTTGATCTCAGCTTCAAGTTCTTCTTTGTCATGGCCTGCAATCTTTAGTTCTTCGTCTTTCATTAATCCATCCTTAAAAAATGAACGTTTCTCTATATAGCGAGAAAGTGCCGAATACGGTGGTTCAACCCTTTCTATTATACATTCCAAAAGGTTTTCCTTCAAGGAGTAGAGATAAAATAAAATCCCTTATATCTTCTTTTTTAATAAAGAATTGTTTATAGTCATAAAACGATTTGAATAATCTTTTTACGCTGCTATTATCCTACTTTGCCAATTGGTATGATATACTCAACACAATATGACAAATCTCGAGACTATCTGGCAGGAGGTGCAGGCGCGCCTCGATGAATCATTGCCTTCTGGCAAAAAGCAATGGTTCGATAGGATTTCATACAGTGGAGAAAAGGATGGAAAGTTGCAACTCTCCCTTTCTTCTGAGTTTTTCAAAGATAATGCAGAGAAAAGCTGCGGTACTGAAATACGCAATACAGCCGATGCTATTTCTGGAGAACACATAGAGATAGAATTTATCGTAGATAGTAACGTAAAGGCAGAACCAAAAAAGAGAGCGTCAGTAAAGAAAGAAAAAAAAGAGGAAAGTCTTTCTAAGAATACAACACTGAATAAAGCATATTCCTTTGATAACTTCATTCCTGGAGATAACAGCAGTTTTGCATTCAATGCAGCAAAAGTAATCGCGCAGAATCCAGGCATCAGCTACAATCCTTGCCTTATATATGGCGGAGTAGGTCTTGGCAAGACACATCTTCTGCAATCAATAGGAAATTACATAGATGAGCATAATCCTAAGATGAAAATAATCTATGTCACAGCAGAAAACTTTACAAACGAGTTCATAAATGCGCTTTCAGAGAATAATGCCTCGTCATTTAAGCTGAAATATCGGAATATCGATGTGCTATTAATCGATGACATACACTTTCTGCAAAAAAAGAATCAGACACAGGAAGAGCTATTCCATACATTCAATGAACTATACGACAATCACAAGCAGATAGTCCTTACCTGTGATCGTCCTATAACAGAACTCTCGGATATAACAGATAGGCTCAAGACACGATTCAGAAAAGGATTAAATGCTGATCTTCAACCCCCTGCATATGAGACGAGAGTTGCCATAGCCATGCAGAAATGCAAGGAAAGAAACTACAAAATCGATAGAAATGTCCTTGAGTACATCTGTCAGAATATAGATACGAATATCAGGGATCTTGAAGGAGCGCTTACTACACTCAGTTCCTTTGCAAGCCTTGTAGGAAAACCTATAACGATTGAAATAGCTAAAGAGCAACTAAAGAACTTTATTGTTTCGCCTGCTATAAAAAACAATGAGATCACTATCGATATGATAATCCGTAAAACAGCAGATTATTTTAATGTAAAAGATTATGATATAAAAGGTAAAAGCAGGAACAAGAACATAATACTCGCTCGCCATATATCTATATATCTCTCTTCAAAGCTGACTTCTTATTCTCTTTCGGAAATAGGGAAGGCAATGAACGGAAAAGATCATACGACAATCATGCACTCTGTCGATAGGATAAAGTCTCTTCTTGAGGCAGATGAATCTGTAAAAACCGCTGTCGCTGCTATAGAAAGCGAACTTACAGGCTTATGATAACCTGTGGAAAACCTGTTCATAAACGGTGGATTAACTCTTTAAAACCGGTGGAAAATTACAGAGTTTTCCACATACATGAAATCAAAAAATAATGAAAACGGTGGAAACTGTGGAAAACAAGGGACTTTTCCACAAAGTTTTCCACAATCTAAAATCATTAAAAACAATAAAATGATCGACTTTTCCACTTTTCCACCGACACTATTACTACTGCTAAAATATTTAATTATGTTATATTATTTATCATAAAAGGAGCATAACTATGAAATTTACATGCCCAGGAAACGTCTTAAAGCAGGAAATCGAATATGCAAATAGCTTCTCCAGCTCTAAGAACTCCCTATCTATAGCAAGCAACGTTTTACTTGAAGCTTCAAACGATATGCTCACTGTAAAAGCATCTGATCAGAATTTCGGATTCACTTCATCAATACCTGTTTCTGTCATAATTCCTGGTGCAACGACCGTCTTCTGTGAAAAATTCCTCGCTCTTCTAAAGAACATACCCGATGTGGATATAGAGATAACAGAAGACAATGGCCTACTGAACATAGCTCCAGTAGAGAAAAACAGCTATGAGTTCAACATAAACATAAAGACGATAGACGCTTCTAAGTTCCCTGAGCTGGAAAGCGTTGATGATGAACTCTTCTTCTCCTTAGCTCAGCGTGATTTCTTCGATATGATCGATAAAACTTCCTTCGCAGTTGCTGAAAAAGATAGCAGATTCTTCCTTACCGGCGTTTATATGGAAAAGAAAGATGAGAAGCTGGTTATGGTGGCAACGGATGGAAAGAAGCTTGCTTGCGTACGGCGTTCATTTGAGCAGGAAATTCCAGATTTCACACCTTCTATCATATCTGTAAAGTTTCTTAACCTGATGAAGATGGTAGGGACAGGAGATGGTGTCCTTTCAATTGCGATAGACAATGGAAGAATGTTTGCAAAAATAGGAGAAAGACTTATCTATTCATCGCTTATTACAGGAAATTACCCGAATTATGAGAAGGTAATACCGAAGAATCTGGAAAATAAGCTCGTGATGAAGACAGAAGATCTTGATAAAGCTATCACTCTTATCTCCGTACTTGCCGAAAATAATTCAAATAAGATTTTTATCTCACTTACTCACAATAAGATTGAGCTTTCAGGTGAGAATAATGAGTATGGAGACAGTAAGCAGGAACTGCCTTGTGAATACGATGGGCCAGACAATGTAATATCATTCAGCTTTGCTGTTATACAGGCGCCTATCAGGAGGATGGATAGCGAATATTTCAGCATTCTCTACACATCTCCGATGAATGCGCTCATATTCCAGCCGGAGCCGGAGAAGGATTATATCTTTGTTCTCATGCCAATGCAGATATGAGATTCAAGGAAATATCGATAAATAATTTCAGGAATATATCCTCTGTATCAGCTCAGACCGATGCAGAGGATATCGTTCTCGTAGGGACTAATGGTCAAGGCAAAACTAGCTTTCTTGAAGCTATCTATATGATCTGCTATGGTTCATCGTTCAGAACGCAGCATTTAAAGGAAGTCATAAAATACGACGAGGAAGCTTTTTCCGTAAGTGCAACTTTTGAAAATGACCATGGTGAGATAGAGAAGATAGTCACTTCTTTTTCTGAGGGTAAAAGAAGAATTGCGATAGATGGGAAAGAAGTGAAGGATAGAAAAGAACTTATATATCACTTTCCCTGTATTGCATTCATACATGAGGATATTTCTTTCATAAAGGGTGAACCTGAAGAGAGAAGAAGATTCTTCGATCAGATGATGAGTCTCCATTCGCCGCTCTTCTTTGATTATACACGTTCCTATAGAGCAGTTCTCATGCAGCGTAATGCCGCTGTAAAAACTGGTGATAAATCTCTTATTTCTTTATATGATAATCGTTTAGCTTTATATGGAATAGAAATAATGAAAGCTCGCGCTGAAGCTGTATACAGTTTCAATGAGATTTTTCCTTTGCTTTTCAAGAAAGTATCGGGATTAGATATAGATCTTGAGATAAAATATCAGCCATCGTGGTCTTCAATGACGAATAACAATGAAATCGAGACCTATCTGAAAGATAACGTTGAAAGGGATATAATTCTTAAGACAACGACAAGCGGCGTTCATAGAGATAGATTTACCGTAATGTCTTCATATGGCCCTTTCTCTCAGATAGGATCTACAGGCCAGATAAGGCTATGTTCGATAATATTCCGCATAGCTGAGGCAGAATATTTTAGAAAAATGACAGGAAAAAAGCCTATTTTGCTGATTGATGACGTGCTTTTGGAGCTTGATGATGAAAAGAGAGCACGAATACTGTCAAATCTTGATTCTTATTCTCAGGCTTTCTATACATTCCTTCCACGGGAAAAGTATTTCGGCGAAGATAAAGAAGCTTTATATTACGAAGTTAAGGATGGTATGTTAATTGAAGGGTGTAAGCCAACTCAGCGAAGTTCTCGATGAAATAATGAAGAA
The DNA here is from genome assembly GCA_964623005.1 of uncultured Spirochaetaceae bacterium. GTDB lineage: Bacteria > Spirochaetota > Spirochaetia > Sphaerochaetales > Sphaerochaetaceae > Ornithospirochaeta. The sequence goes on from CAZURL010000025.1 coordinate 8,687, forward strand.
CTTATCTCAGGATGAAAGAATAAGGATGATTGAGCTATGGCCGAGTATTGCTGGCAGCCAGCTATATGGGGTAACGGAATTCTGGAAAGTGGAAGAAGGTGTTCTCTATCTCAGGGTAAGAAGCGCAGCGGCCAAGAATCTAGTCAATCTCAATTCAAAGCGAGTGATAAAGGATTTCAATGAGAAATTTCCTGAGCATAAAGTCGTAAGAATACGTACTTCACGTATGACTTGACGGTTTAGACTACACTCTGATAGAATCGCAACGCTGGACATTTGATCCTTTATATGAGAATAACCGCTTTACAGCGATGAAATTGGAGCAATCGATATGAGTTACAAAGGAAAGAGAACTTATCACCCAAGTAAGATGAAAAGAACAAGAAAGTTCGGTTTCCGTGCCAGAATGGCCACAAAGGGTGGACGCAAGGTCCTTGCAAGACGCAGAGCCAAAGGCAGACATAGCCTTACGGCAAGTGATGAGAAGAAGCCTTACTAAGACAGAAATCATCAGAAAAAGAGAGGATATCAATCGCATATTCAAGGAAGGTAGATCTATGAGCCTATCGGGAATGCGATTGATAAGTCTTGTTAATGGCTTAGGTTTTGATCGTTTTATGATCATACCTGCTAAGCACTATGGAAGGGCAGTCGATCGGAATCTTCTCAGACGTCGTGCTAAAGAGATATTTCGATGCTACGGAAATAGAATTAGCTCAGCCGAACCAGTAGAAGGCAAAGGCCAGGATATGATTCTGGTCGTATATCCAGGGAAGGCCTCTGATTTTTCCTTGCTTGAGTCTGGAATGACGAAGCTTCTAGACAGGAATTGCCAGAGGTAGTACCTATTCCTCATCAGCAGAGTTTCCTATTCCAACTTCCCGGATATGCTTATGTTTATTCCTAAGGAGAAATAATGGATAGGAATACCATATTAGCCATTGTGCTCTCTGTTGTGGTCATTGTTGTCGGAATGACTATACAGACCATGCTATTTGAGCCGGATATGGCAGTAGCGGCAGAAAGTGTTGAAACAGTAGGTGAGATTGATAGATCTGTTACAACGCTTAGCAGAGCCGAACGATTTACCGCTGTTGGTGACAGTGCAGATTCAAGTCTATTTAATATAACTACCGAAAACTTCGATATTACATTCGATCCGGCAGGTGGTACGATTTCATCAATCAAGACATTAAAGCATTATGAAAATGAAAGCCCTGTGGAACTTCTTTTCAAGGATGAAGACGATGTTAATGCGTTGATGATGTACTATGGATATGGAAGTGCAGAACCGATTGATGATATTTTCACGCACAGGACATCAACTTCGCAGGACGGTTTAAGAAAGAGAGTAATATTCTCACGTGATTTCGAAAGCGAAGATGGCAGCAGATTCACACTTGAAAAGATATATATCATACCTGAAAACAATGAATATATGATAAGTTTGCAGATAAGAGCGACGGATGAAAATGGAAATCCAGTTGCGCTCTCATCTGGTTATACTCTATCTCTAGGCCCCCAGGTAGGACCTTCTTTCCAGTCGCTTGGAACCAATTACGATTATCGTAGAGTAGAGGTCAAATATGAAGATTCAAGCAATAAGACCAATGCTCGCTTCAATCGAAATGGCATATTCACCTCAGACAGTGGCAAAAACATTGAATGGATGAGCATTGCAGGAAAGTATTTCTCGCTTATATTGATTCCTGATAATGTTTCTCTTTCCTCTGCTGAGGCATTGCAGCTTACATATGATGAAGGTCTTCCACAGGAAGATACGATATATTTCAATAGGAACGCTTCCTCTGCCATTGATGATACGTATTATATCTATGCAGGGCCAAAAGTAGAGAGTAATCTCTCTATCTATAACAGAGCTGAGGATAATGTATTCGGACTTTCCAATCTTAATCTTGAAGAAGCTATCGATGGTAATTGGCTTTCATGGCTAGAAGCTATCCTTAAATGGATACTCCAGCTTTTCTATAGAATCATACCTAACTATGGAGTAGCTATCATTCTTCTTACGATACTTATCAAGCTTATTCTTCAGCCACTTTCAAAGAAGGGTATGGATTCTACAGCAAAGATGAGTGCGCTTCAGCCTAAGATAGAAGAGATCAAGAATAAGTTCCCAGATAATCCGGAAGCTCAGAATGCGGCAATGGCTAAGCTGTACAAGGATGAAAAGATCAATCCTATGGGTTCCTGTCTGCCAATGCTCATTCAGTTCCCTATATTCATTGCTCTCTATGGATTATTGAATACAAACTTCGATCTCAGAGGATCGATGTTCATTCCTGGGTGGATAAATGATCTATCCATTCCAGATACTATTTTCACGCTTCCATTCTCTATTCCGTTCCTCGGTGCATCTATACATCTGCTTCCTATCCTCTATGTGGTATCTATGATCTTCTCGATGAAGATAACGCAGAATACAAGCACAGCCGGACAGCAGGCAGGTATGATGACGTTCATGACTTACGGAATGCCTATTATATTCTTCTTTATAATGTACAATGCACCTTCTGGACTGCTTCTTTACTGGTCTACGGTAAATATAATCTCGATTGGTCAGCAGTTGCTTGTAAATAAGAAGAAAAAGAACGTCTATGCTCAGGAGATTGCTGAGAAAGATGCGGAAAAACAGGCAAAGAAAGAAGCTAAGAAGAAGGGGAGAAGAAATTAATGCAAAGTGAATTTGAAGGAAAAACCGAACAGGAAGCTATTGAGAAAGCGATAGAAGCTCTGAACCTTGAACGCGATCAGTTCGATGTTGAGATTATAGAGACATCTAGGAAAGGACTTTTCAAGAAAGGCAATGTTAAAATCCGCGTTTACTATGGTGATGATGAAAGTGAAGAGACCATAGACTATGAAGAAGAGGTAGAAGAGGGTTCTTCAGATCCTGAAAATGATGTTGAGAGAAAGATTCTTGATTTCATAGAGACGCTTATAGACAAGATGGGATACGAGGGAGAAGCCAAGATAAGCTATAGAAGAGATAGCAAGATCGGTATCTCGATCAATAGCCTTGATTCCTCCATAATAATCGGAAGGAAAGGAAAAAACCTCGATGCAATCCAGCTAGTTACGAATGTTTATGCTGGAAATCTTGATCCGGATATCAAAGTAGTGATTGATAGTGAAAACTACAGGATGAGACATGAGGAGCAGATTATACGCTCTGCATATAGGGTTGCTGAATCTGTAAGACGAACAGGAAAGTCAAAGCTTCTCGATCCGATGAATCCGTTTGAGAGAAGACTCGTACATACCGCGCTCAATGATTTCGATGGCGTTGAAACAAAGAGCGAAGGAGAGGGTATGTATAAACAGGTCAGGATAATTCCTTTAAATAAGTAAGTTCAAAGGCCGCTGAGAAAAGCGGCCATACTTATTGACAAATAGTTCTAGTAATGATACCTTATTGATAACGGTTATCATTATGAAGGATAAAAGAAACACTTTACAGAGAGAGCTTACATATAATGCAGTCCTCTCATATCCAGGCCATCCAAGTGCAGAGGATATATATAGGGTTATTTCATCAAAATATAAATCGATATCCAAGGCGACCGTATATCGTAATCTCAATGCACTTTATGAGGAAGGAAAGATAGGGAAGATTCCTTCAATGATGGGCTATGAAGCTCATTATGATCACAGAATAGATCATCATTGTCATGGCATCTGCATAAAATGCGGAAAAGTGGTAGATGTTGATGTCCGTTATGAGAAAGAGATATTTGAAAGGGCAGTATCAATGGAGGAGGGTTTTGAACTCAACTCACATGATTTGATATTCGAAGGCTCCTGCAAGGAATGCAGGGATAAGGAGAAGGAAAATGGAACTGAAGGGATCAAAGACAGAACAGAATCTTCAAACAGCGTTTGCTGGTGAAAGCCAGGCAAGGAACAAGTACACATTCTTTGCATCGAAGGCAAAGAAGGAAGGATATGAGCAGATTGCAGCGCTCTTTTTAGAGACAGCGGAGAACGAGAAGGAACATGCAAAGCTCTGGTTCAAGTATCTTGAAGGCGGAGATATCAAGGGAACAGCGGAGAACCTTAAGGCTGCTGCTGAGGGCGAGAACTACGAGTGGACAGACATGTATGCTGAATTTGCTAAGGTAGCAGAGGAAGAGGGCTTCAAGGAAATTGCAGCAAAGTTCAGAGGCGTTGCAGCTATTGAGAAGCATCATGAGGAAAGATATCTTGCTCTTCTCAAGAATGTGGAGGAAGGTCTTGTTTTCTCAAGGGATGGAGATATGATCTGGAAGTGCAGAAACTGCGGGCATATCGTTGTGGGAAAGAAAGCTCCTAATATGTGCCCAGTATGTGCTCATCCACAGGCATATTTTGAACTTTTAGGACAGAATTACTAAGATATCCAAAGGGCTGCTCTCAAAAAGAGTGGCTCTATTTATTTCTGTCTTGTTTCCGCTTGCAATGATTCCTGTACTCATTCTATTCGGACTTAATTGACTCTGGCTGGGTATGCTATTATTGCCGCTTTTCTTTACTTCTTTATCCTTAGGCGATACAGAAGATCATAGCGCTTCAATCTTCGCTTTAATGGAAGGAATCTTCGATATAGGGAACTGCGCGCCCATTGTTGAGATTATCTCCCCGGCAAGAAGTGATGCGATGCGTCCTGATTTCTCCGAAGTATACCCATTTAGATAACCATAAAGGAAACCGGCTGCATATGTATCTCCTGCCCCTGTTGTATCTATAGGATCTATAGAGCCATAAAGCGGAATATGTACGATTTTCCCTTCATCCGATACCACAGAACCTTTCTTTCCATTTTTTACGACTGCAATGCGTGCAAGCTTGCCCATTGATCTGGCACACTCATATGCATCGTAGTTATCGAAAAGAAAACGCGCCTCTTCGCTATTGGCAAAGACTATGTCCGCATAATTGCTGATGATATCGAGGAAATCACTTCTATAGCGGGCAACTGCAAAGGGATCTGCGATATCGAAAGCAACAGTCTTTCCTTTTTCCTTTGCCATCTTCAGAACCTTTTTTACAGCTCTTCTCTGGCTTTCGGTGTCCCACATATAACCTGTAAAATAGAAAAGATCTGCTTTCTCCGCACTCTCGATATTCACAAAGTCGCTATCAAATAGTCTGTTGGCGCCAAGGAAGGTATTCATCGTTCTTTCCCGGTCTCCTGTAAGGAGAATAATGGACGTTCCTGTAGGGCAATCAAATGAAACAAGCTCATCATGTACGCCGCTTTCTGAGAGTCTTTCCCTATAGATTTTTCCCTCGTCATCATTTCCGATGCCACCAGCAAGCGTTGTCTCTATTCCTAGCATACGGAGCGTAACCATTGTGTTCGGGCAAGAGCCACCGCAGGAGTATACCGTATTTCTTCCTCTTATAAGAGAAAGTATTTCATGGCGTTTCTCCTCATCAACAAGAAGCATGGTGCCTTTGCTAAGAGAGAGCGCATCAAGTTCCTTTTCGTCCACAGTAGAGAGACAGTCAATAAGAGGGTTTCCTATTCCATATGCAGATGCCATGACCTGATTATAATCAGCTAGGGAAATGTACGCTAGATATGGGTTTTCCACAAGTTTTCCACAGGAATGTGGATAAGTGGTGGAAAGCCGTGGAAAACTCAGATTTCGAGATTAGTCAACCGCGTATTAGGTGTTATGAACAACAAATAGTTTTTTCTTATATTAAAAGAAATTATTTATTAACACTAAATAGAAAAAACATCTTTTTAATATAAAAATAAAGTATGTGGAAAAGGGTGTGGAAAACATTTTTGAGTTTGGGTTTTCCACAGGTTTTCCACAGGTACACACAATCTTCACAAAGCGTTATTAACTGTTATTCAGAGCTTGAATTAGCGAAATGATATAAGAAAAAACAAGCGTATTTTCCTAGTGTTATATGACACCACTAGTCAGCAAGTCCTACATGATATCTTTCAACGGCGGAAAACAATTCTCGGACATTGCCGTCCCAATCGTTTTTCATAAATGTGCTGAAATCTGTAATGCGTTCGTTGACATTTATGCCAATCACTTCCTCTTTTATCTCCACAAGACGAGGGATGTCTTCCTTGTGTTCTTTCAGGCTTGGCATCTTTATCGTTATTCCCGATATCCTATGGTAGAAGTCAGAGCGCATCCGTTTGCTCTCCACAAGGTTCTTCAGATTGATATTTGAGGCTGTGATGAGAACGAATGATGATTTATGCATCTTATCGTCGCCAATCGATCTGAATTCTCCGGTTTCCATCAAGTGGAGAAGCTTTGCCTGCATAGCAAGCGATAGATCTTCAACCTCATCTAAGAAGAGTGAGCCACCATCGGCTGAAGCAACGATACCATCGACTTTTTCAGCAGCTCCGGTATAAGCATCCTTTGCGTGTCCGAAGAATCTTGATTCTGCGATATCTCCATCAAGTGCGCTACAGGTTTCATAGATGTACTTATTCTTCCTTGGAAATATGGATTGATGGATATAAGAGGCAACAAGATTCTTTCCTGTTCCGGACTCTCCTGCAATATGAAGCACCTTCGCTCCGAATCGTGCGGTCTTTTCGATTGCTGTTCTAAGTGTTCTCATCTTCTCTGAGTCGCCAACAAGAATGTCCTCAAGTGTTCCGATCTTCTTCGCTGTCTCTTCTGCAATTCTTAGAGCCTCTACCAATTCCTCTTTGGTGTAATCGTATGGAAGGTAAACAGAATGCTGGTATTTCATAAGCGGTGTAATATTCTCGCTATTCCGATCATAGAGAACTATCTTTGCATGTATTCTCGAAAGTTTTGCGTTTAGTGTTTTCGGAAGCACTTCATCTCCATCGAAGATGAATATGTCGTCCTTGCTTGATGCATTTTCTTTCAGCTTTCCAATCGATGCACAAGGCACGTACTCGAATAGGTTTTCACCGCAAAGTGCGGCGACATGTTGAGAATGTCCTGAATTTAAAATCAGTATCATATGATCCCCCCGGAAAAAATAATTAGATATGTTCAGCTAAAATAAGAAGAGGGGATTACCATTGTCAAGGATGTGTGGAAAATAACAGACAATTATGTTGATTATGTATGGAAACGTCATTGTTGAAGCATAACTTGGGTAGCAGAGGCCGCATAGACAGCCGCAGTTTCGGATCTGAGGATGTTCGTTTTGAGAAGAATCGGCACTGCTCCGGCTTCTTCTGCTTTTTCGCATTCCCTGTCTGAAAAGCCTCCCTCGGGGCCTATCATTATGGAAACACTGTCCTGCATTCCTATTTTTTCGAGGGACAAAGAGGTGCTTCTGATTCCTTGGTGGAGTATGAGAAGTTTTCCTTCTTTAAGAGTGAGTGCTTCATTAAAGGAAATAGGACCGATAAGCTCAGGCAGATTTGCCCCTGATTGCTGGACAGCTTCGCGCATGATAGCATGAAGACGCTCAAGCTGGTGAGTGTTAAGCATACCGTCCGTGAACTCCGTTTCCATAAGGATTATCCGCTTTACGCCGATTTCAGTCAGCATCCTTACTTCTCCTTCGTTCTTCTTGTTCTTCAGAACGGAGATCATCATCGTTATAGGGACAAGAGGCTTTCTATATGATGGAAGATCCTCTGTAAGCGTTCCTTCATCATCATCGCTTATTTCAAGGGTTATGCTATCATCGCTGAATATAAAGGCTTTATAGAGATTGCCGTTTTTATCCTTTGCTCTGATTGTATCATTGATCTTCAGACGGAGAACGGAGAAAAGGTATCGTTTTTCCTTTGCACTGAGTTTATAAATTTTCCCATCTTCCGCTTCTGAACCAAGAAGGAATACTCTCATTTCAAAACCTCTTCAATAGCACATCTGAGCGCACTGTCATATTCGGGTTCTGCAACAGGTCTATCGTTCCAGTCCATTCTGTAGAAGTATTCATTTCTGACAAGAAGTTCGAGAATAGAGGATGGCACACCGCTTTCACTGTTATCTTCGACGAATTTCTCGACGTTTTCATATGTATACTCAGGGTTTTCATCGACAAAGGCCGCAGTTTTGCTCTCTTGCATAAAGAGACTATATGCCGCCATATCTTCTTCACTGAACGTTTCATCTTCAACGAGTACTGAAGGTGTTATCCCTACGTGGTGGATGTCATTGCCATTAGGAGTGTAGTAGTGGCCTGTTGTTATCTGTACATATCCATCTCCAAAGGGACGTACTTCCTGTATTATGCCCTTTCCAAAGGTTGTTGAGCCGACGGTGATTGCTCTGCCGTTATCTGAAAGCGCTGCTGTAAGTATCTCGCTTGAGGAAGCTGTACCTGTGTTGACAATAACAGCAAGCGGCATCGATAAAGGCACTTCGGTTCCCTTTGTAGCAGTGTTTATCTGCTCTTTGCGCCCGGAGCCATCTTTGAATCTTGTGATAAGAAGCGTACCGCCATCGATGAACATATCTGCAATGCTTAATGCGCTTGCAACTGTTCCTCCGCCATTGTTGCGAAGATCAATGATAAGATATTCCGCTCCTTCTGAAAGAAGAGATTCAAGCTCTTTCTTGAAGCTCTCTGCCGTCGATAGCGAGAATGACATTATCCTTATATATCCAATATTTCCTTCAAGAAGTGTTGATGAAGTTGATGGCGTGGTAACGCGTTCAGGACGGAGTGTTAGGTCAAAGACAGCATCGCCTCTATGCACGGTTATCGTAATATCTTTTCCGCCTTCACCTCTGAGCTTTCTTGAAGCTTCTACAGCTGTCATGGGAGAAACATCTTCTCCGTTGATACTGCTTATCATATCATTCGGTCTCAATCCGGCTCTGTCCGCAGGGCCTCCTGGAAATGGCGCTTGGATTACGACATACATCGTCGATGGATCGGAGGGATCCTGTAGCGATGGATTGTATTTTGTAAGATACAGGCCGAGACCTATGTAGCTGCCTTCAGAAGTTTCGCTGAAAGTCTCTGCATCATTGGAAGGTATGTAATACGAGTATTCATCGCCAAGAGAGGAGACCATCGCAGCTATAAGGCTCTCTTCCATAGCCTTATTGTCTATATCTCCAAGGTAGTATGAATCGAGATATGAATAGAGGTTGCCAAGAGAGTAGAGCATACTTGATATACTCACCGATCTCTCTACGGTGCTTTCTGCTGAGAGATCCATCACCCTAGATGGATTTATCGCTGTATATTCTCTTCCCCCTGCTCCTGGGAGCGATAGCGCTGAAATCGCCACCAGTAACATTGCCGTTATCTTTTTCATAATGAAAGTATAATACAACGCCTGATTGCATTCATCTCTTCAACTGATTAGACTTTCGACATGCTTTCTC
>CAZURL010000026.1:0-17862 GCA_964623005.1 uncultured Spirochaetaceae bacterium
AAATTCTTTCCACAGCAGTTCTTGTACTTCTTGCCGCTACCGCATGGACAAGGATCGTTCCTGCCGACTTTAGGCTGGGATCGGACGATTGTGGTGCTATGCGCCTGTGCCTGACTTGAAACAGCAGTCTTTACATTCTGATTCTTCCCTGTATGTGGGAGTGCCTGTATCGACTGATGTGAAGCTTGCATACGGCCCTGTACGTTCTCTCGTTTTCTAGGTTCTGTAGAGATCCTTACCGCACAGACGGTGCGGCATACTGCTTCTGAGATTCCTTCGATCATTTCATCGAATGCTTCGGATGCTGTGTTCTTGTACTCTACAAGAGGATTTTTCTGTGCATAGCTCATCAGTGATGCCGCTTCCCTCAAGTCTTCAAGTGCATCGAGGTGATCAATCCATCTCTTGTCTATATTCCTAAGATAGATATAGCGTATAAAAGCATTGAAGTTCGGCTTTCCGACCTTTTCTTCTTTTTCGCGGATGTTCTTTTCGATATTCTCTTCAACCTCTTTGATATCCCCGCTTGACGGTGCAACGGAAAATACACGCGTGAAGTACTCATTGAATTTATCCTTGTCGCCGTTTGCAGCTTCATATGCTTCTCTTGCAAGTTCCTTGGAGTTATCGATTACGCGGTCTGAAAGATTCTCTGCTTGCAGAATCCCATCGCGCTCCGAGTAGATGAAATTTCTCTGTTCATTAAGTACATCATCGTATTCTAGGAGACGCTTTCTGATTTCAAAATTCCTTTCTTCAACGCGCTTCTGTGCATTCTCGATAGCATTATCCAGCATCTTGTGCTGAATAGGCTCGCCGTCTTTGAGGCCAAGACGGCCTATCATCTCTTTTAGACCTTCCTTCGCAAAAAGTCTCATGAGAGGATCATCTAAGCAGATATAGAACTGACTTACACCTGGATCCCCTTGTCGTCCTGCGCGACCTCTGAGCTGGTTATCGATACGTCTTGATTCATGACGCTCTGAACCGATGATATATAGTCCACCGAGTGCCTTGACCTCTTCATATGCCTTTTTGTATTCAGGCATGATATCATTCATGGCTTTCCTCAGTTCTTCGGGAGAGGCTTCGGTTCCGACTTTCTTCATTGCAAGATGCTGTGGCGATCCTCCCAGCTTTATATCCGTACCGCGGCCTGCCATGTTTGTTGCAATCGTGACTGCGCCCTTTGCACCTGCTTCTCCGATGATATAAGCTTCCCTTGCATGGTTCTTTGCATTAAGAACCTCGTGCCTGATACCTTCTTTTGTTATCAGTTTTGATAGACGCTCAGATTTCTCAATCGACGTTGTACCGATAAGTATTGGCTGTCCGGTTGCATGGATGCGCTTTACATCCTTGACGATTGCAGCATACTTCATTTCTTCATTATAGAATGTCAGGTCAGGCAGATCTTTTCTCTGTACAGGGACATTTGTCGGTATGACAACAACATCCATTCCATAGATCTGCTTGAATTCATTTGCTTCGGTATCTGCGGTTCCTGTCATGCCGGAAAGTTTGTCATACATACGGAAGAAGTTCTGGAAGGTGATGGTCGCAAAGGTCTTTGACTGTCCTCTGACCATCACATTCTCTTTAGCTTCTATCGCCTGATGAAGTCCCTCTGAATATCTTCTTCCTGGAAGTACGCGTCCCGTAAACTCATCGACTATCTGGATCTCTCCATCCTTTACGATATAATCCGTATCCTTCTGATACATATACTGCGCTCTTACTGCCTGAGTAACATAATGGACAAGCTCGAAGTTCTGGTCATCATAGAGCGAGTAGACAGTATTTCCTTCCTCATCCTTTGATGGCTGGAGCGCTCCTGTTTTCTTAAGAGCTTCCTCAATGTGCGTCATGCCATCCTTAGTGAAAGTGACCTTCTTGCCCTTTTCGTCGAGCTTGTAATCTCCTTTTTCATCAAATGAGGCATAGACATCTCTATCAAGCTTCTCCATTGCAGTAAGTTCGTAGTAATTACCAGTTTCAGGGTCTTTTTCGCACTCCTTCAAAAATGGGACGACAGCCCTTGCTGCACGTACTTTCGGTGTGTCATCTTCTGCCTGTCCTGAAATGATAAGAGGCGTTCGCGCTTCATCTATCAAAATAGAATCGATTTCATCAACGATTGCATAGTGATGCTTTGCCTGAAGCTTTGCAGCCATCGATCCCTTCATATTATCTCTTAGGTAATCAAAGCCAAACTCGTTATTCGTTCCATAGGTTACATCCGCTTCATAGGCTTCCCTCTTTCGCTGATCGTCCTGTCCTGCAATGACAACGCCAGTCTTCATTCCGAGAAACGAATAGACTTGTCCCATCCATTCAGCATCACGCTGTGCAAGATAGTCATTGACAGTGACAATGTGCACGCCTTTTCCTTCAAGCGCATTAAGGTAAGCTGCTGGTACAGATGTGAGGGTTTTGCCTTCACCGGTTTTCATTTCAAGAATCGAACCTTCGTGGAGAACGATAGCGCCCATGATCTGAACATCATAGTGCTTTTCTCCCAGCGTTCTGCCAGCTGCTTCACGAACGAGCGCAAATGCTTTTGGAAGAAGCTCATTAAGCGTTTTCCTGCCGCTCTGCACCTCTTCCTTCCATTCTGCTGTGATTCTGGGAAAGTCCTCATCCTTGAGGCTCTCTGCCCAGCTATATTCCTTCTTAACGCTCTCAACAATCGGAGAGAGCCTCTTCATATCCTTGTCATGCTTAGTGCCCCCGAACAGGGCTGCCCAAAATTTAGCCATATCCGTAATAATAGTAAAAAACCGCTTATGTGGGTAGCTTTTGAATATTCAATGCAAGGTGGCACATTTCCTTTTATTGGGATATCATCCGGATATGGATTGGACTTTCACTATAGGTTCTATGACATTTGGCATTCTAGATATAATTACGCTTGTCATCTTGTTCTTGGGCGGTATATCAGGATGTGTGACAGGATTCAGCACCTCAGCTACCAGACTTGTCGGACTTCTCTGTTCCATACCGATAGCGCTTCTTTTTACGAAAAATCTCTCTTCGTTCATCGTATCCCGTACCGGTGCGCCTGCGTTTTGGATTACATATGCCGTATTTGTTGGGATATCAGCAGTTGTGTATTTGCTTATATCCCGGATGTGTTCGCCAATTTCAAAACTGCTTGGTTCCTTCAAGGCTTTCTCGCTTGATAACATCCTTGGTTTCTTCTGGGGCCTTTTTGCTTCTGCGATATTGCTTTCTCTGATTCTCCTTATCTTAAGTAATCAGACCTTCTTTGATTTCTCACCAATTATGGATAAGAGTGCAATCATCACAGATTTAATCAAACCGCTATTTCCGACGCTGAAGGATTCTTTCTCGGAGGCGTTCAATGGCATTTGATGCCCTTTATAAGACACAGAGTTCTGTTGCAGAGAGCCTAGAGAGTGTTTTATCTCGCTCAATGCTTCCTCGGACGCTTCTGTTCTCTGGCGCTCGTGGTTCGTCACGCCTTACCGCCGCCTTGGATCTTGCATTCTATCTTACAGCATGTGAGGAAAGAGAGATGTTGAGAGGGCGTAATATCGTGCTATTTCTCTCCCGTCCCATGCATCCAGAGCTTAGGGCTGCGTCGCTTCTTTTCCAGAATCAGCTGACAAAGCGTTCACGTATTTTCTACATCCAGAGTGTTAGGAAGATATTATTGCAATACCATCAGTGTATTGCAGAGCTTCATAGGGAAGCTTCCGGTATTAAGGGAAAGAAGGATGATAGACTAGAAGGCGATAGATCTGTCTCTGCTGTTGCTTCTTATATCGATGAGCTATTGTTCTCGCTTGAAGATGATAGAGAGTACAGCGAGAGTGAGGTAAAGAAGATCGTAAGGGAAATCGATTCCTGCCTTACCGATCCTGTTATCAACGTAGGAAAGAAGACACAAGGCGCAACAATCGAGGAGATAAGAAGCATACAATCCTGGCTAAGCGAAGGCAGTGATGAGAAGGTTGTCATATTCGAGAACGCAGAAGATTATACAGAGGGTGCTAAGAACAGCCTATTGAAGCTCTTGGAGGAGCCGCCACAGCACGCTCATCTCATATTGATCTCAAAATGTCCGGGAAGACTTTTGGAGACGATACTTTCCAGATGCAGGAAATTCACATTTCCAGAGCTTACGGAAGAGAAGGTGTGTTCTTTTATCGCAGATACATTCTCTATCTACGACAGATATTCATCATTCGATGAATTTTTCTTTGCAGAAGGCGCTGATGAGGATGAAAAGAAAGCGATGGAAGACTATGTCGGGAAATATGTTTATGCACTATCAAACGGCGTGATGATGAAAAGAGAAGAAGAGGAGGCTGTATTCTCTGGACTTGAGAAACTCGGAGGTTATGAATACTTCCGTGAACGTGTACTCAGCCGTCTTGAAGGGCTTTTACGTTCTGGTTGTATAAAAGGAACGAAGGCAAAACGCATCTATGAAGCTTTCTCATCATCGCTTCTTTCCAGCGACACATATAATATGTCGATGCGTATGGCGCTTGATCTTGCGATGAGGGAGGTTCGGCATGTCGAGTAAACTTTTGAAAAAGGTTGCAGGGAATATCGGAGGACTTCCGGCCGAGGAACTTGCAAAGCTTATCAATGAAGGAATCCGTGAGAGCGATATCTATCGTACGGTTCTCGACACGCTTCCTGCTGGATATATCATTGTTACAAAAGATCGGCACATAGCGTTCATGAACCGTACAGTTATGCGTCTTCTCCCTTCAGATAGGCGACACCGTCTTAAAGAGGGAAAGAGACTAGATGATGCTCTTTTCGATAAAGATGTCAAAAGCTTCATCCTTTCAGTGCTTATGGGGAAAGAGCGCCCCGATCCACGGGATTTTGCCTTTCAGGTGGGCGAGGGGACTTCTGTATTGAGAGTTTCTTTTAAGAGCCTTGATGTGGATGATGAAACTTTTACCGAGATTGATATAACAGATATAACAGATGAGATAAACCGTGAGACAAAGCTCAGGCGCAGCGAGTCGCTTGCTTCTATGACGACGATGGCCGCAGGCATTGCCCATGAGATAAAGAATCCGCTTGCGGCAATGAAGATCCATCTCCAGCTTTTGCGTAAGGCTTTCACCAATAAAGGCAGTTTGACAGGAGATGACGCTGATAGATACCTTTCCGTGCTCGATGAAGAGATAGATCACCTCAATTCAATCGCTGTCGACTTCTTGTTTGCGGTAAGACCGATGAATGTTGAACTCACGCTTGGTTCAATTAATTCCGTAATCGATGAACTTGTTGTTTTCCTAGGCCCCGAGGCCGGGGAGAAGCATATTGAGATAAAGACTGATCTTGAATCCTTCCTGCCGTCTGTCGAGATTGATCAGCGCTATCTCAGGCAGAGCCTATTGAATATCGTTGAGAATGCGTTCTCGGCAATGCCTGGAGGCGGCATCCTTTCTGTATCGACGCATCTTGATGGCGATTATGAGACAATAAGAATAGAGGATAATGGAACAGGAATAGACGAAGAAAGTCTTTCAAAGATTTTTGAGCCGTATTTTACGACGAAAGCAAGCGGAACAGGCCTTGGATTGACTGTCGTATATAAGGTCATAAAGGAGCATCATGGTGATATCTTCGTAACATCGGAGCTTGGCAAGGGCACCGTTTTCACCATCAAGCTTCCTGTTCCGAGAAGTCAGAGAAAAGCACTTGTGGATATGGAGGAGTAATGGCAACGCTTCTTATTGCAGATGACGAGAAGAATATACGTTCAGGATTAGAGCTGGCATTTGAGGATGAAGGCTATACGGTAATAACCGCAGAAAATGGCAAGGAAGCCTGGGATAAGATTAACAAGAATGCGGTCGATCTTGTGATAACCGACCTCAGGATGCCTGAGATGGATGGAAGCGAGTTGATAAAACGCATAAGCTCGGCCTATCCTATGTTGCCTGTAATCGTTCTTACCGGACATGGTACGATAGAGACTGCGGTCGAGACGATGAGGGATGGTGCGATTGATTTCTTCACCAAGCCTGTGGATATAGACAAGCTTTCGTTGGTTGTAAAGAAAAGCATCGCCGCATCTACGCTTGCTGAACAGAATAGACGGCTTTCTGAGGAGATCGATAAACTCAAGAAACAGCAGGGCTATGGCAAGATAATAGGCAAGTCTGGGAAGATTTCAGGGCTTATGCAGATTATCTCACAGGTAGCGCCAACGCGCGCATCTGTCCTGATCACGGGAGAATCTGGAACAGGAAAAGAGCTTGTAGCGGATGCAATTGAGTCCCTTTCAGATCGCCATGGAAAGCCTTTTATCAAAGTTCACTGCGCATCCCTTTCGTCTTCCCTGCTTGAAGATGAGCTTTTTGGTCATGAGAAGGGCGCCTTTACGGGTGCTGTATCGCAGAAGAAGGGCCGTTTTGAGCTAGCCGATACAGGTACGCTCTTCTTAGATGAGATAGGTGAGATCGATGCGGCGACTCAGGTAAAGCTGCTTCGTGTGCTTCAGGAGAGAGCGTTCGAAAGAGTTGGCGGTGAGAAGACCATTACCGTTGATGTACGTGTTATCTGTGCTACAAATAGAGATCTGATGGAAGAGGTAAAAGAGGGAAGGTTCAGGGAAGATCTCTATTACCGTCTCAATGTTGTGCATATCGAAGTGCCTCCACTAAGGGAAAGGAAGGAAGATATAGAGCTTTTGTCCCAATCTTTTCTCAATACATTCAATAGCGAGGATGGCAGGAAAATCGAAGGTTTTACGCCGGCTGCAAGGAAAGCGCTTTATAGTTACTCCTGGCCGGGAAATGTCAGGGAACTCAGAAACAGCATAGAGGCTGCTGTCGTACTTTGCCGCAATAAACTGATAGATGTAGATGACTTGCCCTCTCAGATACGCGAGAGAAGCGGTGAAAGCACGGTGACGCTCACGCTTCCGATAACGCTTGATGAGGCCGAGAAACGTCTTATTGAAGATACTATATCCTTCTGTAAGGGAAATAAAACAAAAGCGGCAGAGCTATTGAAGATCGGCAGAAAGACATTGCATAGAAAACTTGCAGAATACAGCGGAAAGGAAGAGTGATGGATATCGACACGATATTCTCACCCGGAGGCGAGATAGACACTGCCCTCGATAATTACTCATTCAGAGAGGGGCAGCTCGAGATGGCCAGGCTTGTTGAGAAAGCGATAAAAGAGGGGAAGAACCTTGCTGTAGAAGCTGGGACAGGCATCGGTAAGAGTTTTGCTTATCTTGCTCCGATCTTCATGGAAGCAAAGGGTGATGAAGATGCTTCTTTCATCGTTGCGACATCTACTATAACGCTGGAAAAGCAACTCTATGACAAAGATATTCCTACGCTGAAGAAAGCGCTATCAGTTGATCTCGATACCGCAATTCTTTTTGGTAGATCGAACTACCTTTGCGTAAGACGTTATGAGGAGAATAAGCTTGAACGTGCTGCAATGAATGTCAGTCCAAGCAAAGACGAACTTGCCTTTGAAAAATGGGTTGAAACGAGCGAGACAGGCGCCTCGCCGGAGCTTACATCACGTGCTTTGAATGACATTTTCCGCTCTCTTGCATCCGATGAAAAGGACTGTCCGTCATCAAGGTGCCCATTCTTCTCCCGCTGTTTTTTCTATAACGCAAGAAGAAAAGCGCAGAAAGCGCAGCTTGTCGTGACGAACCATCATCTGCTTCTTCTCGATGCAATGAACCGCCATGAAACGGGAAAAGGCTTTGATGAAGATGCGATTTTGCCTGCATATGAGGTTGTCGTTATCGATGAGGCGCATCATATAGAAAATGAGGCAACGGAGATCTTCTCTCGTGCTTATTCATCAGAGCGTGTCGCTCGTTTCCTCGATTATCTGACGCGCCATGAACGTCGTTTCGGTTCTGCTTCCATCCTTGACTTTCTCTCTGTGGAAGAGGTGAATAAAGGCATTGGCAACCGGATAAAGGACTCTATTGCCCATATAAGAACGCTTCTAGATCAATATGATATGGTGCTTTCTTCTGTCTTTGAGGACTACAGCGAGAATGAAGTTCTCCTTACACCGTTATTCTATGAAAGAAATAGAGCGCGGCTTAGGGATGGAGAGATCATTGCAGATGAGATGCGTCATATCTCGGCAGATATATATACGGGATATAGAGAGAATATAGCAGAGGAGAATATTACATATTTCGAGCTTCTTGTTCGTTACAGTGGAACGATATCAGCATATGCCGATGTACTGCTTGATTTCATCCGTTTCTCCTCATGGGACGATACGATACCTTATGCATCGAGAATAGGCGGACGATGGGAGATAAGGCTTGCTCCGATGGATACGGGGCCTGTTCTCAGTAAGCTCCTTGTCTCGAATCTGTCTTCTGTAATCTATTCATCGGCAACAATCTCTGTCGGAGACTCTTTTGAATACTTTTCCTCTCGTTCCGGACTGAGTGAAGAGAAGGAGAGGCTTTTGTCTGCCACCTTTGATTCTCCTTTCCAGTATAGCAAGAACTTGATGCTTCTTGTTCCTCAGGATGGAAAACCTTATGCGCAGACTGTAAATGCCGAATATACCGACTATGTTTCATCGGTTGTTTCAGATGCGATCCTCTCCTCAGGAGGCGGTGCGCTCGTTCTCTTTACATCGAAAGAGATGATGAAGGTTGTCTATGACAAGGTAAAGGGAAGAATTCCTGATCTATTGATTCAGGATGAGCGTTCTTCACGACCTGTTCTTCTTAAGGCCTTCAGGAACAATAAGGATAGTTCCCTGTTTGCAGTCTCTTCTTTCTGGGAAGGGATAGACGCTCCCGGCGATACGCTTCGTTTGGTAATAATAGTGAAGCTTCCGTTTTCCGTACCTTCAACGCCGATTGCAATGGCAAGGTCGGAGAATATTGAAAAACATGGAGGCCGGCCTTTTTTGAGCATGGCCATTCCTGAGGCTGTACTGAAGCTCAAACAGGGCATTGGAAGGCTTATAAGAAGCGAAGATGATCGCGGGGTTGTCCTGATTCTCGATACAAGGCTGATCAGAGCAAAATACAGCGGCATGATGCTTTCTTCACTTCCTGAGTGCTATATGCCTGAAGATACGATGATTTCTAATATCGGGAAGAAAATTGAGAGATTCCTATTTTGAATAATGGCCCCGGTTTTCCCGAGGCCGTCGTTTTAGCCGATTATAGCCAAGATGTCTGCGTAGTTGAGAATAAGATACTCATCTCCATCATCCTTGAACTGTGTACCTGCATACTTGTCATGGATAACTTCATCGCCGACTTTGACTTTGATTGACTCGTCATCGCCAATTGCGACAACAGTTGCAATCTGCGTTTTTTCCTGGGCCGTCTGCGGAATGTAGATGCCTGATGCTGTCTTCTCTTCAACAGCCTTTGCTTTTACAAGAACCCTATCACCAAGTGGATTGATTTTCATATTCGTCACCTCTGTAATGATGTCTTGGTCTAAGACCATAATGGAATATACAAATAGAGAGAGAAAACGGCAAGGTGCACACATGTTCTTCACTTTTTCTGATTCATTATTATCTTTAGTGTGCAGGTGATGAGATGAATAAGACCCTGAGTATCATCAGATATAAAGAAGCAGGTACGCTTATACGGAAGAACGATAGGGAAAATGCATTCGAGGCATATGTCAATGCATTTCTTTCCCGGATGATGGACGTGGATTATACGCTCGAGTTCGTTATGTTCTACCGCTATCAGCTATTAGCTTATCTTAACGCAAAGCCTGTATTCCATCTTTCTCTCCCAGAAGGTGATATGATCACCGATTTGATAAAAGATGCTTACGATAGCTTCCTTGAAGCGCTCGAATCTTCTCCGTTTAATATTACAGGGGAGGGGCGCATGAACCTTCTGGAGTCTGTTAAGATCGTTTTCCCGTGGCAGAATGACACGGACGATAGCAAGGACATACTCTAAGAGTCATTGTGACACTTTTCGTCCGGTTTTATTCCTATAAGTGTCAAAATGTCTCTTTTTGTTTATTTCTACAATTTAACTTTATATTTTAAAGTCTTTTTATATAAGTAAATAACTTTAAAAATAGGAAGTTGGTATGCTTTCTGCAATGTATTTCTGAAATCCCAATATGGAGGGCAACAGAAATGGAAAACGCAAGAAAGGAAAACGATATGATGGTTATGGAAAACGATAATGAGGTTCTTTCCATCTATCTTGCTGAAATAAATAGGATTCCTTTGATCACGCATGAAGAAGAATATGAACTTGCCCTCAAAGCAAAGCATGGTGATAAAGCTGCAAGAGAGAAGCTTTTGAATTCAAATCTTCGCTTCGTTGTATCGGTTGCGAAGAAGTTCCGTGGTCAGGGCCTTCCGCTTTCAGATCTCATCAATGAAGGGAATATTGGTTTGATAACCGCACTCGATAAGTTTGAGCCAGAGAAGGGCTATCATTTTATATCATATGCAGTATGGTGGATCCGTCAGTCGATAATGAAGGCTATCTCCGAAAAGGGGCGGACTGTACGGCTTCCGCTTAACAGAGCAAACGAGCTTATCCAGATCCAGAAGGCTCAGAAAGAACTGATCCATGATAAGGAGACTACAGCTCCGAGTATTGATGAGATTGCAGAGGCAACAGGCCTTGATAGTGCTCTTGTAAGCAATCTCCTTACGATCAGTCAGGATATCGTATCGTTTGACAGCCCTGTGAAGAAGGGCGAGGAGAGTGATACTTCTATCGGTGAGTTCATTGAGGATGAGTCCGATGGGCCGGAGCAGCAGGTTATTGACAGCGCGCTGAAAGAAGAGGTCAGGTCGTTGCTTTCCCATCTTACGGATAAGGAAAGGGATATCATAGAGCTGCGTTATGGTCTTACAGGTGGAAAGCCAATGTCGCTCAAGGAGATTGGCGAGCGTTATTCTCTTACAAAGGAAAGGATAAGACAGATCGAAAAGCGTGCTCTTGAGAAGCTCAGAGTATATTCGGAAGAAAAAGATGTAGGCGTTTTCAATGAAGCTTGCTGATTATAACTGATTCATAAATGTTTGAGCGTATGTACATTGTATGTACGCTCTTTTCTTTAACAGGCTGAACGCCATGTCCAGCCTATTGCGTACCTACATTCAACCTTCGAAATTCTTTGCATGCCGCTGGATAGCTCGGAAGGATTCATCGGATATAACGTGTTCGATGCGGCAAGCATCTTCCTGTGCGGTATCTGGATCGACGCCCAGTTTGATGAGGTAGGAGGAAATCGCCTTGTGCCTTTCGTAGATTTTTGCTGCAATCTCTCTTCCTGGCGGAAGAAGTTCGATGTTGCCCGTCTCATGATCAACGTTTATATATCCATTTTCCTTTAGGTTTTTTATAGCACGACTGACGCTTGGTTTAGAAAAGCCCATATCGTGCGCAACATCTATCGAACGGACAATCTTGTTTGTTTCCGATAGCTTCAGTATCGTTTCAAGGTACATTTCCGCTGATTCTTGTATTGTCATGTTAATCTCCTGCTTAAAAATAAGTATAAAGGAAAATAATACGAAAGTGGAGAAAATGGTTTCTGTATTTTTCATCAAAAACGGAACAATGTTTCATTTTATTTGAGCAATTTGAATGTGTATAACGAATAAAATAAATAATCTTATTTTATTTGATTGACTGATTCCTTCCTTATGGATAACATCATTGCGGAAATAAAAAGGATATAGAGATGGCAGAAAAAAAGAAGTATGTTTATTTCTTCGGTAATGGAAATGCCGAGGGAACTGCGGACATGAAGGGCCTTCTTGGAGGAAAGGGTGCTAATCTCGCTGATATGACCTCCATCGGCCTTCCGGTACCACCCGGATTCACTATTACTACAGAAGCGTGCGCATTCTGGGATGAACATAAAGCTTATCCAGAGGGCATGAGAGAAGAGGTTCTTGATAACCTTCATAAACTTGAGGAAATGATGGGCGCTCGCCTCGGAGACAGGGAGAATCCTCTGCTTGTTTCTGTTCGTTCAGGCGCAGCTCAGTCGATGCCTGGCATGATGGACACGGTTCTCAACCTTGGACTCAACCCTGATTCGCTTGAGGCACTTATAAAGAAGACAGGCAACGAACGTTTTGCATGGGATAGCTATCGTCGCTTCATCCAGATGTTCGGTGACGTTGTAATGGGTGTTCCTCATTCGAGCTTTGAGTATGCGCTTCAGGCGGTAAAGGATGAGAATGGCAAGCATTTCGATACAGAGCTTGATGTAGATAACCTCAAGGAAGTCATTAAGCGCTATAAGATTATCTATAAGAAAGCTACAGGTGAGGACTTCCCGACTGACCCTGAGTACCAGCTTTTCAAGACAATCGATGCGGTTTTCCGCTCATGGAACAATGAGAGAGCAATCAAGTACAGGCTCATGAATGATATCAGGGGACTGCTTGGAACTGCTGTTAACGTGCAGTCGATGGTCTTTGGCAATATGGGG
Source organism: uncultured Spirochaetaceae bacterium (assembly GCA_964623005.1). Taxonomy (GTDB): domain Bacteria; phylum Spirochaetota; class Spirochaetia; order Sphaerochaetales; family Sphaerochaetaceae; genus Ornithospirochaeta. Next base: position 12,456 of record CAZURL010000026.1, read on the forward strand.
GATACCTCCGGTACAGGCGTTGCATTCACTCGTGATCCGGCAAACGGCGAGAATAAGTTCTTCGGCGAGTATCTTATGAACGCACAGGGAGAGGATGTTGTTGCTGGAATCAGGACGCCACAGAAGCTTGATACGCTTCTTGCGGTAAATCCGGATGTATACGATCAGCTTTGCAAAATCCGTGAGACGCTTGAGAAGCATTATCATGATATGCAGGATATCGAGTTCACAATCCAGGAAGGAAAGCTTTACATGCTTCAGACAAGAAGCGGAAAGAGAACGATTTTTGCATGGCTGAGAAGCCAGGTCGAGATGGTCGAAGAAGGGCTTATCGACAAGAAAACTGCTGTCTCTCGTGTTCCTGCTGCGGAATTCAATAAGCTTTTTGCTCCGATTCTCGATACGAATTACATCAAGGAGCTTAACATCAAAGAGACTACCCATGGTCTTAATGCATCCCCAGGCGGCGCTTGCGGTCAGATTTACTTCACTGCAAAAGATGCAGAAGATGCTGCTGCAATGGGTAAGGACGTTCTCCTTGTCAGAACAGAGACTTCTCCTGAGGATATCGGAGGAATGGCTGTCTCCAAGGGTGTTGTTACCTGCCGTGGCGGTATGACAAGCCATGCAGCTGTTGTCGCTCGTGGTATGGGATGCCCGTGTGTCTCTGGTTGTGGTGAAATCCATATCGATGAGATCAAAAAGACACTTGAGATCAATGGCAAGATCCTTGTTGAAGGTGATTACATGTCAATCGATGGATTCACAGGCGCTGTTTATGCACAGAAGATTCCTGTAAAGCCATCGGAGATTATGCAGGTGCTTGAGGGAATGATGGACGAGAGTGCATCTGTTCTCTACCAGAACTATAAGAAGTTCATGGGGTACGTCAACGAGATCAAGACAATGGCAGTGCGCACCAATGCAGATACACCTCAGGATGCCCACCATGCAGTACAGCTCGGAGCAGAAGGTGTAGGACTCTGCCGCACAGAGCATATGTTCTTCGGCGGTAAGAGAATCATCTCTATGAGAAAGATGATTCTTGCAGATACGTATGGTGAAAGACAGATTGCGCTTTCTGAACTTCTGCCGATGCAGAGAGAGGACTTCATCGGAATCTTCCGTGAACTCAAAGGTCTCCCTGTAACGATCCGTCTTCTTGATCCACCTCTCCATGAGTTCCTTCCGAATGACCACACATCAAGGCATGAGATGGCACTCCAGCTTGGAACGACTGTCGAGGCGATTTCGAAGAAGATCAACTCTCTTCAGGAATTCAACCCGATGCTTGGCTTCCGCGGTTGCCGTCTTGCAATAGTCTATCCAGAGATTCTTGAGATGCAGGTCAGAGCTATCATTGAAGCAGCGATAACAGTTAAGCGACAGGGGGTAGACGTACATCCTGAAATCATGATTCCGCTTGTTGGTATTTATAAGGAGTTCGTATACTGTAAAGAGAGAGCTGTTGCGGTTATCGATAAGGTCTTTGAGGAGCAGGGACTTAAGGTCGAGTACAAGGTCGGTACGATGGTTGAGGTTCCTAGAGCTGCTATCACAGCAGATGAGATTGCAGGGGAGGCTGAGTTCTTCTCATTCGGAACGAATGACCTTACTCAGATGACTTGCGGTTTCTCCCGTGATGATGCGGCATCCTTCCTTACACATTATGTCAACGATCCTGATAAGCAGTTCTATCCATATGATCCATTTGCAACAATCGATTTCGATGGTGTTGGCAAGTTGATTAAGATGGCTGTCAAACTTGGCCGTGAGACAAGACCTGATATGAAGATGGGTATCTGCGGTGAGCATGGTGGCGATCCGAAGTCTATCGAGTTCTGCCAGTCCGTTGGCCTAAATTATGTTTCCTGTTCTCCGTTCAGAGTGCCTATCGCACGTCTCGCGGCAGCACAGGCTGCTATTAAGCAGGGAAATAAATAATAATCCATGGGCTGCGTCACAGCAGCCCATTCCTATTCATAAGCTGCTATTTTTGGTCATATATTTTCAAAACAAATCAGCAAACTGGAATTGTTTTCTCCTAAGCTTTAATGTAATTGCCCTATTGGGCAGTAATAATTTTGAATTATCAAACAGATTATTGTATTTTTTGTTCACTATGTTGTCTATGATAACACCTTTTGCTATTGTATTTTTGTTTTTTGGAATAGATCTATGAAAGCAAAAGCATTGATTATCATTATGATGGTTCTGCTGTTTATTTCTTGTTCCCCTGTAACGAGCGAGTCAATCGAAGAAACTGGAACAGCAATAAGCGCTGATAAATCTATCATGATAAGTTCGTCAAATAATGGAAGATACATTAATCTGGTATTCAAGGCTGTATCAGGGGCAAAGCAGTATGCAGCTTCTATAAATGAAATCAATGATGGGAGTATATTTGTCCTTGATACTGAGTTCTCTAACGGTATTTATACTGCATCAATTGATATAACGGGCGTTGCGAGTGAAAACAATACAACATATTCAGTTATGCTATATGCAGCTTCTTCGCTTTTGAATCCAGAATGGACGGAATTATTTACGATTGATGCTGACTATCAACGAGATGATATAGATTCGATAGCTCCGGAAGCAACGCTGGTAAAACGTGGTACGGACTTTGCGGAAGTAGAGATTCTTAACGCACCTGAAAGCGATATGACGTATCAGGTGACAATAGATGGAATTTCCTACGGCCAATTTAGCAGTGGATCATTCACAATAAAAGGATTAGAAGAAACAGAATCCTATACCGCAGAAATCGCTCATAAGTATAACGATGGTGAGTATGGTGTGCTTACTAAGGAGCTTATAATAGGTGAGTATGAAGGTGAGCAAACACTGACACTTGAAGTAAATGACGGTTATCTTACAGTTTCCGGACTCAAAAGCGATTATTCTGAGATCGAGCTTGTGAAGAATGAGACTGACAGGGTGGTCTTTTCCTCAAAAATCAGCGGTAGTTCGCAAACATATACATTCAAAGATGCTTTTTCTGCGTTTGATATCGGAACATTCAGAGTCCGTGCGAAAGGAAGCTCGTCTACTGTAATAAGCAACAATAAATTCTATGTAACTGATTTAGATGCAATCAAAAATACGACAGAAATCGGTCGGCAGCATTATAAGGTCACGTTCCCTGTTGCCGAAGATGTCGATATATCTTCGATAACTGTAAAAGGCGCAACTTTAAAGTCCTCTGGCGATAATGCAGTGCTTCTGATTTCAGACCTTACGAGCATGACTACTTATTCAGACTATAATGTGACTTTAACATTATCTGGAAGTGGCAGCAGTATGGTTTCATTCAACTTTACCACGAAAAGCTTTGCTGGTGACTATAAGTGGACAACGACCAAAAGTCCATCAAGTGGATATTATGCTTCGCAGTTCTATGTGACTGTTGTGGAGAATGATAATTCTACTTCTAAATATCGATACTATATTCTCGAAAATGAAGATAGCAATAAATATAGGATAATGCCGCTTATTGATAGCGCTATTGATACAGTCACTGAAAACCCAGTGCCATATGGCGATGATGAAAATCTTGTATCGTATCAGAAAACATATCAATGGAATAATAATAAGTGGAATGCTAGCTCTTTCAATGTGGATTCATGGAGTATAGTTGATTCACGATCCACTGCATACACAGATGCATATGTCACATATGTAGAGTCTACGGCATTGGGTTCCATGACGGTTGTAACGCAAACATCGTTCACATTTACAGAAGATGAAGATTTGAATCCTAGCATCATATATTATAATAAGATAATCGAAGGTGATAATGATTATAGCGTAAAATTTGGCAACTATTATCTGAGAAAGAATCCCGATCCGAAAGGAACTAAAGGGGAGATGAATGAATATTATTTTGCTCTTGAGGTAGATTGATGAGAAAGCCGATTCTTTCTTTAGTTATACTATTTTTCTCTAGTATGTTCATTTATGCAGTCGTACCTTCTACTTCATTTGATATTGACGAACGATACAGAAGTCCTGCAAGGTTTGTTGAGATAGAGGAAAGTACACCGTTTTCATTCGAGATTAACGCCAGAAGCGATATGGATGGACTTATGTTCCTTGTTGATCCTGCAAGTACCCTTGCAAAAAGCAAACGCGACTTGGCAGATGCAATCATCAATGCAAGCGATGAATATCTTGTATCTAATTATGATGAAATCAGGAGTGCATTCAGCTTTGATGCAAATTTTCCTGGGACATACAAAACAGATGCGGAGACTGCATACTTTATCAGGGAGTATTTCCAAGCCGACGGTGGCTTTTGGAATATAGGTGATGCAAATACTGCAATTGCAATGCAGTCCCTTGTTTCTATGGATTCGCTTTTACTTTCCAATGCGAGCCTTGGAAACGGACTTGGCTTCGATCTTAAGTTCAATGGCGGTTCAATCCATAATGGGTTTGGATGGAACTGGGTTGCTGGTATCTCATTCATCGGGACAGAAGAACTTCTATCACAGTACAAGTACGGTGATTATTTCTATGGCAACGATATCCAGATTTCGTTTGGCGTGGATGTTGGATACGCAAGTTATGTTCTTGGTGATTTCCTCTCTATAGGAATTTCTGCCTCTCCGCGCATTTTCTTCAATACCTCATTCAGCAGCAGTGATTACCTGGCAGCTCGACTTGATGCTGATATCCTGAGCTTAGTTGCGAATAACAGGTATAATCTTGGTGTAGGTATAAGCCTTAATCTTGGACTGATGTATCGGATTAACGATAGCATAGCACTTGTGTTCGATCTGAGAGATCTTCCTACGCTCAGTACAGCATGGTATTTTGATGGTACAGATATCGTTGATGGTTTTAGATTCCATTATGATAAAAATTTGTTCTTTGCTCCTCCTGATGCGGCGTTCTCGCTTCTCTTGGATTTTGATGAACTTCATTTTGTCATCGAGGTAGGTGATGCCGTAAATCAGGCAGTCTGGATGAATATGGTAACAGGCTATGAGTATGATTTGTGGATAATACCGAAACTGACAGTGGCATATGACATTAATGAGGAATTGACAGTCAGCGCAAAGATACGATACAGAACGTTTCAGGTTGCGCTTGATTACAAGGGATTTGAGGTTGCACTTTCATCTCGCCTCGATAAAGCGAGCTTTGCAGTTAAGCTAGGTTACACGGTCTAAGACTTGGTTTATTTTGCTTCGTGAAAAGATTGAGAAATTGTAATTATCCAAACTACTTGATTTATTCAGATAAACTGTGTACCTTATTTCAGGTCTGATTGACTATGCCAAAGTAGCTCAGTGGTAGAGCAGCTCACTCGTAATGAGCAGGTCGCGGGTTCGACTCCCATCTTTGGCTTTATTTATTCCAAAATTTGCAACAAGTATTTATCGCTTGTGCTTTGCTTTTG
>CAZURL010000027.1:0-17768 GCA_964623005.1 uncultured Spirochaetaceae bacterium
TAAGTCATTAAATATGGGCCTGCAATATTACAGGCCCATAATGAGATCGTCTTTAATCTTAAAGCGTCTCGCCGAGGATTTCGCCGCACTTCTGATAGAATGACAGCCTATCCTTTGCATCCTCTGCAGCTTCAGCAAAGAGCTTATCTGCATCTTCAGGATTCGTCTTATAAAGTGAAGAATACCTTACCTCGCCTTTGATGAACTCCTGGAAGTCACCAGTAGCAGGCTTTGTCTCCCACATGAACTTCTTACCAGCAGGAAGCTCTGGATTGAAGCGATACAATGGCCAATAACCAGCCTCAACTGCCTTCTTAGCCTCAACCTGAGAATACCTCATGTTGATTCCATGGTTAATACACGGAGCATAGCAGAAGACGATTGAAGGGCCATGGTAGGCAACAGCCTCCTGAAGAGCCTTTTGAGTCTGGAGTCTGTTATAGCCGAGCGCTACAGATGCAACATAAGCATGGCCATATGTCATAAGCATGAAGCCCATGTTCTTCTTGCCGACCTTCTTACCAGCATTAGCGAACTTAGCAACAGCAGCCATTGGGGTTGCCTTAGAAGCCTGTCCACCTGTGTTGGAATAAACCTCTGTATCAAGAACAAGGATCGTCACGTTCTTGCCAGAAGCGATTACATGGTCAACACCGCCGTATCCGATATCATAAGCCCAACCATCACCACCGATGATGATGACATCCTTCTCAGAGAAGTAATCCTGAAGCTCAATGATCTTATCAAGGATTACCTGAGCCTCCGCATCAACAGCCTTCTCCTTAGCAAGAACCTGCTGAACTTCCTTCTGAGCTGTGATTGAATCTTCTGATGTGCTGTCATCCCAGAGGCTGTAGCACTTCTCAATTGCACTCTTAAGCTCATCGGAGCATCCCTTAGCCATGAGTGCATCACACTTGATTCTCAGAAGATTTCTGTTGGAATCAATAGCAAGACGCATTCCAAGACCATACTCAGCATTATCTTCAAAGAGCGAATTACCCCAAGCTGGGCCTCTTCCATCAGCTCTCTTTGTATAAGGGATGGTCGGGAACGTACCAGAATAGATTGAAGAACAACCTGTTGCGTTTGCAATGATTGCCCTCTCACCGCTGATCTGGGAAAGAAGCTTTACATACGGCGTCTCACCACAACCTGCACATGCACCAGAGAACTCGAAGAGCGGCTGCTTGAACTGCAACCCCTTTACGGTTCCCATGTTAAGGCCATCGAGATTGTCATAAGTGAGGCTTTCAAAGAACTCAGCATTCTTTGTTTCGCCATTTTCCCTTTCCTCTACAAGAGACTTGAACTCAAGTGCTTTCTCCTTAGCAGGACATGCCTCGATACATACACCACAACCCTGGCAATCCTCTGGATATACCTGAATCTTGAAAAGGAGGTTCCTATCATTCTTAGTATTCGACTTGATAGCATGGAATGTCTCAGGAGCCTTCTCCATATCCTCAGGAGTTATCTGCTTAGCACGGATAGCTGCATGCGGACAGGACTGTACGCACTGGTTACACTGGATACACTTTGAGCTGTCCCAATGTGGAACATATGCTGCAACGCCTCTCTTCTCGAGCTTTGTCGTTCCGGTTGGAAGCTTTCCATCGAAAGACATCTGAGAAACAGGGATATCATCGCCCTTGAGATGCATAGTGCGCTCGATGACGTTCTTTGTGAAATCATCAGCATCCTCTGGAATAAGTCTCTTAGGCTCATAGCTTGCTGTAATAGTCTCAGGAACCTTAACCTCAACAAGCGCTGCACTTGCACCATCAACAGCTGCCCAGTTCTGCTGTACAACAGACTCACCCTTCTTACTGAAGGTCTTCTGGATGTACTTCTTGATAAGCGCAATTGCCTCTTCCTCTGGAAGAACATTTGCAATCTTGAAGAATGCAGCCTGCATGACTGTATTGATTCTTGAACCAAGGCCTACGCTTCTTGCGATATCAAGAGCATTGATGTTGTAGAAACGGATGTGCTTCTTGATAATCTGCTCCTGCATATCCCTTGTAAGGTGATCGAATACCTCATCTGAAGGAATCTGGCTGTTAAGGAGGAAGATACCATTCTCCTTAAGAGCTGAGAGCATATCATAGCGGCCGATATAAGCTGGGTTATGGCATGCTACGAAGTCTGCATGGTCAATGAGCCATGGCATGTCAAGCTTGCCCTTACCAAACCTAAGATGGCTTATTGTGATACCGCCAGACTTCTTCGAATCATATGCAAAATAAGCCTGTGCGTTCATGTCTGTGTTATCGCCGATAATCTTGATGGAGTTCTTGTTAGCGCCGACTGTACCATCAGAGCCAAGGCCCCAGAACATGCAGGATACGACGCCTTCCGGTGTAACGTCGATCTTGTTGCCTACTGGGATTGAAAGATTTGTCACATCATCATTGATACCGACTGTGAAGTTGTGCCATGCATCATCGCGAACCATGAAATCAAAGACTGCCTTTGCATGGGTCGGAGTGAAGTCTTTAGATGAAAGCCCGTAACGGCCTCCGATTACCTTGAGACCTGTTCTGTTCATCCTATCGAGAGCAGCAACAACATCAAGATAGAGCGGATCACCAACAGCCCCCGGCTCCTTTGTTCTATCCATTACAGCAATTCTCTTTGCTGTCTCAGGAATGAGAGATACAAAGTGCTCAGCAGAGAATGGACGATAGAGCCGAACTTTGATAAGGCCGACCTTACCACCTCTCTTATTCACATAATCCACAACCCACTCGAATGTGTCAGCAGCAGATCCCATGATAACGACAACATCTGTTGCATCTGGAGCACCGACATAATCAAAGAGGTGATACTGCCTGCCTGTAAGAGCAGCAACCTTATCCATATACTTCTGGACGATAGCAGGAACTGCATCGTAGTACTTGTTGACTGTCTCTCTGCCCTGGAAGTATACGTCTTCGTTCTGAGCAGCGACCTTTGTCATTGGGTGCTCTGGGCGCTGTGCGCGTGAGCGGAAGCGCTCGATATACTTCTCATCGACAAGCGTGCGGATATCATCATAGGAGATTTCCTCAACCTTCTGAACCTCATGAGATGTTCTGAACCCATCGAAGAATGAGAGGAAAGGAACCTCTGCTTCAAGTGTTGAGAGATGAGCTACAAGAGCAAGATCCATCGTCTCCTGGATGGATGACGCACAAGTCATAGCGAAACCGGTGTTGCGGCATGCCATAACGTCCTGATGGTCACCGAAGATGGAGAGCGACTGCGCAGCAAGAGCTCTGGCGGACACATGGAATACCGTCGGTATCATCTCACCTGCGATCTTATACATGTTAGGGATCATAAGAAGAAGTCCCTGTGAAGCCGTGAACGTTGTTGTCAGCGCACCTGCTGAAAGAGCACCATGGACAGCACCGGCAGCACCTGCCTCGCTCTGCATTTCCATGATCTCGACCTTCTTACCCCAAAGATTTTCACGCCCGGTTGAGGCCCACTGGTCTGCGTACTCACCCATTGGTGAAGATGGCGTAATTGGGTAAATAGCGGCAACGTCGCTGAATGCATATGCTATATGCGCAGCAGCGGTGTTTCCGTCAATGGTAACCATTTTCTTGTCTGCCATTTTACACTCCTAGTCAATATTAGAGAGTCCGAACAAGTACGTTCAGACCCACACAATGCAATTATGTAGAATACTGCAAGTTTTGCTAGATTACAACCTTATAATAAAGTATTTCCATCATATAAGACGGAAAAAAAGGGGAGATGAGGAGAAGGCTCTGTGAAGATGCCCCACCAAAGGGATACCGGAATGGTTCGGTAGGATGGTATGACCCATCTTCTCCTCCCTCCTTGAATGACTTGGTTAGCTATGGCTAACCTTTGTATAGCACACCTTATATTTTCGGGTCAATAACTTTTTGAAAATTTTTCTGCAATCTTAATATCCAAGCTGACACATCGCATCTGCAACCTTGATAAACCCTGCGATATTCGCGCCCTTCACATAATCAATATATCCATCATCCTCTTGTCCATGCTTTACGCATTCAGAGTGGATTGACTTCATGATACCCTTTAGCCTCTCGTCCACTTCCTTGGCGTTCCAATGAAGATGCATAGCATTCTGGCTCATCTCAAGACCGGAGACAGCAACACCGCCTGCATTCGCAGCTTTTCCAGGCGCAAATGCAACCTTGTTATCCCTCAAGAGTTCTGCCGCATCGAGAGTACATCCCATATTCGAAGTTTCAACAACATACTTAACGCCATTTGAGATCAGAGCCGCTGCATCATCCTTGCTAAGCTCATTCTGTATTGCACAAGGGAATGCAAGATCCACAGGCACCTCCCAAGGCTTCTTGCCTTCCACGAACTCAGCCTTGAACTCTTGCGCATATGGTTTGACAACATCATTATTAGAAGAGCGGAGACGAAGCATATAAGCCCATTTTTCAGGCGTTCCCACTCCATCTTCATCGTAAATATATCCATCCGGCCCAGATAAAGTCACAACCTTTGCACCAAGCTCCGTTGCCTTCATTGCAGCGCCCCAGGCAACGTTCCCAAAACCAGAGAGCGAAATCCGCTTTCCTTTCAGACTGTCACCCCGCTCTTCAAGCATACTCTGAGCAAAATACATCGCGCCGTAACCCGTTGCTTCAGGGCGAAGCACAGAACCTCCCCAAAGAAAGCCCTTTCCAGTAAGAACGCCAGTATTCTCTCCGACAATCCTCTTGTACTGACCATAGAGATAGCCTATCTCCCTTCCTCCAACCCCGATGTCTCCAGCAGGAACATCGGTATCAGGGCCAATGTATTTATAGAGTTCAGTCATGAACGATCTACAGAAGCGAAGAATCTCTGCATCGGACTTGCCTTTAGGAGAGAAATCAGAGCCTCCCTTACCGCCCCCCATCGGAAGCGTTGTCAAAGCATTCTTGAAAGTCTGTTCAAAACCGAGGAACTTCATCGTCCCCTCTGTTACAGAGGAATGGAATCTCAGTCCGCCCTTATATGGCCCAAGCGCATTATTGAATTGCACCCTGTAGCCTCTATTCACCCTGATATTCCCATCATCATCTTCCCATTCGACTTTGAATGAAATAACCCGGTCAGGCTCTGTTATACGCTCTAATATCCTGTTTTTTATATATAGAGGATTATCGTTGACGGTATCCAGAACGGAGGCTACCACCTCCCTTGCAGCCTGGATAAATTCCGGTTCAGAAGGATTTCTCCTTTCAAGATCTGCCATGAAGCTTTCAAGACTGTACATATACGCCTCCAATCTCAGCTTAAAGCTACATTTAACAGTCGTCAACGATTATATTAAGCAATTAGTCGATTACAAAATGATGTAAACATAAAATAATCAAGAAAGCACTGCGCATATTTTCGCTGAATCAAATACACATCATGATATTTTGCGATATCACTAAATATAAACATAAATTATTTATTATTAAATCATAAATTTTGTCATTTATAGATGTATAGTCAATAATGACAACAAAGAAGCTTTAATATATACTTTTTTACATGATGGATAAAGCGAGGATTATATACCTCATTTCAACATGGATTGCAGCCGCAGCTCTTCTGGTGCTTGTTTTTTCTGCAATTATCTACCCCGTTTCCGATGCATATTTAAAGACATTCGCAATCATTGCAATCATTGCAGGCATAGTTGCAGTCGTATGCTTTGCTAAGGGCCGAAGCAAAGCGTAATGTACCTTCTTGATCAGACATGGATTCCATTCTCCTCACTGATGCTGAAGCACGTATACAACGTACTTCTTATCTGTTCCGATTACGACAGATTCATGATTGAAGAGGATGGAAGAGTCGAGGAAGAGCTTTATCAGGAATATACGGCTCTCGGACTATCCAATCCGCCCAAGATTACGCATGCAAATACAGAAGAGATTGCGCTGAAACTTATCGATGAACGTTCATTCGATCTCGTAATCTCCATGCTTGATCTAGGCTCCGACCGTGTTGAAGCGCTTGCAGAAGCCATAAAGGAAAAATGTCCATGGATGCCTGTAATCGCACTCTCACCGTCCCCCGATCACAGAAAAGTGAAAGCCCTTAAAGGGAAGAATTGCCCATTTATCGACTACCTATTCTACTGGCAGGGAAATCCATCGCTCTTTCTGGCTATGGTAAAGCTTGTAGAGGATAGGATGAATGTCGAGCATGACACATCGGTGGCTGATGTTCAGGTTATAATCTTAGTCGAGGACTCTGTCCGGTTTATATCCTCGTATCTGCCGCAGATGTATACCTGCCTGATCAATCAGAATAGAGCATCTATATTAGAAGCACTGAATGACTGGGGCCGTACGCTGAGAATGCGAGGAAGACCTAAGATTTTACTTGCAAAGACGTATGAGGAAGCCTGGTCACTCTATTCAGAATATAAAGAAAACATCCTTGGGGTGATCACGGACGTCTCTTTTCCCTCATCGAAAGGCAACGAAAGAGCCGGATTGAGGCTGGCAGAGGCAATACGGGCGCAATCGAAGGATGTGCCTATTCTCATCCAGAGCACAGAGAAGGAAAACAAGAAGGATGCCGATGCACTCGGCATAGACTTTCTATGGAAGCTATCAGAGACACTGCTTCAAGACCTTGAACGACATATACTGAAAAACTATAACTTCGGCCCGTTTATTTTCATCAATCCCGAAACAGGAGAGGAAATTACCAGAGCACGGACGATGAAGGAAGTACAGGAAGTATTAAAGACGCTTCCGCTTCCCTCATTCCGCTATCACTCAAAACGGAACGATTTCTCAAGATGGCTTAGATCGCAGTCTTTATATGCCCTTGCGACAAAGATAAAGGATATAAATCTCGATTGTGGGAAAAGCGATGAAGAAGTCCGAACGCTTCTCTATGAAACGATAAAGAGCTATAGAGCAGAACGCACGCGCGGAGTCATTGCAGATTTCTCGATGACAAGCTACGACGAGACAATGTTCTTCACGCGTATAGGCAAAGGCTCTTTGGGTGGCAAAGGAAGAGGACTGGCGTTCATTGCGATGGAGATGAAAGCCAGTGGCATTGTTGAGAAATATCCTTCTATCTACCTGTCCATACCACGGACGGTTGTAATTTCCACAGAGCTGTTCACGGAATTTCTGGAACTGAATAAACTTTCATCCCTTTATTTCAGAAATTACAGTGATAAGGAAATACTCAGACTTTTCCTTTCATCAAAGATGCCGGAGCGCCTTGTAAGCGCCCTCAAAGACGTACTTAAAGTAATAAAGAAGCCTCTTTCCGTAAGATCTTCATCGCTTTTGGAAGATTCCCATTTCCAGCCATTCGCAGGCGTTTACCAGACCTCGATGATTCCAAATCTTGGAAGCGATGAAAAACGCCTTGAAGATCTTGAAAAAGCTGTAAAGACGGTATGGGCATCGACATACTTCGAATGCGCAAAAGAGTATCTGAAACGGACGTTCCACTCAATCGAAGAAGAGCAGATGGCCGTAATTATCCAGCAGATAACAGGCTCCGAACATGGAGGATATTGGTATCCAAATATTTCAGGTGTGGCACGATCGCTGAACTACTACCCTATTGCTGGACAGAAGGCAGAGGATGGTGTGGGAATGCTCTCGTTTGGATTTGGAAAGATCATCGTTGACGAGGGTACTGCATTTAGATTCTGTCCGGCAAAGCCAAAGGCGCCATCAAGTGCTTCATTGACCTCAGAAAGTTCTTGCCAGGATATGTTCTATGCACTCGACATGAATGCTGATTTCGATCCACTGACTGATTCAGACAACCTTGAGGCAAAGCCGCTACAGAGCGAAGCGAAGAACTTTCCAAAGGCATTCAGAGGCATTGCCTCAGTCTATGATATGAATACGGGAATGCTCTCCGAATCGGTAAGAGCTGAAGGAGAACGCGTTATTACATTCAATGGAATATTGAAATACGATATGCTGCCGCTAGCATCTATCGTCGATGATATGCTCAAACTCGGAACAGAAGCGATGGCGGAACCTGTGGAGATTGAGTTTGCGGTGAATATCGAGCGCGAAGGAAAGCCCGACTTTTCCATCCTTCAGATAAGACCTATTTCCGGAAACGAAGCCTATCTTGATATCTCCATCTCTGAAAATGAGAAGAAAGATGCATTGATTTATGCAAAGAAGGTAATGGGAAATGGATACGCCGAGAATATTTCAGATATCGTTACAATCAAGATAGAGGACTTTAGGACAGAAGAGATGACCGAGATGGCAGCAGAGCTTGAGGTGATAAACAAATCTATCGATGGCGAGTATGTACTGATAGCAGCAGGTCGCTTAGGCTCTTCTGATAGATGGCTGGGCATTCCATGCACTTGGTCGCAGATATCGAAAGCGCATGTGATTGTAGAGACAGGACTCAAGGAGATACAGGCAGAGCCAAGTCAGGGAACGCATTTTTTTCAGAATATGACTAGCCTTGGATGCTTATATCTTACAATCAATCCAATGTATAACGATGGACGTTTTGATTATGAGGCGATAAAAGCCCTTCCCATCGTGAAGGAAACCAAACACTTTCTTCATGTAAGGGCAGCAGCCCCTTTGACAATAAAAGCTAACGGACGAACCGGTGAGGCGGTAATAAGAGTTACGGAGGACGAGCATGATAACGCAATACTATACTCCAACTGAAGTAATCTTCGGACATGATGCAGAAGCTGAATGCGGAAAGATGCTTTCAAAGAACAGGGCAAAGAAAGTCCTGATCCACTATGGCTCCGAAAGAGTCGTGAAGAGCGGCCTTATGGAGAAGATAACGAGAAAGCTTGATGAGGAAGGGATCAAGTATGTCTTTCTTGGCGGTGCACAGCCCAATCCACGGCTTTCATTGGTAAGGAAAGGTATAGAACTCGGAAAGGCAGAAAATGCTGATTTCATCCTTGCAGTGGGAGGAGGAAGCGCAATTGATAGCGCAAAAGCGATTGCCTATGGTATCTACGATGAGGGCGATGTCTGGGATTTCTACACCGGAGACCGAAAGCCAGAGGGAGCGCTTCCTATCGGGGTTGTCCTCACGCTTGCAGCAACAGGTTCGGAGATGAGTGATAGCTCTGTCATCACAAATGAAGAGGGCAATCTGAAACGAGGCTGCAACTCAAATATCTGTCGGCCTCGCTTTGCACTTCTCAACCCAGAACTTACCTTCTCTGTACCGCCGTATCAGACGTCATGTGGCACTGCAGATATCATGATGCATACGATGGAGCGTTACTTCCACGCCGGAAAGAGGCTTGAGCTTACCGACGAACTGTCAAAAGCACTGGTTAAAAGCGTTATCGAAAATGGGCAGAAAGCGCTTCAGGATCCGGAAGATTACGATGCAAGGGCAAACCTCATGTGGGCTTCATCCCTCTCTCATAACGGACTGATGCAGATGGGCAATGAGCAGAGAGGCGACTGGGCGTGCCATCAGATGGAGCATGAGCTTTCCGGGATGTATGATGTGGCGCATGGCGCAGGGCTTGCTGCCATATGGGGTAGCTGGGCTCGCTATGTATATAAGGAAGATCCTGAGAGATTTGCTTCGTTCGGAGAGACGGTATTTGCTTTAAAGCGCACCTCTGATACAGAAAAAGATGCGCTTCAGACGATAAAGGCAATGGAGAACTACTTCTCTTCCATACATATGCCTATCTCGCTCAAGGATCTTGGCGTGAATCCAAGCGATGAAGAGATCGATGAACTTGCAGAGAAAGCTACGTTCTTCGGAAGAAGAACACTTGGCTCTTTCAAGATCCTCGAAAAAGAAGACATAATCGCCATCTACGAGGCGGCAAGGGGTTAAATCAACCCAAGAATATGCTGAAGCAGAAGTGAGACAAGGGTAATTGCTACCCAGCAGGAGCAACCGAGCACAATCGGTTTTCCTCCTGTTCTCACGAGCTTCACGATATCTGTATTAAGACCGATTGCAGCCATTGCAAGTATGATCAAGAACTTCGAAAGATCCTTGAACGGCGTAAAGAGCGATTCAGAGACGCCGAACGCGGTAAGCACTGTCGTCAGAAGCGATGCAAGGACAAAGTAGAGAATGAAGAAAGGGAAAATGCTCTTGATCGATACATTCCCTGCGCTTCCTTCTTTCTTCGACCTATAGAGTGCGAGGATGAGCGTTATCGGGATGATTGCAAGCGTTCTTGTAAGCTTTACAGTGACAGCTTTATCGAGTGTTGCGCTTCCAAGTCCCCATAGGTTATCCCAAGTTGAAGCACATGCAGTGACAGAAGAGGTATCATTCACCGCAGTTCCTGCGAATATGCCGAAGGCGTCACCGGAGGCTGTATCGAATCCTATAAAGGTTCCAAGCGTTGGGAAAACCAATGCGGCGATAACATTGAAGAAGAAGATTACGCTTATAGACTGTGCGACTTCCTCATCATCAGCGCCGATTACAGGGCTTGTAGCCGCGATAGCAGAACCTCCGCAGATTGAGGATCCAACGCCGATTAATATCGAAGTATTCTTGCTCGTCTTAAGTGCTTTAGAGAGGAAAAAAGCAACGATAAGCGATGTAGAAATCGTTGAAAGAATAATCGGAAGCGACTGTAAGCCTGTCTCGGCAACGACAGAAAGATTCATTCCAAAGCCAAGAAGAATAACGGCCCATTGGAGTATTTTCTTCGATGTAAACTTCAATCCTCCGGCAAATGGAGTCTTGTCTTTCAGGAATATCGCAACAATCATTCCAATCAGAATCGCGAAAACAGGGCCACCTACGACGGGAATAAGACGGCCTAACACATATGATGGAAGTGCAATCACTAAAGACAGCACCAATCCTTTCCAGATTTTGCTCATGCCTTATTGATAGCATACACATCATAATTCTTAAATGCCGCAGAAGCCAAAGTGTTCTATTTTAAGCTGGATTCGAATAAATTTGTCACTATCTGCAAGATGGTTGCATAAATATTCTGTTTTATGTATATTCAAAGAAACTTCCTGCCAATGATGTCAAGAAGTAATACCAAGGCAGGAGGTATTTATGATCAAACTTTCCCATGTATATAAGAATTTTGGTTCAAACGAGGTTTTGAAGGACATAAACCTACAAGTCAAAGAAGGGGAAAAACTTGTCATAATCGGGCCTTCTGGATCAGGGAAAAGCACAACTGTACGTTGCATGAATTATCTGGAAGAACCTACTAGCGGCGAAGTCTATATAAATGGAACGCAGCTTACGCACAAGAACAAAGTCGAGGTGGTCAGGAAGTCCTCTGCGATGGTATTCCAGCAGTTCAACCTCTATCCTCATATGGATGTACTTCGCAACCTTACCCTTGCGCCCATAAAACTCCAAGGCGTTTCTAAAAAGGAAGCGGAGGAAACCGCTCTTCACTATCTTGAAATTGTTGGATTGACTGATAAGGCCCACGCCTACCCTGCAACTCTTTCGGGCGGTCAGCAGCAGAGAGTTGCCATTGCCCGGGCATTGAGTTCGAGAGCGAAGATCATTCTTTTCGATGAACCTACAAGCGCACTGGATCCAGAGATGGTTCAAGAGGTTCTGGATGTAATGGTGAAGCTTTCCGAGGAGAATATAACGATGGTTGTCGTTACCCATGAAATGGGGTTTGCACGGGAAATCGCGGATAGAGTCATCTTTATGGACAATGGACAGATCATCGAGGAAGGAGAGCCGATGCATTTCTTCCAGAATCCTACAGAGGAACGCACAAAGGCTTTCCTGAGCAAGATTATCCGTTGAATCATGCGCCCAGAAGGGCAGGAGGGAATATATGAGAAAACTATTGGTTTTTGTTCTCGTCGTACTTACGGCATCGTTCTCGCTCTTTGCAGCAGACCTGCCATCCGATGTACAGGCCATCGCAAATAGAGGCGTATTACGCGTTGGCGTTAAATCAGATGTTCCGGGCTTTGGAATGATGAATGTACAGACAGGTGAATACACAGGCATGGAAATCGATCTTGCATACAAGATTGCTGAGGCTATCGGTGTCGATAACGTAACATTCACACCGGTAACAGCTGCTACACGCGGTCAGCTTCTTGATTCTGGTGATATCGATATGGTTCTTGCAACATTCACAATCACAGAAGAACGCAGGCTTTCCTGGAATTTCTCAACACCTTACTATACAGATGCGGTTTCCCTTCTCGTAAAGAAAGGCTCAGGTATCAAAGATTATTCAGATCTCAAGGGCAAGAGAATCGGCGTTTCCACTGGTTCAACATCGATGAACGCACTTATTGCAGCAGCTTCCGGGGCCGGTGTATCGCTCTCAAGCAGCAATTTCAGAGAGTATGCTACATATCCTGAGATCAAGGCAGCACTTGATGCAAGGCGCGTTGATGCATTCTGTGTCGATGGATCGATCCTCGCAGGCTATCTTGACAATACAACAGAGATCCTTCAGTCAATCCGCTTCTCACCTCAAGAGTACGGTATTGCCACGAAGCTTTCCAACACCGGTCTTGCATCATTTGTTGATGATCTTATCCAGACATGGCTCTCTGATGGAACCATTGATGAGCTTATCGCAAAGAACGGCGTTGTTGCATCCTTCGAGTAATGGAGAATAGACGATGCCGCTTAGCCGGCATCGTTGTTTGAGTATATGATTCGACAGATTCTGACACCTTGGAGATGGATAGAGCTTGGCTCATCGTGGACTGAGTTTGCTTTTGCATTCCTGACTACGCTTGAAGTTGCATTCTTCGCACTGCTTCTTGCACTCTTGCTTGGAGCTATTTCCGGCATAATGTCTTCATCTCCTTATCGTATTCTTCGTGGGATAGCGCGAGTGTATGTAGAATTCTTCCAGAACACTCCCCTTGCTATCCAGGTCTTCTTTGTCTACTATGCACTTCCTTATGCCGGCATAGTTCTCTATGAAGTGCCTATCGGGATTCTCTGCGTTGGCTTATATACCGGTGCATATATTTCCGAGGTTGTCAGAGCTGGTATCGGCTCGATACCAAAGGGACAGAGCGAGGCAGCTGCTTCCCAAGGCTTTACCTATGTCCAGACTATGGTACTGATAATCCTGCCTCAGACTATCAGGATAATCCTGCCTCCACTTATCAATCAGTGTGTGAACCTAATCAAGAACACATCGATCCTTGCAATGATTGCAGGTGGAGATCTTATGTATAAATCAAACGCCTGGGCGACAAACGGACATTTCAGCTACGGCCCTTCATACTTAGTCTGTGGCATTCTGTATTTCATCCTCTGCTTTCCTCTTACACAGTGGGCAAGGCGCTATGAGATGAAACTGAAAGCACGGGCAGCACAGCTTACACCAAATAAGACCGAAGCTGAGATTGAAGCAGAGACTGGGGAGAGTGAGGCGTAATATGATAGAAGCATTCAAAACAGTATTCACGCCGATGAACTTTATGTATCTTGGACAGGGCCTTTTGAGGACGTTGGAAGTTGCTTTCATCGCGATATTGTTTTCCATACCTATAGGAACTGTACTTGGTATTATCAGGAGTTATTCAAAAGGCATTCTTGGACGCTTAGCAGGAATCTATATTGAGCTTTTCAGAAATACGCCTAACCTTCTCTGGGTCTTTGTCTGTTTCATCGCAGCTCCGTTCAATACGGATATTGCACGCTGTAGCCTTGCTTATATCCTCTTTACATCTGCAATGATGGCAGAGATTGTCAGAGGTGGTCTCAATTCGATATCAAAGGGACAGTTCGAAGCCGCGTCCTCGCAAGGATTCAGCTTTTTAGGAACGCTTTGGTATATAATCATTCCGCAGTGTTTCAGACGAATCATTCCTACGATGATGAGCCAGATCATCACTGTAATAAAGGATACATCATTCTTGGCTCAGGTTGCTGTTGCAGAGCTTCTTTACAATACAAAGAATCTTATGGCAACGCTTTATGTATACTCAGGTCATCCCATAACTACTGCTGAAGTAATTCTGCTCTTTGCTGTTGCCATGGTTGTTTATTTCATCATCAACTTCACGATAGCAACGATAGCAAGGAAGTATCAGAAGAAGATGGTAACTTCAAATAAGTGATTCACAGAATCTTAGAATTAAGGGATGAACGATTATAAAAATTGATACAGAAAGAGAAAGCCCGGAAATGGCTAAAATGAATAATCAATCACCATGATGTCGCTAAAGAAAATAGCAGTTGATGCTCCCTCCAGGCAATGCTTGAGGGAGCTTTCCATGTAAGATCAGAATAGGAACAAACAAGGGATGCTTTCTATATCTTTTACAGCCTTTTTAGGCTCTTCTCCATAATAGCTTTGTTAATCTAGCTTATCAGAAAGCGTTGCGACCATCACTGCCTTGATAGTATGCATTCTGTTCTCTGCCTCATCGAATACAACGGAGTTGTCGCTTCTAAAGACTTCGTCCGTTACTTCCATCTCATCTAGGCCAAACTTCTCTTTTACATACTCAGCTGTTGTTGTATTCAGGTCATGGAATGATGGCAGACAATGCTCGAAGATTGTCTTCTTTCCTGTTGAAGCCATAAGCGCCATCGTCACCTGATAAGGCTTTAACAGCTCTATACGCTCGGCCATCTTATCTTCTTCGCCCATTGAGCACCAAATATCCGTATATATGATATCTGCATCTTTTACAGCCTCAAACGGATCAGAAGTGACTGTAATCGAGGAACCATTTTCATCTGCCCAGACCTTGCATTCTGCAACAAGCTTCTCAGAAGGGAAGAGTGATGGTGGAGATGCAACAGCATAATCCATCCCTACCTTGCTTGCGCCGATCAAAAGTGCATTAGCGACATTATTCCTTCCATCGCCAACATAAGCAAGCTTCATCTCTGAGAGCGCTTTGCCAAGATGCTCTTTTGCTGTAAGGAAGTCTGCAAGCACCTGTGTCGGATGATCATCATCTGTAAGGCCATTCCATACAGGAACGCCAGAGAAAGCAGCAAGGTCTTCAACGATGCTGTGGGCAAAACCCCTGTATTCAATTCCATCATAGAGCCTACCAAGCACCTTAGCTGTATCTTCAAGGGACTCTTTCTTTCCCATTTGGGAGTTTGTCAGATATGTAACAGAAGCACCTTCATCATATGCAGCAACTTCAAAGGAACATCTTGTGCGAGTAGAAGTCTTGTCGAAAAGAAGTACGATGTTCTTTCCTTCAAGAAGCTTTCCGGAAAGCTTGCTCTCGCCGCCTTTCT
This sequence comes from uncultured Spirochaetaceae bacterium, assembly GCA_964623005.1. Lineage (GTDB taxonomy): Bacteria > Spirochaetota > Spirochaetia > Sphaerochaetales > Sphaerochaetaceae > Ornithospirochaeta. The sequence goes on from CAZURL010000027.1 coordinate 15,184, forward strand.
TCTTTTTCTTGAGTTCAGTTGCTAGATCAATAAGATAGAGTATCTCTTCTTTTGAATAATCTTTAAGTGTTAGGAAACTTCTTCCCTTGAGTGTCATATCAAATTCTCCTATATGCAGTGATTGTTAAATATTTATTCATTACTTGTCAATAATTGCACTAGATTTTGCATATTTATTCAATTAGGTTGAGTTCATTGCTTTTTACTTCAATCGAGGTGGATTCTATTTCATCTGGAAGCTCTATACGCTCAAGCTTTCCGGTTATCATAGAATTACGCTTAACCGCATCCCCGATTCTGTCAGAAGCGCGGTCAATAGCCGCCTGTGTCTTCTCAAGATCCTCTCCAAAGCGGAAGAACTGTGTCTTGAGATCCTTGAATAATTTCCAGATACGCTTTGTATTCTTCTCAACCTGTAATGTCTTGAACCCAATTTGAAGTGAATTTATCAGTGCGGCAAAGTTCGTAGGGCCTGTTAAGAGCACACGATATTCATCCTGTAGTGTCTCCGCAAAGCCATCCATTCTCAAGAGTTCAGCGTAAAGGCTCTCAGTGGGAACAAAGAGTATTGCAAAGTCCGTAGTCTTAGGCGGTGCTATGTATTTATCCCGGATATCCCTAGCCTCCGAAAGCACGCGTGCGCGAAGCGCCTTAATCGCTTCTATAGTCCCTGCTTCATTACCCTCAGAAACTGCTTCTGAATAACGCACGAAGTCTTCCTTCGGGAACTTTGAATCGATCGGAAGATATACTTCGCTATCTGTATCTCTACCCGGTAGCTTAATAGCAAACTCGACAGTACCGCCGCCACGCTTTGGAGAGAAGTTCTTCACATATTGCCCGGGCGTCATCATATCAGAGAGGATATTCTCAGCCTGAACCTCCCCCCAAGTTCCACGTACCTTTACATTAGAGAACATCTTGTTCAGCGAAGAAAGATCTCCTGCAAGCTTATCCATTTCGCCAATGCTCTTATAAAGAGCCTCAAGGTTCTTCGTTACCTGCTCGAAAGATTTAGAAATCCTTGTATCAAGCGTTGTCTGAAGCTTTTCATCGACAGTGATACGCATCTTCTCAAGTTGCTGTGCATTCTCGTTGCGTATCTTATCCATATCTTTTCTTACTGCATCTGTAAGCGATGCTGTTTCCTTCATGACGATCTCCATCGTCTTAAGGTTCTCCTTCCTGATTTCAGTAAGGATTGTGGATATGGACTCGGTGCTCTCCCTTTGCCTACGCTCAAGCTTCTCATTAAGATCTCTATTCTCTTTGAAAAAAAGCGCCATCTGATTGCGTTCTGTCGCAGAGAGATCAGCAATCTTTACCTCAAGAGACTGTATTCTTTGTTCTATAGAGGTTCTGAATGCATCGAAAGAGGAAGAAAGCCTATCCTGTGCAGTCTGTGAGTATCTTAATATGGTTGTTTCATCGCCATTTTGTCCTTTCCGGAAGAATAGAACAAATACAATAGCGAGGGTAAGCAGTGAAAGAACTATGGATATAATCAAAAGCAGATGAATTAACATATAAAGAAAATAGCACGATTTTAAATGGGCCGGAAATCCGGCCCAGTAAATTCAGTCAACGAGTACAACCTCGCCGTTAGGATAGCGTTCTGTAACATAGTCCTTGACTGTGGCACCTTTAAGAACATTCACGAGAGCAACAATACCAGGATCGTTCTCATGGCCAGCCTGTACTGCAATAACATTTACATATGGACTTTCCGCACCTTCAACGAAGAGGCCGTCTCTTGTTGAGATAAGACCTGCGGGGATTGCATAGTTACCATTGATGACAGCGGCATCAAGGTCATCAAGCACTCTTGGAAGAGAAGCAGCCTCAATCTCTGAGAAGCGGAGATTCTTCGGGTTATCAGCGATATCAGAAGGGATAGCCTCAAGACCAGCTCCTTCCTTGAGGGTGATCAAGCCAGCGCTTTCGAGAAGGAGAAGCGCTCTTCCTTCATTCGTCGGGTCGTTAGGAATACCGATTGTTGCGCCATTTGGAAGCTGCTCAAGAGAAGTATAAGACTTGCTGAAAAGTGCCATTGGCTCGATGTGGATACCGCCTGCGCTTACGAGATTGTATCCTCTCTCCTGACAATATGACTCAAGATACGGCAGATGCTGGAAGTAGTTAGCATCAAGCTCACCTGCTGCAAGAGCCTCGTTAGGCGTAATGTAGTCTGTAAACTCTACAATCTGGAGATCATAGCCCTGCTCTGCAAGCTCGCCTTTTACAACCTCAAGAATTGCAGCATGAGGATCTGGCGTTGCACCGACCTTGATTACATTCGATGCAGATTCCCCTGCACCACTAGCGAAAGCCGAAGTTACTACAAAAAGAGCAACCAGAACAAAAACAAAAACCTTCTTCATATTATTTCTCCAATATTATGTGCCAAAAATGATGTTCTTATTGAACCTAAAACTATTTAAAAGAATGTCGTGAGAAAATAAATTATCATGCCCAAACGGGCATCATCATGGAGAACATCATGAATGTAGAAGATGTAAATGTCATTTCATGTCCTCCTGCCTTTGATGGGTTTATTATGCATAAAGCAATATCTTTATGCAACT
>CAZURL010000028.1:0-17522 GCA_964623005.1 uncultured Spirochaetaceae bacterium
TCTATTAACCGAGAAGAAGGAGGCAGAAAACGAGAGAGAAGAGAGCAACGGTCTCAACGATACCGATTACGATAAAGTAGTTTGCTGTTCCTTTTCCTGTCTCTCCAAGCGCATCCGCTGCTGCTGCTGCAACCTTACCCTGCATCCACGCTGACCAACCGATAGCAAAGCCGCCTAATACGCCTGTAGCAAGACAAAGCAACCAAGACCCTCCGCTATAAAATGCGGATTTGATGAAGTTCATCAGCAAAAAGCCATAAATCGTCTGCGTCAATGGAGCACCTGCGAAAGCAATCATGATGAAAGGTGCAGGCTTACCAGCTGCATAGCACTTCTTCCAGCCCCCAACAGCAGCCAGTCCGGCACAACCTGTCCCGATTCCAGATCCGAGTGCAGACAAGCAGAGTGCACACGCCATTCCAAGATAAGCGAGATTTTCCATTATCACCTCTCCTTAGTATTCGTTTCTTCGACCATCTTCCTAAATGGGTCGTAGTTGTATCCAGCCCACTCCATGCCGAGTGCTCCGGAAAATTCCAATAGATTAAGCCTGACGCCATGAACAACGACAGACAAAATACCCATGACGAGATTTAGAGCATGCCCAACGATAATGATAATAATACCGAAGATAAAGGTTGCTCCTCCCATCATTCCATCTCCCATGCCATTGAACGACTGCGCAATAGCAAGGGACGCCATGCCAACTGCAAAGAGCCTTATATAGCTCATCAAGTTGGAAAAACACGATATAGTATCGAGGAATGTCGTAAAAAATCCTGCAAGGCTTCGTTTGACGCCAGTACAGAAGGGCACGCCTGGCCCCTGACTGGAGAAAAGACAGACAAGCAAGAAGCCGACACCGATAGAGACTCCAACAGCTGCAAGCGGATAAGTTCCCCCGATGACCAGATTCAGTGCAAGGAAATAAAGAACGATGCTATCAAGAAGCCATCCGATATCCGCAACAAGCGAAAGATCTCTGTCCCCTGCCTTCCTTATGATATTCAGCACCCTTGCAAAAGAGAGCTGGAACGTGCCTATCATGAAGCAGAACTTCATCAGCATATTCTGCGTATAGGTACTATCAAGATCAAAGAGTTCAGGGTAGTTCGCAATAGAAGGAATTATAAGCTTCTGCAAGAACGGCAGGCGCTCAAGGATTGCAAGAGAGCCGAACCACGTTCCTGTCAATGCACCCCAGACAACGGTTGAGCCTCCAAGCACAAACACAAGCGTTGGGATATCAGAACCTTTTCCTAGCATCTTCCGTAGCACAAAGCCAATGAGAATGAAGATCAAGCCATAGCCAGCATCACCGATAATCATCGCAAAGAAAAGCGAGAAGAAAACTAAAAAGTACGGAGATGTATCATACTCATTGTATCCGGGGACTGTTCCGAGGATATCGAAGACAGGTTTGACGATCTTTGTAAATCCTTTATAGCGAACCTTCGTCGGAGGGTTATCATCCGGGCCGGGATCCTCAATCTGATAGGCAAGCGAATTTTCCTTTGCGAACGTGATGAATCTATCCTGCTCAAGCGCTGGGATATATCCTGTAAGGTAAACAATATCCTCACCGGAGACAGTTTCCGTTACTTCCTGATAGATAATCTTCTCATTCTCACTCTCAAGAGCTTTCTTATAAAGCGGAATGTAGATAGAAGCATCCTTTATCTTTCTATCGATTTCATCAAGTCGCTCACGGACTACAATCAATTCACTCTCTATCTGGGAAAGCGCCATCTCAGGAAGCGTGAAAGGCGAAAGCGAAACACCATCAGGAAGACTCTCCCCAAGAACCGCCACAGCCTTGCTCTTTCCTGCAAAAGCAAGAGGAATGTATGGAGTATCGCTAAGCGAAAGCTTCTCGATATCCTTCTTCATCCCCGTGTATATACTGATCTTAATACCATCCGATGCAAGCTTTTTCACATCCTCCGGATCAAAATCTCCGAAAGGAAGGATCCTTTCCCGCTCAGCATTGAGTTCAAAAAGCCTTTCCTTCTTCTCCTGCTCCTCTTCAAGCAAAGCAGAAAGCGACTGGTGAATATCCAAAAACTTGCTAAGGGGAATATCAGAAGAGGATTGAGGCTTACCGCACCTATCCTTCAGTGTCTGAAGGACAGAAGCATACTCCGCCCTCTTTTTTTCCATCTCATCCAGCGCGCCTGATTTCGTAACCATATCTGTAATGTGCATCACGCCCAGATCGCGAAGGGACGAAATGAGTTCGGCCTTTCGGTCAGCTGTAGTCAGCACAATGGTCTTTTTCATTCGTTCTATCATATCAGCCAACCTTCACCAGCTTGCGCTTGGCTATCTTACCACGTACTACAGCCGCAGTCTGCTGATCCTGTAGATAGATCGAGATCACACGGATATTCTCCTTAGCTTCAGGTATCTTGACCTTCTCAAAGAGATTTACGCGCTGAACTGTCGTTCTCAGCTCCTTTTCCAAGAGCGCAATACGCTCTTCCTGCGTCTTCACAAGCGCATCGTATTTCGCAATGTCCTTCAAGGCGACAAGCGCTTTATCCACCCAGAGGGGATAGAGATGAAGATCATATACAATTTCCTCAAAGAGAAGCCGCTTGAACACAGGCACTTCAACCCCTGCGATATTCTCCCAGTCTTTCTCGATCCTATCTATTTTTACAAGTTTTCCAATGGATTCATCCTCGCTGAACGAGCTATTGCCGCCATAGACAGCAATCCAGCCAGACATTGCTTCAATAGCCTTCTTCTGCGCTTCTTTGAGCGCAACAATCTCCGCTTGAGCCTCACGTATCACGCTTTGGAGCTGCTGCTGCTTGAGCTGCAATGTGGGAAGATAGCGCTGGAACTGCTTCAGTTGATCCTTCTGCTTCTTCTGCTCATTCTTTGTAAGTTTTACACCCACTTAGCGCTCCTTTGGCCAATACTCAGCAATGAGACTGGATTTCAGACCTGTTTCACTTGGCTCGAAGCACTCGGCAAGGATCTTCCAGCCTTCGTCAAGCGCCTCTTCAAGAGGGATATTGACCTTGAGGTTCATCATCTTATCCTCAAAGAGCTTTCCATACTTCAAAAGCTTCTCATCCCACTCAGACATCGCAAAGCCCATCGACCTCTTCTCTTCCGAATCCTTGCAGGCTGAATAGAGCCTGATCATTGCATCCATCAGCGCTCTATGATCCGAACGTGTCTTGCCATTGACGTTCTGCTTCAAACGTGAAAGCGAACCAAATGGCTCAATGCGCCCATGCCTGAGATAATACTGTCCTTCGGTGATGTATCCGGTGTTATCGGGAATCGGGTGCGTGACATCATCACCCGGCATCGTCGTGACGCCAAGAATCGTAACAGAACCGCGGCCTTCAAAGCTGACAGCCTTTTCATATCTTGAAGCAAGCGATGAATACAGATCACCAGGATAGCCTCTATTAGAAGGCACCTGTTCCATCGTGATTGCCGTTTCTTTAAGCGCATCACAGAAGTTCGTCATATCTGTAAGCAAAACCAACGCTTTCTTTCCATCGAGTGCAAAATGCTCAGCAACAGCCAGTGCAAGATCTGGAACAAGCGTACATTCAACAGTCGGATCGGATGCTGTATGAATGAACATAATCGTCCTCGACATTGCGCCTGCTTTCTCAAGCGTATTACGGAAAAAGAGATAATCATCGTACTTGAGTCCCATTCCGCCAAGGACAATGACATCGACCTCTGCCTGGATCGCAATGCGAGATAGAAGCTCGTTATAAGGCTCTCCTGAAATGGAGAAGATAGGTAGTTTCTGAGATTCAACGAGCGTATTGAAGACATCGATCATCGGGATACCTGTCCTGATCATATTCTTCGCCAATATTCTCTTTGAAGGATTTACCGATGGCCCTCCGATTTCAACCATGTTCGCAGTAAGCTCCGGGCCGTTATCGCGAGGCTTGCCAGCACCATCGAAGATTCGTCCAAGCAAATCTTCTGAATAGCTGACTCTCATCGGATAACCGAGGAAACGAACGCTATCTCCTGTCGAAACACCCTGTCCGCCTTTGAATACCTGAAGCGAAACATGGTCTCCATCAAGCTTTATGACATTTGCATAGCTTATACCGGTAGAGGTTGTTATCTCAGCAAGATCATTATTTCTTACACCTTCGGCACGCACTGTGATTACATTGCCGACAATCGAATCGATCTTCGTATAGACTTTCTCAATCATCTGAGCCTCTCCTTATAGCACTGGATAACGGAATCCTTTCTTTCTTCATAGCTCTTATCATCCTCTGCCGTGCCATTCCAGTCGAGGATGCGCTGTCTCAAGTCATTGAAGAAAAGACGCACATCATTCTTGTCCGAAAAATTGAAAGAAGCGCGAAGAATATCGAGAACAATCGAAAAGAACAAACGCTGTCTTTCAACGGGAACAGATTGATCGACCGGATCGAACGAATCCTGCTGCATGTAAACAGCATCAAGGAACTCTCCCTTCTGATAGATAATGTAATCATCAAGGCTCGTGCCTTCTTCGCCTACTACCTTCATCATCTGCGATATCTCATTCGAGCGTCTGATGTAGTAATATGCTTCCTCAACCTCATCAGAATCGATTACGCCTTTATACTTCGACCATGAGTCCAACGGATCGATTGCAGGATACTTTCTCGCATCGGATCTTTCCCTCGAGAGTCCATGGAAGGCACCAACAACCTTCAGCGTTGCCTGCGTAACAGGCTCTTCGAAGTTTCCGCCGGCAGGAGAGACTGTACCTCCGATCGTTACCGACCCCATGCTGCCGTCTCTGAGCCGTACCTTGCCAGCCCTTTCGTAGAACTCTGCAATCCTCGATTCAAGATATGCAGGGAATGCTTCATCGCCTGGGATCTCCTCAAGACGACCAGACATCTCTCTCATAGCCTGAGCCCATCTTGACGTACTATCTGCAAGGAGAAGAACATCCAGCCCCATATTCCTGTAATACTCCGCCATCGTCACTGCGGTATAGACAGAGGCCTCTCTAGCCGCAACAGGCATCGATGATGTATTGCAGATTATGATTGTGCGCTCCATAAGGCTTCGACCTGTCTTCGGATCTATGAGTTCAGGGAACTCCTTGAGTATTTCTACAACCTCACCGGCACGCTCTCCGCAGGCTGCGATTATAACGACATCGACGTCGGCATTTCGCGAAGTAAGGTGCTGAAGAACAGTCTTTCCTGCACCGAATGGCCCTGGAATACAGTATGTACCCCCCTTTGCAACAGGCAGGAATGTGTCGATGAGCCTGATCTTTGTAACCATAGGTTCATCAGGCATCACCCTTTCCTCATAACCTTTTACTGCAACTTTGACAGGCTGTGTAATAATCATCGAAAGGTCTTTTGTCTCGCCTTTTCCGTTTTCAATCGTACAGACTGTAGAGCGGCTGTGCTGCATGCCTTTCTCTGCAATCCACTTTATCGTCCATTCGCCTTGAAGCGAGTACGGAACAGTGATTCGATGCGTGAATATTCCCTCTGGAACGGTCGCAAAGTAATCACCTGCGATAACTTTATCGCCAACGCTCTTTACAGGAGTGAAATCCCATTGCTTATCAGGAATCGGCGTCAGATACATACCCCGTTCGAGGAAGAAGCCGCACTTCTCAGCAAGATCGGGAAGTGGATTCTGCAATCCGTCAAAGACCTGAGTCAATAGCCCCGGCCCTAGCTCGACAGAGAGCATTTCGCCTGTAAATTCCACTTCATCACCAACCTTAATACCTCCTGTCATCTCATAGACCTGCATAGAGGCAATACCGTCGGTGATCCTGATTATCTCGCTCTTGAGTCTTGTCTCTCCGACATGGATATAACCAACTTCGTTTTTGATTACCTTATCGGAGAAACGTACATTAACCATATTTCCATTGACGCCGGTAACACGACCTGTCATGCTTGTCGCCATATTCACTCCTTATCGGAAAATATCCGTTTCTATCGCTTTATAGAGCTTATCGAACTCAGTCCTTCCCTTTTCCTCTGAGAACGAGAAGGAACGCTCTGTCAGCTGAAGCTTGAGCGCGTATATCATCATTGCCTGAGAGGTGAACGGGGAGTTCCCTTCATGAGAAGAGAGGAAATCGAAATACATAGCAAGTATTGCTCTTTCCGCTTCAAGGGGATCCATATCCGAGACTATCGTGTGGATTTTCTCTATAAGAGGCTTATCATCGATTGCATCACTCTCATAGCCCTCGAATCCAAGACGAGACGCCCTCTCTTTGAGCAGAAGACTCTCAATCTTATCATGGAAAGACCTCCACTCACGGGAAAAAGAGGACGATGGAATCGATGATACATCATCCAGAGAGAGCGAAGAAATATCATGATAATCCTTCTTCGTCAGATGCGATTTAGCATCTTCGAGGAATTTTTCATAACTGATTGGAGCCTCTTTGCCCATTACAAGCATTGGAAGCGTTGAAGCAAAATAGTAGTACTCAGCCATTAATCAATCCTGAATGATTGCTTTAAGCGATGGTGAAAGATATGGGAATATAAGCGCGGCAACGCTCTCTCCTGAGAGATCTATATACCCAGATCCGTCTTTTTCCGTAATGCGGAAACCCGAAGAGACAGAAGAGGATGGCTTGAACTCAAGGCCAGTCTTGATCTCAAGCGCAAACTCCGAACTGAGCTTTTCTGCCAGTTCTGAGATATCCTTTGCGCTCAGTTCTACAACCTTTCCGGAAAGCTCCGCCGGTATAACAGTCTTCAAAATCGAGATAAGCGCATCGCCATGCATCGCATCCGCACACTCTTTCTGGAGTATTGCAGAGTATGTATCCTCAATATTCTTCTGCAATGAAAGTGAAACATTCCTAGCGCTTTGCTTTATAGAGGCCTCCGATGAAGCACGGTCGGTATCTATCTGCGCCTTAGCATCAAGAATCATCTTCTCGCTTTCTTTCTTTGCTTCATCAACAATCGCCTTTGCTTTCTCGTTCGCCTCACTGATAATCCTAGCCGCGTCTGCATTGGCCTTCTCGATGCCTTCCTTCCTGATGGAAGCCACGAGATCCTGTATTTGCTGTTCCATATGACCTTCCCAATGAAAGATATAATTATTTCAAGGATACAGGCATTTTCTGGAAAAAGAAATAATTTTCGATTAAATGCACAATTTATCTACACTACTCCATCCCTATTCCTAAAAATGTCCGTTTTCGATAAAAAAGTGATTATGCAGGATTTTGGTATATTCTCCCGTCCCGATAAAGTAAGGGGCATAATCGCAATACGGAATCTAAAAACAGGAAGCACCCTCTTTCTTAAAAGCGAGGATGCGGTCAAATCATTCAAGGAGGAACGCTTTAGACTCGACCTTGGTATGCATAGCTCAGAGGAGCTTCAAAGCGAATATAGCTCTCTTGGGCTAGAGCTTTTTACAATCGAATTGGAAGAGGAGGCAACGGAGGATGAAGATCTCGACGTTCTCCTTGATGAATGCAAAGAAAAAGCAGAAAAGAAAGGAATCAGGCTTTATCGTGCCTGATAAGATTCCTTACCCCTTCAACTGCCACTTTTATTGCATTCTCTGTATCATGGAGCTTAGGGTTATCCATCCCAAGCCGCTCTCGCTCTTGATTTCCGACAACGAAAAATTCAGAACCTGCCCTTGCCCCTAGCCTTGCGGCAACGATAAAAAGGGCTGCGCTCTCCATTTCAGAGGCTAGAACACCAAGTTTTTTCCAAGCTTCCCATTTTGCATTAAGTTCATAGGAGACAGGCATTTCATCAGGATCATGCTGTCCATAGAAGGAATCCTTGCACTGCACTACCCCGGTGTGGCTCTTCAAGCCCAGTGAGGAGGCTGCTTCTTTCAGCGCCATTACGATATCGAAATCGGCAACAGCAGGAAATTCGATCGGCGCATACTCGCGGCTTGTCCCTTCCATTCGCACTGCGCCTGTTGCAATAACAACATCACCTCCCATCACAGGAAGCGCAATACCACCGCAGGTGCCCATTCTTATGAACGTATCGGTACCGCACTTGAAAAGCTCTTCCATTGCGATTGCCGCAGAAGGCCCGCCGATGCCTGTTGAGGTGACAGTGACCATCTCTCCATCCAAGAACCCTGTGTATGTTACATACTCGCGATTGACTGCAACTTCCTTTGCATCATCTAAATACTTTGCAATAGCCGGAACTCTCCCGGGATCTCCCGGAAGGATAGCATAACGACCTACATCGCCCTTCTTTATATGCAGATGATACTGTATACCTGTACCGTTCATGTAATCAGACATAATCAACTCCAAGGCAATTATCTCATAGAGCGGAAAAGTAGACAACTTGAGTGTAAATGCGCTTTACGTTAGAATCCGCGCATAATGAAAGAACGAAATGCTGCATTTCTATTGCTTCTGACATCAATGATCTGGGGCTTCTCATTCGTGGCTCAGTCCGTTTCATCTGAGTCGATCGGGCCATTTACATTCAATACGATAAGAATGTTCATCGGTGCGATAGTCCTTCTGCCACTTGCGCTTCCAAAGATTATGAAGGGGAAAAATGAGAAAGGCTATTTGAAGCGGACACTGCTTTCAGGCCTTCTTCTCGGCGTCTTTCTTGTAGCCGCTTCCGTTACACAGCAGATCGGAATCTCATACTCAGGAGCAGGAAAAGGCGGTTTCATAACAGCTCTCTATATAATAATCGTACCATTTCTCTCGATTATCTTCGGCAAGAAAGTCGGAGCAAAGACATGGCTTGCTGCCGTGGTCGCGATTATCGGAATGTACCTTCTCTGCATCGGAAATGAAGACGCAAATGCCAAAGGCGATATCTTCCTCATAATCTGCGCTATTCTCTTCTCCTTCCACCTCTTGGCTATCGATAAAGTCACAGCGCATTCAGACGGCGTTGTGCTATCGATGCTTCAATTCCTCTTTTCAAGCATCATCGCCGCGCCGGGGATGGTTATAGAAGCCCCTTCCCTCTCATCGATTCTCGAGGCATGGCTTCCGATTCTCTATGCCGGTGCATTCTCCTGCGGTATCGCATACACGCTACAGATAATCGGACAGAAATATGTCAGGCCAACACATGCAGTTCTTATCCTCTCGCTTGAGAGCGTATGGGCCGCAGTTGGAGGGGCGTTTTTATTATCAGAGCACATGAGCGCCCGTGAGATTATCGGATGCATCCTCGTATTTGTCGCCGTAATCGCCGCACAGCTACCATCAAAAAGCTTAATCAATAAAGATCCCGAAGCCTCGTAAACTAGAAAGAAAGATCAACATAAGTCTTTCCCATACCGCCGTCCTCAGGACGTGCAAAGCGGTAGTCCTTTACTTCCTTCCGCTTTTTAAGGTATTCATGGATTCCTCGCTGAAGGATTCCATCACCATAGCCATGAATAATCGAAAATGATGAAAGGGAGGAAAGTATTGCAGCCTCGATCTGATCGTCAATCCTTGAAAGCGCCTCTTCAAGCGTCAAACCCCTGAGATCCATCGTATATTCAGCCTTGCTATGAAGCGGAGTGTACGTTACAGTGCGCCTTTCATCACTTGTCTTCTCCGCATGCCTTGCCATATTGCTCTTGATAGTAAGTCTCAGACCATTTTCAAGGGATACCGTCAGATTATTGCCAGATACTTCAAGGACTTTTCCCGGAGTTCTTGCACTGCCGCAGAGGACAGCATCACCGACTTCAAAATTTTCCTCAGGAACTACCTCCTCTTCAAAAATCCTTGCCTCTTCCTCGTCTCTTTTCTCTTCGATTGCTTTCGTGAAAGCCTTTGTCTCTTTTATCTTTTCTTTTGTAAGCTTTCCGTTTCGAATATCAGAAATCAGCCGCTCAAGCTCCCTTCTTGACTGATGCAGGAAGTCATCAATCTCCTTCACACCGACCTTTCGAAGCTCATTCTCGCGCTTTTCAATCTGTTTTTCCCTCTCTTCAAGCGCTCTCAGCTTATGCTCCTCTTCCCTCTTTTCCAATGATAGCGCGGTCATCTTCCGATCAAGCGTCCGCTCTTTCGAAAGCAGTGCTTTGATAATAGAAGCCGTTGTTGAATCATTCCCTTTCAGCGATGTAGCAGCCTCATCAACAATCTCACGCGGCATATTCATCCGCCTTGCCGTTGCTAACGCATGGCTATCTCCAGGAATACCCTCAAGGACACGATAAGTAGGCATACCTGACTTCCTATCGAACTCCATGGAGACATTGAGCATCTCCTTTTCGGAGTAGGCAAAGATCTTCACTGCTGAGTAATGGGAGGTTATGAAGGTGAGTCCTGCATGCTTTGCCATATAACGCAGTATTGCAATAGATAGTGCAGAGCCTTCCTCCGGATCTGTTCCAGAGCCAAGCTCATCAAAGAGCACAAGCGAACGGTTATCTGCATTACGGGCAATTGATGCAATATTCTTCATATGTGAGGAAAATGTCGAAGCAGCTTCAAGTATAGACTGTCCGTCCCCGATATCAGCAAAGAAAGATGAGAAGATGGGGAGTATGGAATCGCGTGACGCCGTTATATAACCTGACATCTGATAGAGCATAGAAAGAAGCGCAACAGTCTTCATTGTCACCGTCTTTCCGCCGGCGTTTGCACCGGAGAGCACTACCGCTTTTACCTCTGGAGAGAGGGCGATGGTTATCGGGATGGCTTTATCTTCAAGGAGAGGATGCCTTGCCTCTTTCAAAGCAAGCGTGATTCCATGTTCCGGATGTTCTGCCTTGTTCCTTCTAGCCCAGAGTGCAAACGAATAGTGGAAATCAAAATCGATGACATCCCTAAGCATATGCTTCATCTTCTCAAGCTTATGCCGCACTCCCTCAGATAGTTCATGGCATATCCTTATCTTCTCAATTCTGATACGTTCCTCTGCAATTACCACCTCGTTATTCAGCGACACAAGTTCAAAAGGCTCTGCAAATAACGTAGAGCCAGAGGAAGAGGCGCCGGAAATATAATAGCTATCATTTCTCTGGTCATTACGGATAGGAATCACTACGCGTTCATTGCGATAGAGAGGTTCCGACTGCTGCATGATGCTCTTATGATCACGCATAAAGAGCGTTGAAAACTTCATTCTCTCACTCTTTGCCGCCTCTCTTTTCCTGATCAGAGGCAAAAGCCGCGGATGAGTCTCATAGACCTCCCCATCTTGATCAAGGGAGGAAAGGATATCAGCAGAGAGCGCCATGCACTCTTCATCGATTTCCTCTCCCCTTTCTTCAAAGGTGAGCATTGTGGCATAAGAGCGGAGGAACTCACCAGCCCTGTAAATATAAGAGCCATCAAAATCTGCATGGGTATTCTCCGCATAGGTAAAAAGATCGGAAATAGGAGGAAAGGGATCGGGATTAGAGCCAAAGAGCAGATCCATGATCTTCCCTATCCTCTCTGCCCGTTTCTCGATTACGGTAATATCGTCTGTAATCAGATCTATCGTGATAGCTTCTCTTCCTTCCGGGGATAGCGCTTCTGATCGTATAATATCCAGAACTTTATCAAGTTCGATATCTTTCGCACTTAACGCGTCAATCACTTCTTATTCCTCATGAAGAATGGCTTTCTCTCTTCCAAAGCGGAAAGAATCCGGAGATAGCTATCATAACGCTCTTCCTTAATCTCCCCTTTCTCCACCAGAGTGGGGATAATACAGCCATCCTCCCCTTGATGAAGGCATCCATCGTACTTGCATCTTGCGTTCCTCAGCTCCGGAAAGCTCTCCTTGACAAGCGTAACATCCTCAAATGGAACTTCGATCTCCCTCACACCGGGCGTATCTATTATAGAGATGGAATCCTTCTCTAAAAAGAGTGCGTGATTTGTAGTATGCCGCCCTCGATTGTATTTATATGAAACCTCCCCCGTCCTCTGCTCTGAACCGATTATCGTATTGATAAGCGTGGACTTTCCAACGCCGCTCTGACCGACAAACGCAGATATCTTTCCAGATAACAGTCTCTTAATCTCATCTATTCCCTCGCCTGTTCTTGATGAGGTTAAAAGCGTATTGAAGCCTAGCCTTTCATACTCGGAGAGGACTTCTCCAACATATTCGGGGATCTTATCATCAGCTTTATTGAGAATTATGAGGATATCTGCGCCGAATGAGGAGGCAATCGCTCTATCCATGAAGCGAGGACGGAAAGGCGGCGAGGATGGAGAGGCAACGATTACTGTCATATCCTGATTCGCCGCAATCGTCTGATTCAGATCCCGCTTTGTGTTCCACCTCTTGAAATAGCTATGCCTCGGTTCAATCGAGGTGATAAGAGCCTCTTCTTCGGAATATGGCTCCCCTATTGCGATATCTCCGACTGCAACAGGACTGTATTCAACCTCATCAGTCTTCATGACTTTGCCCTTGATCCTTGCTGTATAGAGCTTTCCATCATCGAGGGATTTTGCCTGATAAACATTGTTTATGGAGCGTCTTATCTGAAAGCGCATATAATGATTATATCCATATCGGCCAAAATCGTCACTCAGCATAGAATTGCAAGATGGAATAAAAAGCGTTATTGACGTTTGAGAAAAAAGCGCAGAGCATTTAGCTATGTTTCCGTTCTCGATATGCAAAAGCCCAGGGTGCACAGCATTCGCTTCAAAAGACAGCGAATATTGCTTTCATCATCTGGAAAACGATGAAAGGGAGAAAATCCATAGAGAAATCATCTCCTTGATGAAAAGCGGAAAGGCTATTTCCAATTTTTCCTTGGAGAATATCGAGATAAGAGATATAGAAGGAAAGGGGTTGAAACTCCTGACAAACAATTTCTCATACTCTGTTTTCGAAAACTGCAACTTCTCCGGCGGTGTCATCGTATCCTGCTTCTTCGATTACTGCCTATTCAGCCACTGCACCTTCTCTGAAATGGATATCCGCTACTCTGTATTCGCCGCTTCTTCGTTTATCGAGTCAACGATCTCCGATTCGACGGTAATACATAATAATTTCATGGGAATCGATGCGATTGATTCGAACTTCTCTGCAAATGATTTCTACTTTTCCAACTTTTCTCTATCGCGCATCGTCAATACGGATTTTGAGGATTGCAACCTGAAACGAACGAACTTCCGAGGAGCGATGACAAGGAATGTATCGCTACGCTATTCAAATCCCGAAGAAGCCTTCTTCCATAAAGGCGAGGAGTGGACGATTTGAAGATCTTCACCCATTTCTCCACTGAAAGATTATCCAATATATATCTCGTATCTGATGAAAGCGGAAATGGCTTTATAATCGATCCTGCGTACATCGATAAAGAAATACTTGAGATAATAGAACATTTCAAAATCAATTTGCAGGCTATATTCATAACCCACCGCCATGAGAACCATAGCGCAGGTGTTGGGACGCTGATGAAAATCTACGCGCTCAGGCTCTTTGCCTATCAGGATACAATCCAAGGCTTTCCAGCAGAAAAACTGAGAGATGGAGATAAGATAAGAATCGGAGATCTGGAGATTGAAGCTCTTCATGTTCCTGGCCATTCTATCGATAGCCTTGTATATCATATCGGAGCGGCAATCTTCACAGGCGATACCCTCAGCTCTGGAACGATTGCATCCACACAGAGCCATATCGAGAAGAACCTGCTGATAAAAAGCATCAAAGAAAAGCTCCTATCCTTGCCTGATTCCACGATTGTATACCCCGGCCATGGGCCTATATCGAAGATATCCATTGAAAAAATGTTCAATGTAGACTTACTTGAAAGCCGCGGCCGCTTCTGATAGTCCCAGCGGAGAAAGCACCTGATAAAAACGCTGGGGAAGCGCGGCTTTGAATGTCATCTCCTCCTCTGTTGCAGGGTGCTTTATGGTAAGCGAGTATGAATGGAGCATAAGCGTCGCATCAGGGAAGTTCTTATCGCGAGAGGAGTAGATCGGATCGCCTAGCACGGCGTGGCCTATGGACGAAAGATGCACTCTTATCTGGTGAGTACGTCCGGTATATATCCTTATATCGAGAAGCGCATAGCCGCCGTTCTCTCCAACGACTGTCACTTCTGTAATCGCATCCTTTCCCCTTCCCTTTTCCGTTGTCGTGAACTTCTTTCTGTTTCTTCTATCGCGCTCAAGAGGTACATCGATTATAAAATGCGTTGATTTAAAATGACCTTTTGCAATTGCCGCATAGTGCTTTATCGCAGCATGAGATGAAAACTCCTCTGCAAGCCGATGCTGGCTCTCAAGATTTCTTGCGACAATCATCACGCCAGACGTATCTTTATCGAGACGATGTACGATACCCGGCCTTGTATCATCATCGGATGTGGAGAAATCATCGCCATAGCGTGAAAGAAGCGCATTAGCAAGCGTTCCTGAATGAACGCCGGAACCAGGATGCACTACCATGCCCTGTGCCTTGCTGATGACAAGGATATCCTCATCTTCATAAATCACATCAAGTGCGATATCCTCTGCTTCAAGGCCCTCGAAGACCTCTTCATCCCATGCAATCTCTATACTGTCCCCAGACTTTACCTTCTGGCTCTTCTTCCCCTTCTTTCCATTGATGGTTATCAAAGCAGAAGGAAGGGAGAAGACAGGACGCGGAACAATGCCTGCGGAGGATGCAACTACATCTACACGCCCATCGCGATCTGCAACCCAGCGCTCAATTCTCTCTCTGACCATTAGGACAATTTCCCGATAAGCCAATCAGCAAAGGCGATAACAAGCGAAATCCCTGCCGCAATACCTGCCTCTATCAATACCTCTTGATATGACTCAGAGGGCGTCGGCATTCCTAATGATTTTCCGATTGTATACACACCCATTGCAACAGGGAATGTCAGGACAAGTGAACCGAAGAAGATGGACTCTGCACGCCTGAGTTCATGTGACCAAATGGGAAATTCCTCCTCTTCATATGGCACATATTCATACTCGATCTTATCCGCAAAGACCGGTGGAATGAGCATCAGCACAGCAAGGACGAGAGCAAGAAAACGCTTCATGACCGTACTCCGAATATCAGAGAGCCGATCCTTACTTCTGTTGATCCGCACTCGATTGCAATCTTCCAGTCCGAAGACATCCCCATGGAAAGCGTATCGATAGAAGACGAGAGCTTCTTCATCTCATCAAAGACGCTTTTTGCATAGGTAAAGGCCTTTCTATTAAGATTATCATCAAAGCCAAGAGGCCCTACAGTCATTAATCCCCTTAGAATGATATAAGGACAGGAAGAGAGAATGAAAGATGCAGCTGAAAGCATCTCATCCTTATCCCTGAATCCAGCTTTCTGCGCCTCTCCACCGCTATTAAGCTCAAGAAGAACCTCAATGCGCTTTCCAAGCATCTCCGCTTCCCTCTCGATCTTCTCGATAAGAGGCATGGAATCCACGCTCTCTATCCTATCGGAAAGCTCAACTGCTTTCTTCACCTTATTTCGCTGAAGCTGCCCGATAAGATACACTTTCATACCTTCTGGCCTATCTTCCGGACGTGGGAACTTTGATTCAAGTTCCTGCACTCTGTTTTCGCCGAATATCCTAGCGCCATTGAAATAGGCTTCCATTACTTTCTCATAGGGATGGGTCTTAGAGACGGCGACAAGCGTCACGCCGTCATACTTCTCTATTTCAGACCGGACTTCTTCGTATCCCATTTTATCTTCCTGCCCTCCTGAGCTTATCTGAATTTTCCTCATCCAACGCTCTAAGCTCTGCCTTATATTTCTTCTTGAGTTCCTTGCGTGATTTCATCCATGTACCAAGGATTTCAAGCTGGGCCTTAACCTCCTCGCCTTTAGCGGTAAGAGAAGGGTTTGCATCGATTATATGACCTGCTTTAAGGACAAATGATGTTCTAAGCGCATCAAGTTCTTTATCAACCCTTGCACGGATTTCCGCAGCAAGTTCTGCTCGCCCCTCCTTGATAAGAGCAGTAATGCGCTCTTCGTTCTCTGCTTTGTACTTCCGCATTCGCCTAAGTCCTTCCTTGAACGAAGACATCTTCATAACCGAGAATGTTGTATCTATAGCAAATAATACAGAAAGGAACATTGCGGTAGGATGAAGGTATTCAAGCGGAATACTTTCGACAATATCCTCCATGAATGGCTGGATAAAATACTCGGCAGCAATGCCAAGGAGCGCAAAGAGAAATGAGTTGCGGAGACAGACGCGGCCATTTATATTCACCTTCGCCTTTGAATAATCCCAGAGCTTAACGGAAAAGAGCTTTTCAAGAAGCCATGAGGTGAAATATTCCAGCAGGCTTGTAACAAAGAAAGCGGAGACAAAGACCAGAATCGGATAAGACGCAAGCGGATCAAGGCATATGACCACAATAAGGCCTCCGAATCCATAGATTGGAAGCCATGGCCCATATAGAAATCCCCTGTTCACAAACCTTCTTGAACTTACAGAGCAATAAGCTACTTCGCAGAGGTAGCCAATAAAGGCATAGACAATAAAGTAGATAATCAGGCTGTCAATCATTTTTCTGTATCTAGAGATTAACAGAATATCGGCAAGAGAGGAACTGCATCAGAACCAGCATTCTTCCTCGGTTATCTCGCGTGTAAACATCCGTGAATTATCTTCACCGTACTTTGCCTGATGATAGCGAAAAAGCATTTTGCCGTCCCATGCGCCAAGTATCTCGATCTTCCCTGTTGGATGCGACAGCACATACCTGAACGCCTTTGCAATCCCGCTCATTTTTGCCTTCGCTTTCTCTACGATATCCACACCGCGTACAAACGGCACCTGAAACTGGTTCTTAACACCTTCTACCGGCCTGCACTGGAAAAGATAGTATGGCATGACGCCTTTATCCACAAGACCATTCATCAGGGAGGAAAGCACGTCAGGATCATCATTAACGCCTTTTAAAAGCACTGTCTGATTGCGCACGGAGCATCCGGTTTTCCTTATCGCTCTGACAGCTTTCTCTGCCTCGGCTGTAAGCTCATGAGGATGATTGAACTGCGTTACCACGATGATATGCTTCTTCTTTTCAAATTCCTCAAGTATCGAAAGAAGCTCTCCGTCATCCTCAGTGATACGCTGTGGCAGTGTAACTGGCGTACGGGTTCCCAGACGTATGAAAGAGATGTTATCGAGAGAAGTAAAGGCTTCAAGATACCTTCTGATCGTCTCATTCGAGTTCAGCAATGCATCGCCACCAGAGATAAGGATATTATTTATCTCCTTATGTGCCTTAACATACTCGACCATCTCTGGAATATGCGTAGCTATCTCCTCCGAAGAAAGTCCGACAAGCCGCTTTCTGAAACAATGTCTGCAATACATTGCGCATTGGTTCGTAGATAGTATCATCGCAGTACGGCTGTACTTATGCTGCATTCCCTGCACAACGGTGTTATCACTCTCACCGCTTGTATCGGCACTGCCGCCAACAGAGAATTCCATCGCATCCGGTACGCACATGCGTCTGATCGGATCGTCGTGGTCAGAAGCATCTACGAGCGATAGGTAATACTCTGGTATAAGCACAGGATACTTTTCCTCTATCTCAAGGAGTCTTTCCATCTCCTCCTGTCTTATGC
>CAZURL010000029.1:0-17391 GCA_964623005.1 uncultured Spirochaetaceae bacterium
AGAGTATATTTGACTATCGGCTTTAAGATGCTATTCCTTTTTACTGTCAATTGCTGGTATGTACTCTGAATATTTATTCATTTCGCGTATGTGCAACATTGAATCAAGAGGAATCATTACGGTATAGTTCTTAATAAAGACAAATAATGAGGTTTAGGTATGAGAAAACTGATGGTTCTCTTCGTGGTGCTTATGGCATCTTTCTCTTTGATTGCAAGCGGCTCAGCAGAAGCTGCGAATGATGGAGCAACATTCATCGGAGTATCAAAGCTACTTTCCCATGCAGCGCTTGATTCTGTTGAGCAGGGAATGCAGGACTACCTTGCAACTACTGGACTTTCTGTAAGATATGACTTCCAGAACGCTAATGGCGATATCTCCACGGCAGCATCTATTTCACAGCTTTTTGCCAGTGAGAACTGTGATATCGTAGTTGGAATCGGAACAGCGACAGCACAATCGCTTGCCAATACTTTCACAGATCGCCCTGTGATCTTTGCAGCTGTAACAGATCCAGCTGATGCCGGTCTTGTAGCAGATAATTTCGTTGCAGATCCTGATACAAACGTCTGCGGCGTCTCTGATATGACCCCTGTCGAGGATCAGATCAAGCTTCTTGCAGACATTACGGGCGCAAAGGTAATCGGTAACGTCTACTCCTCCGGAGAACAGAATGGCGTTGTCCTTATGGAAATGGCAAGAGAGGCTTGCGCTAACCTTGGACTTGAATTTGTTCCTGTAGCGATTTCCAACTCCTCTGAGGTTATGATGGCAACGCAGTCCATCATCGATCGCGTTGATGCTGTATATATTGCAACAGACAACAACGTTATCTCAGCTATCGCGGCTGTTGATGATGTCTGCTCTGCGGCAAATAAGCCGCTTCTTTCCGCTGATCCTTCTGGTATCGATGGCCTTGACTGCCTGATTTCATGGGGCTTCAATTATTATGCTATCGGAACAGCTGTCGGTCGCCAGATCGAAGCAATCATCAATGGCTCTGCCCCTGGCCCACTCGGCACTGTCGTACTTTCCGACCTTGGAGACTTCGAACTTTGGTTCAACCTTGACACGGCAGAAAAGCTTGGTATCGAGATTCCTCAGGAATATATTGATATGGCGCAGGTCATCATTCAGGATGGCGTAAAGACAACTAAATAATTCTTTGATAATATGGACGAAGGCCGCCAAACGGCGGCTTTCTCTCTGAGGTAGAAATGATTGAAGGTATTTTTGTAGAAGGTCTTATTTTCTCAATAATGGTTCTTGGCATCCTCATCAGCTACAGACTGCTGGATTTTCCAGACATGACGTGCGATGGCTCAGTCGCAACCGGTGCAGCGGTAGCTACGATGTGCATAGTCAATGGCCTTGGGATAACAACAGGCCTGATATTAGCATTCCTTGTCGGAGTTCTCTGCGGTCTCGTAACTGCAACGATACATAATCGTCTACATATTCCAGGTCTTCTTGCCGGTATTCTAACGATGACGATGCTCTATTCGATAAACCTCAGGATACTTGGCAATAAGGCTAATGTCTCGCTCGTCCGCGTAGAAACGCTTTACAGGCTCTTCCCAGAGTTCTTCTCGTTTCTTCCGCGCGCCTATGCCTCCCTTCTGGGGACACTGTTGTTTGTGCTTGTCATAAAGATAGTCATCGATCTTTTCTTCCGCACAGATCTTGGCGTTGCAATCGGAGCCCTCGGCGGCAATGAGCAGGTCGTTATATCCCAAGGGATGAATCCATCACTGCTTAAGCTCATCGGAATCGGGCTTTCAAATGGACTTATCGCGCTTTCGGGAGGGCTTTTGGCACAGTATCAGGGATTTGCCGATGCAAACCTTGGGCAAGGCATGATTGTACAAGGGCTTGCTTCGATAATGCTCGGAGAATTCCTATTCTCTTCGAATAAGATTTCACTCATCACTCTCAGAGCAATCCTTGGAGGCATCATATACAAAGCTTTGATGTTCCTTGGAAGGAAGTACGGATACCTGATCGGAATCACACCGAACGACTTCAAGCTCCTTACCGGTATTCTTGTTATCATATCCCTTACTGTTGCAAAAACCAGAACCAAAGCATCGGATAAAGGCGCCAGAAAAAGAGCGCTTGCAAGAACTAAGAGAGCACAGGAGGGTGAGAATGCTTGAAATAAGCCACGTCACAAAAGTCTTCTTTCCCGGGACAGCAAATGAGAAAGTCGCTCTTGAGGATATTAACCTCACCGTAAATGATGGAGATGTTATCTGTGTCATCGGTTCCAATGGTTCAGGGAAATCCACGCTATTCAATATGATTGCAGGTACCTTTCCTGTCACCTCCGGGTCAATCAAGCTGAAAGACAAGGACATCACGCATGCCCCTGAGTATAAAAGAGCTTTCATGATTGGAAGGATATTCCAGGATCCGACTAAGGGCACAAGCGCAAATATGTCTGTTCTGGACAATATGAACCTAGCCTCCTCCAAAGGAATGAAAGGCCTTAAATTCGGCATTACAAAGGAAAAGAAAGCAGCATTCAGAAAACTTCTTGAATCTATTGGACTTCAGGATAGGATGAATGATAATGTCGGTCTTCTCTCAGGCGGACAAAGACAGGCGCTTACGCTCTTGATGGCAACGCTTTCAAAGCCATCGCTGATGCTTCTCGATGAGCATACGGCTGCGCTTGACCCACGAAATGCAGAGATTGTCATGTCGATGACAAAGGAATATATCGAGAGAGATCATCTTACAGCGATGATGGTGACTCACAATATGCAATTTGCTATTGACTATGGTAACCGTCTGATTATGATGGATGAAGGACACATCATCCTCGACGTCAGAGGAGAAGAGAAATCGAAGCTGACCGTTCAGGGACTTGTGGACGAATTCAGGAAGATAAGGAACAAGGAGTTTGCCTCAGACGAAGGACTCCTTACAAGCTGAGATGAAAAAACACCAATACTCGACGAAGGAGTTATGCCTGCTGATCATACCTTTGATAGCGGACTCCTTCCTCAGTATTCTGATAGGCATGGCCGATACCATAATGGTCTCTTCCTGCGGAGAGGCCGCGGTCTCAGGAGTCTCGTTGGTAGACTCTATCTCTAACCTTCTGATAACGCTCTTCTCTGCTTTCGCAACAGGAGGAGCGGTTGTTGTTTCGCAGTATCTTGGGCGAAATGATGGAGCGAAAGCAAAAAGCGCGGCGAAGAACCTGATTTACATCGCTGCATTCATCTCCATCCTGATGACGCTCATTGTCCTCCCGATAAGATCCCATGTCGTCAATCTCTTCTTCGGAACAATCGAAGACGCTGTAAAGCAGTATACCGATGATTACTTCGTTCCAATCCTCATCTCCTATCCATTCCTTGCACTCTATTCTGCGCTCACGGCACTCTCACGCGCAGAGAATAAGAGCGTCAGGACGATGGGAGTCTCTGTATTGATGAATGTGATTAATATCGGGGGAAATGCCTTTCTGATCTACGTTGTAGGTCTTGGCCCAAGGGGCGCCGGTATATCATCGCTTCTTTCCCGTGTTGCGGGCTTTGTCGTCATGTTCATCCTTCTTCACAAGGGTTCGGATAAACTCTCGCTTAAAGGCATTTCAAAAGGCCCGATCGCAATGCCGGAAATCAAAAAAATCCTTAGGATTGGAATACCTTCCGGCCTAGAGGGTGCTACGTTCCATATCGGAAAGATCATGGTTCAGGCCCTTATAACAACGCTCGGAACCTCTGCAATTGCTATCAATGCCGTCGCTTCGAACTTCAACGCGTATTCAAATATTCCGGGAAATGGTATCAATCTTGCGATTATCACGATAATAGGACAGTGCAGGGGAAATAAGAACTTTGAGGATATCTCATACTACACGAAGCGCCTTATCGCTCTTGTATATATAGCCTCCCTCGTTATAGATATACCATTCTATATCCTTGCACCTCATGTTATAGCAATCTATGGACTTGAGCCATCATCGATTCTGACCGCAATCCCAATCTGCCGGCTTTGCATTGCAATGTGCGTCATTATCTGGCCTCTTGCTTTCTCTACCCCGAATATGCTCAAGGCTGTCGGCGACGTCCGCTACATCCTCTTTGCGTCTTTTTCCTCCATGTGGATCTTCCGCGTAGGTGGCGCTTACTTCATGGTAAAGGCGCTTGGAATGGGTGTAGAGGCAATCTGGTATGCAATGTATATGGACTGGGCTTTCAGAGGCTTTTTGTATGTTTCAAGAGCAATAAGCGGAAGATGGAAGACAAAGGAAGTCATATAAAATGCCGCAGAAAGCGGCATGATCATACAAGGGTCTCAGTTGCCTTCCAGAGCTTTTCAAGGTTATAGAAACTTCTAAGCTCCGCGCTCATCAGGTGGATGATTATATCACCGCAATCAATAAGCTCCCAGCCATCATCCCCCGGACTCTTGTGTCTGTTGTTTACAGTCAGCTCAAGATCGTTAAGCTCTCCCCATAGCTGATGTACAACACCCTTAAGATGACCGACCGAGGAGACGGTTGCAATTACGAATGAATCTGTCCAAGAGCACTCCTCCGCCATATCGATAACGACAACATCGTCGCATTTATGATCCTCAAGATATGTCTTGAGCTTTTCTGTCTTTTCCTTTATCTCGTTCTTCATTTCAATCCTCAAAGACTGTTTCAGTCCACTTATTCAAAAATGAGAGCGCATCGTCCCATGACGGCGCACTTCTTATTATACTCTCCAGCCTATACTCTTCATAATCCGATCCTCCGATTGGAAAAGAGGAGAAAAGCGCTGAATCGAATCGATTGGAGAGCGCATCTATGTTATCGAGAAAGTCCGTCTTCTCCAAGTCCTTACCATGAACCCAAAGCGCACGTTCAGGACTTTCTTCATCCATAGCCGTCATCAGATGCCTTAACATCTGCCACCTGATACGGTAGTTATCGGCACTGATGCTGTAAATGTTCTCAGAATCGACAGAGAACATCTCTTCAACCGCTTCTTCAAGGCTCAGTCCGGAAAGCTCTTGTATATAATGTGTCTTAACACTTCCGGAACTCACGACCCTGACTTTATCGCCATCTCTCATGTAGACCGCAAGGCCACCCTCTGAGACAAGGGCGATGGAAGTGCGCCCATTATTGCTACAGGAGACAGAGAGAAGAGCGAAAAGAAAGAGAAACGCCTTATACAAACACACCTCCTTCTGAAAGAAAAGTGTAGAGCTTTATAGAAACGTCAGCCTCCTTGATACCTTTTCTTACAAAGTAGGATCGCTGCATATCCATGATCAGCATGACCATCTTCTCAAGGCTGCTTTGAGAGAGTATCAGCTCTCGCTCTGCTTCGCTAAGATGCTTTCTTCCCTTCTCCGCATAGTCTGAGATATAAAGCACAGCACCATATCGCCCCATCTCTTTATGTCCAAGCGTATGATGGCGGACAGCAACCTTCCAGAAATCCGGAACATCTCCATTAACTTCATCGAAATGTATTGCGGCAAGTGCGCCATGAAGAAGCATGGGATCCTTCTCTTCCTCAGGAAATACCTCAAGTCCATGAAGACGGCAGAATTGAGGAGTAGTTTCATCGCAGTCGTAACGGTATGCGTCATGGAAGATACCGATGGATGCCGAATCAGAGACCGAAAGACCAAAGCGATCTGCAAGAGCGATTGACATCTCAACAACGCCTAGAGAGTGAATATAACGCTTCTCTGGCAGTCTATTTTTCACAAATTGCTCAAGTTCTGTATAGTCCACGCTCATCGATATACGCTTTAACCCTTTTTGAAAGCATTTCGACGCTACCCTCTCTTATTTCTGTAGAAGAAGCTTCGATGATACTGCTTTCAACCATATGTATCTCACTCGATTCCGGTGGTACGACACTCCCCTTTCTGGAGAAACACCAAAACCGTACATGATTCTTTATATATGAGTAATCATGCCACTTCTCAAGAGAGGGAAGGATATCATCACCGATGATGAAATCGACTTTACCATCATATGCATAGAACGAGAAGAAATGCCTTATCGTCTCCGATGTATAGCTCACGCCGCCCTTCTCCCCTTCCCACCTAGAGATATCCACATCCAGATCATCCGATGGATACAGTTCATGGAAATCTTCAACAGCAAGCGATAGCATCTCAAGCCGATTCTCAAAGGAAGCCGGCGATGAATCCTGCTTGAAGTTTGAAACATTTGCAGGGATAAGCAATAGCGAAGTGATCGGAGTCCGTGTTGCAACTTCATGCATAAGATGGATATGTCCAATATGAGGAGGATCGAAGGAACCTCCCATCAGCGCAATCCTATGCTTCATCCCTGTAATCGGCATCTGTATCCATCTTCGAAGTGAAGCCTTGCTCATGCTTCTCACCGGAAAGCTTCAAAAGCGCTCTTCTTACATTCTCGATAAGATCATCCATATAGATAGAGAGTGGAAGAACGGTTTTATCGCTATAGCGTGCTTTAAGCTCTTCAAAACGCGCCTCTGTCCCTTCTTCATCGATCTTCGTACCAATGATGATAATCTCTTTATCAGAGAGTTCAGCACTGTATTTTCTGAGTTCTTCTGAGAGCTTGTCATAAGCAGAGAGATAGTTATCATCGCTAAGATCCACCATATAGCAGAGACCTTTCGTCCTTGATATATGCCTGAGGAACTTATATCCCATTCCAGCACCTTCGCTTGCGCCTTCGATGATTCCCGGGATATCTGCAATAACGACGTCCTGATCTCCTTCGCGAAGCACGCCAAGGACAGGTATCTTCGTCGTGAATGGGTATCCTGCAACCTTGCTACGCGCGTTGGTGAATAGATTTATAAGCGAGGACTTCCCTGCATTCGGAAACCCTACTAGACCTATATCAGCAATGATCTGTAGCTCCAGCCCTACCCTCATCTCCGTGCCAGAATAACCAGGCTGCGCAATTTTAGGAGCCTGACGCACTGCATTTCTAAAGTGCCAGTTGCCAAGTCCCCCTTTACCGCCTTCAAGAAAGACATATCTATCAAGTCCCGTAAGATCCTTGATGACCTCTCCTGTCTCTGCGTTCTTTATGACAGTGCCAGGTGGAACCGGTATCTCAACATCCTTGCCATTTCTTCCTGTGCATCTTGCGCCCTGTCCCGGTCTTCCGTTCTCTGCACGGAATGTACGTACAAGCTTCAGATGCCCCAGTGTTCTGAGGTTATCCTTTACAACAAAGACAACGTCCCCTCCGCGTCCGCCGTCACCGCCGTCGGGACCGCCTTTAGGGACGAACTTCTCCCGGCGGAAGGAGACACAGCCATGTCCCCCATTGCCGGAAGCAACATCGATATACGTTTCGTCGGAAAATCCGAACATTTACTCGGCCTTAGCCTCTTTTTCGACGATTGAGCAATACTTTCTGTTCTTTCTCTCATGGAAGAGAACAGTGCCGGAGACAAGAGCGAAAAGCGTATAATCATTTCCGAGTCCGCAATTCTTTCCCGGATGAATCTTCGTTCCGTGCTGACGTACGATGACCTCTCCAGCCTTTACGAACTGACCTCCGAATCTCTTAACGCCTAAGCGCTTTGCGTTCGAATCGCGTCCATTGCGGGAAGAACCGCCACCTTTCTTATGTGCCATTTCCTTCCTCCTTAGCCTTCGATCTTATCGACTGTAATCGTGGTATAAGTCTCTCTGTGTCCCTGAGTTCTTCTGTAACCCTTTCTTCTGCGGAACTTATAGACCTTTACCTTTTCACCTCTGAACTCATTGCCAACGGTTGCAAGCACCTTTGCGCCCTCAACATAAGGAGCGCCGAATCTTGCATTCTCACCATCCACAACAGCCAGAACCTTTCCGATCTCGTAGGAAGAACCTTCCTCAAGAGAAAGCTTGTCGACAACCAGCTTCTTGCCTTCTTCTGCCTTGTACTGCTTGCCGAGGATTTCTACTAGTGCGTACATGTGTTTTCCTTTATCGCTGTGGTTTTACACGAAAGAAAAACCTATGAGAACCCCTTTCGGTAAAAAAGAAAGGAAAATTGCGAGAAAATGGGATTATCAACCAACCGTTCGTTTGATATTATTAAAACATGAAGATCATGGGAAAGGATGCAATAGCAGATGCTGCGCTCGATATAATCGCATTTGAGGGAATGGATAAACTTACCATGTCCACCCTTTCATCCAGACTGGAAATAAATAAGGCAAGTCTCTATCACTGGTTCAGATCAAAGGATGAAATACTCGAATATGTTTTTCAGATCGGGCACAAACGCCTTATGGCGAAAGGCTTCCGTCTTTCACTCGAAGGAGAGGCAGAAGACGTCCTTGGAAGAGCTGCCGAAGGATGGGGCGAAATCTTTTCCTCCGATGACAGTCTTCCCTACCTCAGAGCTGTCTTTTCATTAAAATACTCAGACGAAAGAGCGATGGAAGAGGCAAGGGCGATAAAACTTATGATCCATAGCCAGATAGAGATTCTGATCTCTTCGCTTGGAAAAGACGATAAATTCCTCTCGTCACTCTTCTCTTCCCTGCTTTTGGAGCATCTTGAATCGATTCTCGAAGGTAATGAAGAGGATTTCAAGAAAGATGCAGAGAACTTTGCTGCGATACTTTCAAGAAATTGAGCCATTGCCTTTGAGGCAACGGCTCTAACCTCATTCGCTCTCGACGATACCTTTGAGGATTTTCTCCTTCTTCCGTCTTCTCGGATTGATTGAGTTCTCAACGAGCTTGACGATCTTTATCAATATCGCAGAGATTACGAAGTACATAATCGCTGTGACAATCAGTGGGAAGAAAGCTTCATACGTGCGACTTCTTACAAGATCGCTTATCTTTGTCAGATCGAGCACCGCTATATATCCAACAACAGAAGTTTCCTTAATGAGCGTAACAACTTCATTGCGGTATATAGGCAAGAAGTGCTGTGCGGCCTGAGGCAGTATGATGCGGAAGAATCCTTGGCGCTCTGAGTATCCGAGTGCAGTATATGCTTCCATCTGTCCTTTGCCGATTGCATTGCATCCAACACGAAGCATGTCGATCATTGAGCAAGCGAACATCAAAGAGAATCCTACGATGGAGACCCATGTACCGCTAAGCGACGAAGAGCCGAATACAATGTAGTAGAGGATCATCAGCAAGAGGACTGTAGGCATCCCATGTATAAGCCACAGAAAGAAGTTAGTTGCGCCATTGACGACGGCATAGCCCTTTCTGCACGCCATATAAATAGCAAAGCCGATGATTGTTCCTGCAAGTATCGATGTAACTGTTATAAGGATTGTTACAAGCGCGCCTTGAACAAAGAGCTTCCATCTGGATTCTCTGATGAAGGTCTTCTCAAAGCTCTGCCCCAATTTCTCGAAAAGCCCTAAAGCGCTATCATCCTCGCCGCGGACGACAACGATTATAGGCGTCGAGTAGTAAACATCGGAAAGCGTTCCAGTTTCATTTCGCTCTTCGCTTACAACGATATTCATCCCGATATCATACTTACCGCTCTCAACACCCGGCGCAATGGCCTCAAACGGGACTTCATAGAAGCGCGGCGTATACCCATATGCACGTGCAAAACGGCAGATGAAATCAACATCGAATCCAGAGATATTGCCATTGCTTATAAAGGAAAATGGTTCATAACCACCCTCGACAGCAACATCAATCGTGCCATTTTCCCCGGTAAACCCTGTGATATCGCAAGTATCGTTTACAGGATCAAAATCAGCAATCCAGTAGTCGTAAAGCTCTGCAAGCAGACCGTTTTCACGGCTTTCACGGATAAATTCATTGAGTTCGCTCAATATCCGATCCTGCCTGTTGTTGTTGCCGATTATGCACGTTGCATCGATATACCCAGCAGGCTCGTCAAGCACATCAAGCTCTGGATGATTGCTCTTCTGAACACCATAGCTTACCTCTTCGATAAGATATGCATCGATCTTTCCAGAGTTCAGCGCAAGAATCAGATCGTTCGGCATCGTATAGTACTGGAAGACAGTATTAGGCACACGATCCTGAATCAGCTCTTCATAGAGAACCGCAGTCTGCACCCCGATATTATGTCCATTAAGGCTCTCAATCGTATCGAACTCAGCTGCGGCAACCGCGGCAAGAGAGAGAAAGAGCGCAAAAAATACCGATAAAAGCTTTTTCATATCACTCCTCCACCCACTTGAAGCAAATTGAAATTTTATGCTCATAGCCGAATTTATCATCGGAGAGATCCTCTTGCTTTACATCTGTAGTCGGTTCATCAAGCAGATCCTTGAAAAGCTTGCTTCCTGAGGAGAAGACGTTGAACATATCGCCTTTATAGGAAATCTGCATCGTAAGCACATCAAGCTTCTCAGAGTATTCGATCTTTATCAGGATATCTGGATTATCTAGATCGACAAGGAGGTTGTTAATACAGATTTCCTCAAATGCAAGAAGAAGCTTGCTAAGCCGTTCTGCCTCAATAAGCAGTTTCTCTCCATATGCATTGAGTTCCATCGCCATCGCTTCCATGTCGAAATCAGAGGAATTGATTCTGTAGATGAGCGTTGTCAGGCGCTGTATGAAACGCTTTGTCATCTCACGCTTAGGATGTTCGAATATCTCCTTAGGCGTCCCCTCTTCATAGATGGTGCCATCATACATGAAGAAGATACGGTTTGAGATCTTTCTCGCAAAATCCATCTCATGCGTGACAATCATCATCGTACGCCCGGATTTAGCAAGCATTTTGATAACCGACTGAACTTCCCCGATCATCGATGGATCGAGCGCAGAGGTAGGTTCATCGAATAGAATGATATCCGGATCCATAGCAAGGGTTCTCGCTATAGCGATACGCTGCTGCTGCCCTCCGGAAAGCTCATCAGGATAATTGAACACCTTTGAAGCCAATCCGACTTGCTGCAAGAGATACATGGCCTTGTCATAAGCTTCCTGACGGCTACGTCCAAGGAGCGTAATCTGCGGATTCATTATGTTTTCGATAATCGTGAGATGACCGAAGAGATTAAAGGACTGGAATACCATGCCCATCTTCTTCCTTATCTCATTAAGATTGCAGCCCTTCGCCGTTATATCCTGTCCATCAACGATAATGCTTCCCGAAGTCGGTTCAGTAAGCATATTGATGCATCGCAGGAAGGTAGACTTGCCCGTACCTGATGGCCCAATGATTGAAATCACATCGCCATCATTGATTGTGACGCTTATGTCCTTGAGGGGAACAGTATCGCCATCAAATTCTTTCGTCAGGTGCTTAATTTCTATCATTGCATTCTCTCCCGGAACCAATGTGAAATAGCAGATTACAAGCATCCTTGATACTGCACACTGTCTTATACACAATAATCCCCCGTTCGACTAGCATTTGAAGATTCAAAATGGAAATTTTATTGAAAAAATTTATATACTGAAATCTATTATTTCTTTAGGTAAAAGAAATTACTTATAAAATTAACAGCTCTGTAAAGGAACGTTTTTGGTTCAATCGATTTCAAAAGGTGCAATCTGGGGAACAATACAGTTATTAAGAAAGCACTCATCGCCTGCTGTGATAAGAAAATAAGCAATAGGACAGAAATTGTAGTTACAGTGCTGTGTGGAATTAAGCAATATTTAGTACAAAGATTGTACACAGTGTTCACATATTCATAAACTTACTGCTATTTATTGCATAAAAAGGAAATCATAGACTTAATTTCGAAGATAAGAATAGAAAAAAAATCCAGCTAAATTTTCTATTTTCACCCCTCGCGCCCTTTAACTCGACTTATCAAAATAGTAAATTGAAGAAACAATGAACACATTAATTATCGTACTTATCGCAGCCGTTTGTTTGGTTGCGGCTTATGCACTGTACGGAAGATGGCTGGCACGGAAATGGGGAATAGACCCAAATGCAAAGACACCTGCCGTGCTTCACAATGATGGGCAGGACTATGTTCCTACCGATGGCTGGACGGTATTCGCCCACCAGTTCTCCTCGATTGCAGGAGCAGGCCCTGTAACCGGAGCTATCCAGGCTGCGGTTTTCGGCTGGGTTCCAGTATTCCTTTGGATCGTTATCGGCGGTATTTTCTTCGGAGCTGTTACAGATTTCGGAGCATTATATGCAAGCGTCAAGAACGATGGAAAGTCCATGGGACTTCTTATTGAGAAATACATTGGAAAGACAGGACGAAAGCTTTTTCTAGGTTTCTGCTGGCTCTTCACGCTTATTGTCATGGCCGCATTCGCTGATATGGTCGCCGGGACATTCAATGCATTTGCCGCAGATGGATCGCTTGTCGCTGATGCGCGCGTTAATGGGGCTGCAGGAAGCATTTCTGTATTCTTCATTATTTTCGCTGTCATTGTCGGAGTCATTCAGCACAAGATGAGGTTCACTGGCTGGAAGGAAGTAGCACTTGCGCTTGTCTTCACAGTCCTTGCATTTATATTCGGAATGAACCTTCCTATCTCCATGGGAAAGAATGCATGGATCTACTTTGCATTCGCGTTCATCTTCGTTGCATCCGTACTTCCGATGTGGCTTTTGATGCAGCCTAGAGATTTCATGTCTACATTCATGTTCATCGGAATGATCCTTGGCGCTGTCCTTGGACTCATCTTCGCACATCCGACAATGAATCTTCCTGCATATACGGGCTTTAACAATGAAAGCCTTGGAACACTCTTCCCTATCCTCTTTGTCACAGTTGCCTGTGGTGCTGTCTCTGGCTTCCATAGCCTTGTCTCTTCCGGCACATCTTCTAAGACGATTTCGAATGAGAAAGATATGCTGAAAGTCGGTTATGGCGCAATGGCTCTCGAAAGCCTCCTTGCCGTAATCGCACTCTGTGTCGCAGGTGCAGCGGCCAGCGCAAATGGGACGCCAGCTGTAGGAACGCCATTCCAGATCTTCTCCTCCGGCGTTGCAGGATTTCTTGAGATGTTCGGCATTCCTGTTTACGTTGCCCAAAGCTTCATGACTATGTGTGTATCTGCACTTGCATTCACAACGCTTGATTCTGTTGCACGTATCGGAAGAATGTCTTTTCAGGAACTTTTCAGCGTTGACGATATGAAGAGCGCCGCAACATGGAGAAAAGTTCTCTGCAATAAGTATGTTGCAACGCTCATCACACTCGTGTTTGGCTTCATTCTTTGCCAGGTAGGATATTCCAATATCTGGCCGCTCTTCGGAAGCGCAAATCAGCTTTTAAGCGCACTTGTGCTTATTACGCTCTGCGTATTCCTCAAAGTGACAGGAAGAACGATAAAAACGCTTATTCCACCGTTTGTGATCATGCTTGTTGTAACATTCACCGCACTGATCCAGAAATTCATTGCGCTTGTGAAGGCATACTCTGCCGGAACTGGAGTCTTCATGGTCGAAGGTCTTCAGCTCATCGTTGCAGTGCTTCTCGTGATTCTCGGTATTACGATTGTATTCACCTCTGGTCGTGAGCTTATAAGAAAGAAAGCTTCTTCCGAGAAAGCTTGATCATTGCTTATAAAAGAAGAGCTGTAGCAAAGATTGTTGCAGCTCTTTTTATATGCCTAAAGATTAATAATTCTCGTTCTCTTTATTTATCAGAGATTCCTAGCTTGCCTTTGACTTCGGGTAGAAGCGCCTCTGCTTTCTTTATCATATCGAGTATAAAAGCTTTGTCCTGTGGTGTGTAGTACAGGATACGGAAACGAAGCTTTGAGAAATCCTGAACAAAATAGAATAAATTCTTCTTTAGAACATCAACAGAAGGAATCTTCTTTGCATCATAGGTTATAAGGATACTTCCCGTCTCTCCATTTCTGTCGATTGATGTGACGATACCTGTCTTCCAAAGAAGATCGATCAATGCTTTTGAGATCTCTTCATCACGTAATATACGATGGCGGAGCCTTATACGGCCCGGAATATAGCTTGTGATTATGTTCATTATTTATCCTCCGGAAGAAGTGGCTGTGCTGCATCCATTGCAAAGAAAACAGTTGATGCGTTATGCAATATTGCGGATATCGAGGGAGATACCAAGCCAAAAAGACCAAGTGCCATAAGCATGGAGTTGAATGCCACGATATTCCTATTGCTCTGCTCCAACTTCTCCAATAGTCCTTTACCGATTTTTCGCGCTGTGACGATACCATTAAGCCCATCTTCACCAGAGAGCACGATATCAGCAGTCTCGCCAGCTATAGCGGCGCTCTCCCCCATTGCAATGCCAGCATCCGCAGCAGCTAATGCCGGTGCATCGTTTATGCCATCGCCAAGCATGATGACCTTATGGCCTTTCTCCTTGAGTTCCCTGACATAACGGCTCTTGTCTTCGGGCAGCGCTCTTGAGATATACCTATCGACACCTGCGCTTTCTGCAATTGCATGCGCCGCACCTTCATCATCGCCTGTGAGCATTATGCAGTTCTGGATACCGCTATTTCTGAGTTCTGTGATTATCTCAGCAGCATCAGGCCTTACAGGATCAGAGAGAGCAAAGGCCGCAATGAGGACATCATCGGCAGCGAGGTAGAGAAGCGACTCACCTCTTTCAATTGCTTCTTTCTGTATTTTCTTAAGTCCCCTAGGCTCCTTGATCTTTTCATCGGTGAATATGAAATGGCTGCTTCCGACAAGCACACGCTTTTCATCCACATAACTGGCAATTCCATGTGCAACGATATATTCAACCTTTGCATGCTTCTCCGGATGATCAAGATTTCTTTTATCTGCAGCCTCCACGATTGCACGTGCAACCGGATGGGCATAATGCTCTTCAAGGCAAGCGGCAAGGCGAAGCACATCATCATCGCTATCATCGGAGAACTTTATGATCCTAGAAAGCGATGGCGATGCATTTGTCAGCGTTCCGGTTTTATCAAAGATAATGGTGTCAGCTTTTGCAGTCTCTTCAAGGAATTTACCACCCTTAACCAAAAGTCCATGATTCGCCGCTTCCTTCATCGCGGAAAGCACTGCAATTGGAGCAGTGAGCTTCATTGCACAGGAGTAATCCACCATCAGCGTGGAAAGAACCTTAGTAGGATTACGCGTAATGATGAATGTCAGAGCGGTTAGCATGAAATTGAATTTGACGAGCCTATCTGCAAGAAGTTCGGAGCGCATCTGCAATGATACTTTCAGCGCATTGGAGGTATCTATCTCAGAGAGGATTTTGCTTACTTTTGTATTGGAGCCAACCTGACGGACAAGGATGTGCACCTCGCCTTCCTCTACATATGTTCCAGCAAATACCGTGCTTCCTATTCTTTTCTCAATAGCAATCGGCTCTCCGGTTATCGTAGACTGATTGATCAGCGCTTCGCCCTTCACAACTTCGCCATCGACCTGAACAGAATCCCCTGTACGAACGATTACGATATCGCCTTTTTTGATGGCAGATAGAGGTCTGATCTCTTCTTTTTCTTCATCGACATAGACATGCACGCTTTCATTTCCGCTGAACATCGTCAATGCCAAATCATCGAGGCTCTTTCTTTTTGTAAATTCCTCGATAGTCTCGCCCACAGAAAGCAGGAAACTTATATTCTCCGCGGTCTTTGTGTTGCCGGAAGCAAGCGCTAACGTGATAGCAGTGGCATCAAGCACTCTTGTATCGGAAACTTTTCCAGAGAGCAGACATCCAACACCGGCTGTAATCCGAGGCAACACATTCTTTACACGAAAGACAAGCCTTACAGGATAAGGAAGCAGTTTCTTCATAAAATATGAGCCAATCATTGAAAATAGAATGCTTGAAAGGCTCTCTGTTACCTCTGGCTCCTGCACTGCATCGAGCATAGCCTCATCATCTAGATAACGGCCGTCAAGGGCTTTGAAAAAAGCAAGCACCTCGATCTCCGAGAGCTTTTCAGTATCATATTTGATGAGGAACGTTCCGCAGATTACATTGAAACTTACTTCTTTAATACCTTCCTGAACCGAAACAAGATTTTCAGCAAGGGCCGCCTGACGCGGCGTCAGCCTTTTGTTGTCATACTCAAGTCTTATACGGCCAGGGATCGAATGCCTGACATTAAAATACATACTTTTTGCCTCTAAAAACTCTCCGCCATCCGACGGAGAGTGCTTTTCAGTTTGCGGAGGTTGCACCCTGGGCTGCTTTGTATTCAGCCTCAGCTACAGCGTCTTCGGCATCCTCCTTGATGGATTCGACGAAAGCTGATGCGTCCTTCTTGAGCTGCATTCCTGCACAGACGAGCTTTGTAGCGCCCTTACGGAATGCTGTCGAACGAACGAGTGCAACTGTTGCAATACCAACAACCGCTCCAGCTAAGAAGACTGTAACTGTCTTGTTCATAATTTAGCCTCCACTAACCTTAAAATATTACCATTCTGAATTGATATAAGCAAGTTTTGCCAGTTACAAAACTCGGTTTAAGGACATTATCTGCTATCCACAGAGGCTATTCAGATATTATTCACATCCAGTATGGAAAGCACATAAGGTTTGAGTAAATCAAGAACCTTTGGCTTATCATCACTTTCCACTTTCACTGTGCATATGCGATTCGATGGATCCGTCCCCATAAAGGTTCCCAGTGCGATAATATCTAAGCCAGCTTCTGCAAGAACCTTTGCAATGGTTGCAAGCACACCCTTCTTATCCTCAACAAGAAAACTTACCCTTATTCCCTTTGTCCTTGCACCAAATAGTTCAATCAGAATCTTAAAAAGATCGCTCTTGCTGACTATACCGACAAGACGGTCGCCATCGACGACAGGAAGACAGGAAAGATCCTGATCCGCCATGATTCTTGCCGCCTCTTCCACTGGCATATCCTTTGATATCGTAACAGGATTCTTCGTCATGAGCTTCTTGACGGTAAGCTTACTCAAAAGATAAGCCATCTCATGGATAGAAAGACTGCTGGCAGGAGAAGGTGATGCGAAGAGTATATCCTTCTCGCTTATAACGCCTACAAGCTTTTTGTCTTTATCTAGGACGGGAAGCCGATGAACCTTTTCCCTCTTCATAAGTTCAGAAGCCTCAACGATACTTGCATCAGGTGAAATAGTCACAGGATTGACTGTCATGCGTCGTTCTATGGTCATAAGATCTGTCTCCTTAATCCAATTTTACACCCTCGTCAGCAGCAATGTAATTAAATTCGTCTTTAAACTCTTTAAGTAGGAAATATTGAAACATCAATAAGGGACAGTTCTTCTCATCACTCGGAATAATGACAGAAGCGATAGGACATTTCGAGGAGGCTTTTGCTAAGATAAAATGCGCTCATTTGAGCCATTCGGAAAGGGCAAAGCTATGCTGAATTTTCCAATAGCAAAAGGCTCCATCAGAGATTTAAAATCCCTAATGAAGCCTCAAGCATAGTGTATGATGTTTTATTTCAATCGATAACTTTTTGTCTTAAATCATCACTCATGACTTTTCCGAGGATAGAGCAATGATAA
>CAZURL010000030.1:0-17203 GCA_964623005.1 uncultured Spirochaetaceae bacterium
TTTTTTATAAAATCTTTCTTATCCAGCCTTCCGGCGCTTTGATCTCACCCATCTGGATACCTGTAAGCGTCTCTCTGAGCTTGGTAAGCACAGGCCCCATTGACTCCATTCCCGATGGAACAAGGATCTCTTTTCCATCATGTGTAATCGATCCAACTGGGGAGATGACAGCTGCGGTTCCACAAAGGCCGATCTCTGCAAATTCCTTGACTTCCTCGAATGGCACAGCTCTTTCTTCGACCTCCATGCCAAGATAGTCCGTCGCGACCTGAACAAGCGAGCGTCTTGTAATTGATGGAAGTATTGTCGAGGACTTTGGCGTAACGAGCTTTCCATCCTTTGTTATGAAGATGAAGTTCGCACCGCCTGTCTCTTCGACATTCGTTCTTGTCGCCGCATCGAGGTACATGTTCTCGGAAAAACCATGCTCATGCGCATACTCGATAGGATAGAGCGACATTGCATAATTAAGTCCTGCCTTGATGTGACCTGTTCCATGCGGAGCGGCTCTATCGAAAGAAGAGACCATGATCCTGATTGGCTTGACACCGCCCTTGAAATACGGGCCTACAGGTGTTGCGAACATTCTGAACTCATATTCCGGTGCCGGAGCAACGCCGATAACAGCGCCAGAGCCGAATAGAAATGGCCTGATGTAGAGAGTAGCACCAGAACCATATGGCGGAACCCATGCCGCATTAGCCTTTACAAGTTCATCAAGGGCTTTAAGGAACATCTCGGCAGGGACTTTAGGCATCACTAGACGCTCTGCGCTATCCTGAAGTCTTTCAGCATTTAAATCCGGACGGAATGCCACGATCGAGCCATCTTTAGCAGTATAGACTTTAAGACCTTCAAAACAGGTCTGCGCATATTGAAGCACACCTGCACTCTCGCTGATAGTAACAGTCGAATCAGCAGAAAGCCCACCTTCATCCCACTGCCCATCCTTCCAGTGAGCAACAAAACGATAATCCACGCTCATATAACTAAAGCCGAGCGCTGACCAATTGATATCCTTCTTTTCCATAAGTTCCTCTCTATTCTGTGTGTATCTTAGGACGATGAACCGCCAATTACAACAGCTGAACACCTCAATCCGGCAATAAAAGCTCAGAGAGGATAAAGTCCCGGATAGCGCTGTCAGACGGCGCCATATCGAGAGCAATGAGAGCTTCGCGCTCTGCCCAGAGCACGTTTGTATGTACAGAGAGAATAATGTCCTCGGATAGCAGTTCAATGAGAAACGCATGAAGGTGGTAAAGCGTTCCATTATTCTCGAAATCGTAGGCAAAGACCTCTTTCAACACCTTGATATCTACAGAAAACTCCTCTGCGTATTCGCGCCTGAGCGTCTCCTCAAGCGTTTCGCCGTATCTGTTCTTTCCACCGGGAAATTCCCATTTATCAGCGATATATCCACCGCTCTCCCTCTTTGCGACAAGCACTTTGCCATTGCGGATTGCAATTCCTGCTGTAGTGAATCTTTGCATATGAAGATTATAGCAGGATAAGGGACGGAAAGAGAAAGTGTATCAGAGCGACAATAAGCGATATCTTCCCGATTCGCTCAATGATTCCTGTCCTCAGGCTCTCTGAGTAGCTATCGCTCCGGCCCTCGGCGTTAAGAAAGAGATTCAGGAATGAGTGATAGATAACACATACTGCAGGGATAAGATCGCCTATAGGTGCAGGCCCTGGTGATATTGGAAAAGCAAACGTCCCCAATCCAATGATGAACCCAACAATCGAGTACAGGAGACGGAAACTCATCGTATCTCTCAGTCTTCCCCTTATGATGATCATGAACGAAAGCTCTTTCTTCCAGTTATCGGGAAGAAGCAGGAGACCGGAGAACGTAATGTAGATGATCGAAAGGAAGTAGAACTGTATCATCGTGCGCGGCCTACCTCTATTATAAGATCTTCTGAAGAGTAATAGCCAAGCCTTTTATGTGCATTGAAACCTGCCCTCTGATGGAGAATAACGCCATCGATTGCCGCACGAAGCGGTTCCTCCCCTTCTGCAAGGAGCGCTGCTATCACTCCGGAGAGCACATCGCCAGAGCCAGCGATGCCCATCGAAGGATTCACGCCATCATAAATGTATATGGAGTCGCCATCAGTAATCCAGATAACAGAGGATTTAAGCACCACAATCGCACCGATTCTCAATGAAAGTGCTTTAAGCGACGAAGAAAGGTGTTCTTCATCATCAAGGCCGTCAGGAAGGGAAAGAGACGCCATAAGTCGTCGGTATTCCCCTATATGGGGCGTAATCACAGCTCGGAAGGAAAAGAAGCGCTCTGATACGAATTTAAGCCCATCTGCGTCTATTACCATATTCTTTCCGCTATCGACAGCCCTTTCAAAGAGCGTTTCATCACCCTTATCCCACCCCGGGCCGATAAGAATTGCATCATAGGAAGTGAAATCCGTGTCTTTATCTGCAATCATCATCGAAGGGCATTCTTCTCTGATAGATACGCTTGCGATAAGAGAAACAAGCCCCACCCCTGCTGCAAAGGCCGCTCTTGAGGAAAGTCTTATCGCACCGCAGTAGCGCTCAGAGCCTCCGATGGCAAGAAGGTGGCCCTTGCTGTTCTTGTAATCAGAGAGCGAAAGCTGCCGCATCTTTTCATCCCCATCCTCCAAGAGATAGATTTTCCCCGGACTCTCTCTCAATCTCTCAGGGGGAAAGCCCGGATTGATACAGAAAAGCCTTCCTCCTTTATGGCGGCGCGCTGGAAGGAAAAGCGATAGTTTCGGCGTTGTCATCATCACTGTGATATCTGCATCAACAAGGGCGCAGGAGGGTACATCGAGAGAGATAACAAAAGCAGTTTTCGGTATCGAAGCAATGAGATCAATCGTTTTTGAATCCGCGCTTCCATGAAAGCCAAAGCCGAAGAGTGCATCGATTACCGTATCAGCATTCTTTGCATCCTCAACGATTTTCAATGAAGAAAGCCGCCTTTTTTCATTTTCAGCACTTCCTTTCTCCTTGAGGAATACCACTGAGACGTCAAAGCCATCTTCCTCTGCAAGACGTGCAAACTCCAAACCATCTGCGCCGTTATTTCCACATCCGATAAGAAACACTAATCTACCTTTCAGATTTTCCCTGACGCATTTATAGGCAAGGAGCGCAGCCTGATCGATCAATGCGCTTTCTGAAAGACCGCATTCTTCTATCAAGCCCCTGTCGAGCATCTTGGCTTCCATAGAGGTGAGTATCGGTTTCATGGCTTGATGATACACCAAGGGATTGACAGGGAAAAGCATAT
Source organism: uncultured Spirochaetaceae bacterium (assembly GCA_964623005.1). Classification (GTDB taxonomy): domain Bacteria; phylum Spirochaetota; class Spirochaetia; order Sphaerochaetales; family Sphaerochaetaceae; genus Ornithospirochaeta. Next base: position 3,287 of record CAZURL010000030.1, read on the forward strand.
AGCAATAATGAAGCCGTCTAGGGGTGGCTTCGGCCTGAGATTATACCCTTAACCTGATCTAGGTAATACTAGCGAAGGGAAGGCATTCTCCCCCTGGAATTATCCAAGGAGACAGACATGAAAAAATCAATCCTGCTGGTAGCGTTCCTTATGCTTGCTACAGCGCTCTCTTGCCAGCCAACGAGCGAAGAGAAGACACTTACCGTTTATTCGTATGATTCATTCTCAGGCAGCTGGGGGCCAGCTTCCGCCCTCATTCCGGCATTTGAGGAAAAGACTGGAATCAAAGTCAATCTTGTAGGCGCTGGGGACGCTGTCGAAATGCTCAGCCGTATCGAAATCGAAGGATCTTCATGCGATGCAGACGTCGTACTCGGAATAACAGATGATTTTGCTTATAGGGCATATGACTATCTGGAATCCTATGACTCCCCTGTTCTCGAGATGATTCCAGATGAGCTTGAATTTGATCCGGAGCATAGGCTTCTTCCCTTTGATTATGGCACATTTGCTTTCGTCTATGATTCAGAGTCCGATATCAAAAAGCCGGAATCGCTTAAAGACCTTACCTCTCCCGAATACAAGGACAAGGTCATCCTTATAGATCCAAGAACCTCTTCTGTCGGACTTGGGCTTCTATATTGGACATACAATGTCATGGGAGAAGAAGAGGCTATCGCATGGTGGAAAGCAATGAGGGAAAACGCGCTTACGATCGCTGATGGCTGGTCATCGGCCTATGGCCTCTTTACAGAGGGGGAGGCTCCGATTGTCCTTTCTTACACAACAAGCCCTGTCTATCATGTGATGAATGAGAATACGACACGTTTTCAGGCAATAATCTTTTCGGAGGGACATGAGGCAACGATTGAGGGAATCGGCATCATGAAGGGCACGGATATGAGAGCGGAAGCAGAGGCGTTTGTCGACTTCATCCTTACCGATGGACAGATGGATATAGCGCTTGCAAATTCCATGTATCCGACAAACGCTTCGATAGAGCTTCCGGATGCTTTTTTCTGGGCCCCGAAACCGGATATAATGTACACTGGCATTTCAATCGACGAGAATGAGAGAACAAGACTTGTCGATGCATGGACGGAGGCGATGACGCGTTGAAACAAAAAGGTTCGGGATTCTACCTTTTAAGGGCAGTACCTGCTATAGTGCTGCTCTTACTGCTGTTTTTTATCCCGATAATCCTTATCTTTACATACGCATTCGAGGATGGCTTTGACGCCATCCTTGCTGTAATTAGGGATGATTACACCTATTACCTTCTCTTATTCACGATCAAAGAGGCCTTGCTCTCCGCGCTTCTTTCTGTCCTCATTGCCCTTCCCTTTGCCGCATATTTTTCAAAATATACCTTTCCGGGAAGACGCATAGTCCTTACGATAAGCCAGCTTGCCTTCACAATACCGACAATCCTTGTCGTACTGGGCTTTGTCATATGGTATGGGAATAATGGCTACCTCAATAATGCGATAAAAACCCTTTTCAGCATAAAGTCCACCCCGCTTCAGATACTCTATTCATTCAAAGCGATAATACTTGCACACGTCTATCTGAACTTTCCTATCGCATTTGCTCTGATCACCGCTGCATGGACAGCGCTTCCAGATAATCTTGAAAAGGCCTCATACCTGCTTGGAAAGGGAAAGATCGAGACTTTTTGCAGGATCACCCTTCCACGTCTGAGCGGTTCTATAGCCTCTTCCTTTGCGCTGATCTTCCTCTACTGCTTCTCCTCTTTTGCTATCGTGATGGTACTTGGAGGAAATCCTGCCTACTCCACGCTTGAGGTTGAGATCTACCGCCGCGTACACGTGAATGCAGATATCAAAAGCGCCGCAGCACTGGCAATATTCGCATTTGCTGTGAATGCCCTGCTTCTTATAATCACAACACCGGGAAGAAAGGTGAAGAAAGGTGAGAGAAAAGGACGAGTGCTTATCAAAGCACATGGAGCCTTGCTCGCCGAAGCTGTTGTGTTATCGCTTCTTATCCTCCTTTTCCTCATTCCTCCGATGGCGGCTATCGCTGTAAGGGCATTCTTTACAAGAGATGGCATCTTCACAATGAGAGCCTGGCAAGGCATCTTCGAGGGTGGTTTTGGACTTATAGGGAGCGCGCTTAATGCAATATACCTATCGTTTATCATAGGACTTATCGTTGCACTTCTTTCCGTGTGGATGGGAAGCGCAATCGCAATGGCCTCAGCAAAGCGCTCTTCGCGGATACTGCCTTTCATCTCCTCTCTCCCCCTTGCAGCAGGTTCTGTGATGATGGGACTCGGACTTATTCTTGTCACCTCTTTCATCTCCACCGAACTTGGCATCCGTAACTACTATCTTTCGATTCTCTTTGTCATAGCGGCGCATCTGGTCATAGTCCTTCCCTTCTCTGTAAGGACGATCACGCCGGGGGCGCGAATGATTCCAGATACATTAGAGAAAGCGTCGAGTACGCTCGGCGTTAATAGGGGAAAGACGTATAGAAGAGTAGAAAGTCCGCTTCTTGCGCCATATAGAAGAAAAGCCTTTGCATTTTCATTCGCGCTTTCCTTAGGAGAGGTCAATGCAACGCTGATGCTCTCCTCTGGAAATGTAGAGACAATTCCTGTTTTGATTTACCGTATGATAGGAAGTTATGATTACCAAGGCGCAGCTGCGCTTGGAACGGTGCTGCTGCTTCTTGCGCTCATCGTATTCGCAGCCGGCGAGATGAAATGGAGGAAAGATGCCGTACTTTGAAGTCAGGAACCTTGAGAAGCAATATAAAGACTTCTCTCTCCTAGTATCCTTCGGAATCGAGAAAGGGGACTTTCTTACGATAATAGGCCCTTCTGGCTCGGGTAAGTCCACCCTTCTTTCTCTGATTGCAGGAATAGAGGAACCTGATCGCGGCCATGTCATCGTCAATGGCGATTATATTACCGATGACAAGACTCAGAATCGTGGCATCGGCATGGTATTCCAGGACTTCTCGCTCTTTCCCTCGATGAATGTCGAGAAGAACATAAGATATGCGATGAAGGGAAAGAATGTTAATAAGAAGGACAAGACGAATACCCTTCTGGAACTTGTCGGACTCGGAGGCTACGGAAAGCGAAGCGTCTCGTCGCTCTCAGGAGGAGAAGCGCAGAGAGTCGCACTTGCGCGCGCTATCGCAGCAGAGCCTAAGATACTTCTATTCGATGAACCATTAAGCGCGCTCGATCCTCCTATGAGAAAGCACCTGAGATCGGTAATAAGGACAATACACGATCAGCTGGGAATAACGATGATCTATGTCACCCATGATATAGAAGAGGCTTTTGCTATCTCAGACACAATCCTCGTTATGAATAAGGGGCGCTGCATAACGATGAAGAGCGCGGAAGAGCTATATAGAAAACCGGCAGATCTCTTCACCGCATTCTTCACCGGCGAAGGTACTGCGCTTCCCAAGAGCCTTGTGCTGGAAGAGAGCGGAAGCGGAAGCATCTTCTTCCGACCGGAGAATGCTTCTATTTCGGAAGATACGCTCAATCCGATAATGTATCCGATGCATATCGTAATGAACGATGCAAAGGTCGTTTCTGTAGATTTCACAGGGCCGAACTATATGCTGGGGCTTGAATATAAAGGTTATCCTGTGATCGTCTCAACATCGCTCAGGCCTCGCAAGGACACAGTTTCTGTGATGATACTCAAGCAGGCGGTGGTCAGTATCGACTGAAAGTGGGATTTATCATGAGGCTTTTGCGTATACAAAGTATGAAACGGATTACTTCACTAGTGCTTCTAATGTTATCGCTATGCTCGCTCTCCGCCCTTTCGTGGGAGCCTTCCATCGAACTTGGCGCAGTCTATGATGGAACGTCATTCAGCAATAGCGTCGATAGCGACGCTACACTCAGAAGCACAGTAGGTATGGCAATCAGGGGCGATGTACTTACCTTGAGCTTCTCCGACCATAGAGTATCGCTTCCAGCAACGCTTACATTCCTCAGCTCAAGCAGCGTCGAAGGACGGACAAAACTCCAGCAGAGGCTCCTGACAGAACTATCCTTGGAATACGGTTATAGGATAACAGACCTCATTGCACTCTCGTTCTCAGCAGATTTGATTTATGAATGGTACATAGATTCTAGTGCAGGACGTTGGATGCTCGGTTTTTCCACAACACCGCTTATCGCACTTACAGATATCCTGACACTCACAGTGCCTTTATCGATTCGCTTTTCAAAAGCAACATTTGCATTTCAGACAGGCGTCGGCCTGAGACTTGGAATAGGAGGCCTCAGATGAAGAAAGCCGCGCTGATCTTCCTTACCGCACTCCTTCTCTTTTCCTGCGACAATCCCGTAAAGGGAGGAAAGACCGTGCTTGTCTCTGTGGCGCTTGACTACAGAGAAGAAGAGTCCATTGCAAACGCACTAAAGAATACAATCAATGACCAGAAGGGGATAACCTCGGAAATATACCTCCTTACATCACTTACAAACGATGAATATGAAGAGCATATCTTCACGCATAGCAATGGCGTAATGACGATAAATGGAAAAAAGGAAGCGTGGGATAAGGATATTCTTCTTTCCACGATAGAAAGCCTTGATACAACATCCAACGACCTTATAATCTTCCACTACTCCGGCCATGGCACGAATAATGGAAACCTTGTGCTCTCATACACCGCGGATGGCATGGTAACGATTGATCCGGATGAGTTATTATCTGCATTCATGAAAATAGAGGGGAAGAAGTGCATCTTTCTCGATTCCTGCTACTCTGGCGTTTTCGTAGAGGACAATGGAATACTGACAAACGGCGAGTCGTTCAATGCAGCTGGAACAACGCTCGTAACAGAAGGTTTCTTCTCTTCGCTCTACCCTGCGCTGAAGATGGCGCTGACTTCGTTCTGGAGCGGCAATGATGGAATCTGGGTAATGAGCGCAGCTTCGTCAGGACAGTTATCGATGGACTCTGGGATCTCTGGGCTGGTAAATCAGGAAAACTACGGCGCATTCACCTACTATCTTCTCTCTGCAATGGGCTATGACATGGAAGAAGACGCTCCGGGTGTAGATAGCAAAAGCGATGATATCACATTCCTTTCGCTCTATAACGATATAAAGAGCAGGATGTCGCAATCCGAGTGGGAAGCACAGACGCCTCAGATAACCCTTACTCCACTCGATTTAGTCCTATTTGACCTCTAGCTTTCTATATCGCGTCTCTCCTTTATGCGCTGTATCTCATCACGAAGGAGCGCAGCGCGTTCGAACTCCAGGTTCTTCGCCATCTCTGTCATCTGTTTCGTAAGATCTTGGATATAACGCTTTCTATCGCGCTCAAGCAGGAGGTTATAGTTCGATTTGACAATCTTTATCTCCTCCTTCGCGATATCCTCATCATCGGCTTTTTCGCGCTCAAGTATATCCTCAACGGCCTTGCGGATGGTCTTCGGCGTAATGCCATGGGCCGCATTATACTGCGCTTGGATAGTGCGTCTATGCTCTGTCTCCTCAATGGCCTCCGCCATTGCTTCGCTCATTCTGTCCGCATACATCAGCACACGGCCATCTGCATTTCTTGCAGCACGGCCTATTGTCTGTATCAGCGAAGTTGCAGAGCGCAGGAAGCCTATCTTATCTGCATCCAGAATCGCGACTAACGAAACCTCTGGAAGATCAAGCCCCTCCCTCAATAGGTTGATGCCGACAAGCACATCGAACGTTCCAAGCCTTAGATCGCGAAGAATCTCAACGCGCTCAATGGTCTCTACCTCAGAGTGAAGATAACGCACTTTAAGGCCAAGGGACTCGAAGTATTCCGTCAAATCCTCCGCCATCTTCTTTGTCAGTGTCGTTACAAGGACTCTCTCATCTTTTTCGATGGTCTTTCGTATCTCGCCATAGAGGTCTTCCATCTGTCCCTCTGTAGAACGGACTTCGATCTTCGGATCAAGAAGACCTGTCGGACGGATAAGCTGTTCGACAATCTGAGAAGACTCCTTCCTCTCCCTTTCCCCCGGAGTTGCGGAGACGTAGATCCGCTGTCCAACTTTCTTATCGAACTCTTCGTATTTAAGCGGACGGTTATCCAAGGCAGAAGGGAGACGGAAACCATAGTTCACGAGATTGAGCTTACGGGATCTATCGCCCTCATACATCGCTCCGATCTGTGGAAGCGTTACATGGGACTCGTCGATGAAAGTAACAAAGTCATCGGGAAAGTAATCGAGAAGGACTGCGGGGCGCTCTCCGGGAGCACGGCCTGAAAGCGGTCTTGAATAGTTCTCGATGCCAGAGCAGTACCCGACCTCTTGAAGCATCTCGAGATCATACTCAACACGGCTTTTTATGCGTTCAGCCTCAAGCGGCTTTCCATTTGACAGGAAATACTCAACACGCTCTTCCTTCTCCTCGTTGATTCTATCAATCGCCGCATCAATCTGGCTCTGAGGCATGACGAACTGCTTTGCAGGATACAGCGTGAGCGTATCTTCAGTCCCCTTTCTCTCCCCTGTAAGCGGATCGAACCAGACAATCTCTGCTATCGTATCCCAATCAAGATAGATTCTGAATGCACTCTCCAAATACGCAGGGTATATCTCAATATTCTCCCCTCGCGGACGGAAGGTACCACGAGAGAGGATTGCATCATTTCTCTCGTAGAGCATTCGCGTAAGCTGTGTAAAAACAGCATTCTGATCAAATTCATCGCCGACACGGAAGGTATAGAGCATATCGCGAAGGGAAACAGGATTTCCAAGGCCGTAGATACAGGAGACTGTCGCAACGACGATTACGTCGCGCCTCTCCATAAGCGAGAACGAAGCAGCGAGACGAAGCCTATCGATTTCATCGTTAATGTCTACTTCCTTCTCTATATACAGATCCTTCCCAGGCACATAGGCCTCAGGCTGGTAGTAATCGTATGTCGAGACAAAATACGTCACCGCATTATCCGGGAAGAAGGACTTGAATTCTTTATATAGCTGTGCAGAGAGCGTTTTATTATGAGAAAGAATGAGCGTTGGCTTCTGTATCTTCTCAATCAGCTTCGCCATCGTAAAGGTCTTTCCAGAGCCGGTTACTCCCTTTAACGTCTGCGCTCTATCGCCAGAGAGATATCCTTGGTAAAGCTTCTCTACAGCCTCACCCTGATCCCCTGCTATATCGAAATCAGAGACGACATGGAAGGGCTTTGAATATCCTGCATTGAAGTTTATAAACGGTTCGCCGGCTATGGTCTTCAGCGTGCTATCCATCTAAGGTTTTCCTCATTCTGCTCGACAAGCACAACATCCCTTATCACAATCTCACGGCCGCCTCTGAATACAGTCACATCGACTTTCTCTCCTGCTACCGTCGGGAAAAGAAGCATGAAATAATCATTATAGTTTCTCACAGGCTCACCATTTATTGCGGTAATGATGTCGCCTCCGATATAGATTACAGACTGACCATACTGCGTAAGGAGGGTTCCGCCCTTTAGTCCGGCTTTCTCTGCCTCTCCCCCTGGCACTACTTCGGATATCAAAAGGCCCTGCGTTATAGGAAGCGAAGCGTAATCTGCGATAATCGAATTGAGTTCAACAGATACAAGATCCAGAAAACCTCTGGAGACGTGGCCATTCGCAATAAGCTTTCCGGCAACGTCCATAACCGTCTCAACAGGAATGGCAAAGCCGACGCCCGTTCCGCTTCCGGACTCTGTATAGATTGAGTTTACGATTCCAATCATCTTGCCATCCGCAGAGAGAAGCGGCCCACCGCTGTTTCCCGGGTTTATAAGAGCATCAGTCTGTATCATACCGGGAATCATCGAGATAGAGTCATTGCCCCTGACGACTCTATTCAGACCGGAAACGATTCCACGCGAAAACGACCAGCCAAAGCCATATGGATGCCCGATAGCATAGACGTTCTCGCCGATTGCAACAGAATCCGATGCGCCGATTGTCACTGGCGTTAGATTCGGTAACGATATCTTTACAACAGCGAGGTCTGCAACACTGTCCCGGCCTATGAGCCTAGCATCTGTCTCCCTGCCATCAAAGAGCGTTACATGGAAAACCGTTCCGCGACCTATTACGTGATTATTCGTTACGATATAACCATCGGAAGAGATTATCACACCGCTTCCATCCTCGGAACTGCCGCCCCCCATGGACGAGGAAGAGACCTTTACAACAGAGGGAGAAGCCATATTATAGAGCGCAACGCCTCGCCTGTCCTCTTCACTCATGTGCCATGAACCACGGCGCCCTGTATATAATGGCACATCTTCATATGAGTAGTGGATATCGCGGACAGGAACACCAACGAGTTCCAATAGCCCTCGCTCTCCCTCTTCTTCCATTACCTCTTCAAGTGCAAAACGCAGCTCTGCAATCCTATCCCGTCTCTTCAATTCATTCGTCCATAAAGCAAGTACGAATACAAGGATTATGATTGCGATAGTAACCAAGATGAATATGATGATTTCCTTGGATGTAGGCCTATGATTCATCAAAGAAGAATCTAATGCCTTAGGCTATGTAAGTCAATTCTTTCCAGAGGCGCCGCCTTGGTCTAACATTGAACTATGGATGAAAGAAAAGCCAATAGCGAAGCTTGGGACTGGGAAGCGGAGAATGGAAGCTGCTGGGCAGAGATGGCAGAAGAGCGCGAGATAAAAGCTGCGCGGGAAGGAAAGCCAAATGTGCGCATTACGATCGAAAAAAGCGTACCGGAGAGCTGGTACCGTCCACTGAAGGGAAAGAAAGTGCTCCTTCTTGCATCGGCAGGAGGCCAGCAGACAGCAATACTTGCAGCATTCGGCGCTACTGTCACTTCTCTAGATATAAGCCGGAAGATGATTGAACTCGATAGAAAAGCGCTTGAGCACTATGGTCTTGAAGGAAACTGTATCCTTGGGGATATGACAGATCTCTCGCAATTCGAGAAAGAGTCGTTCTTTGCCATCGTAAATCCTGTTTCCCTCAATTTCGTTGAGGATATAAAAAAGGTATTCGCAGAAGAATACAGAGTGCTGGAAAAGGGCGGACGGTTGATGTTCGGCATTGCAAATCCTGCGCTATACCTCTTTGATGACAGACTGCTAGAGAAAGGAAAGATGAAGATACGATACACACTGCCGTTCTCTGATACAAAGAGCCTGTCGAAAAAAGAGCTTGAAAAGCGGCTGAAGCATCACGATACAGTCGAGTTTTCCCATACGCTTGAGAGTATTATCGGAGGTGTTACAGAGGCTGGGTTCTCCATCAAGGGCTTTTTCTCCGATTCATCCTCATTCGAACCCATCGATTCCTTTTTATTCGACTCCTACCTTGCCTTTCTCTGCGTCAAAGACTGAGATCTCAAGCTCCTCATCAAGAAGAACTGCCCTGACGCCGAACTTCTCTGCGGCTTTCAGCGCCTCATCGCGTCCGAGCGCAAAGAAGACTGTAGAGAGCATATCGCCAAGGGTAGCATCCTCTGTGATAACCGATGCAGATAATAAATCGGTCTCATAAGGATAGCCTGTCTGGGATGAGAGTATATGATGATAAAGAACGCCATCTCTTTCTATATACCTCTGGTAGCCGCCGCTTGTTACAAGAGAGGTATCTTCCAGTTCAAGAACGGTGAAGGTCTCGGACGCAGAGCCAAATGGTCTCTGTATCCCGATACGCCAAGGTCTACCGCTCTTGTCTCCGATTACGGTGATGCTTCCTCCTAGATTGAGAAGTGCGCTTTTCACGCCTTTTTTTACAAGAAAGTTCCTTAGCGCATCGGCAGCATAGCCTTTTCCAACACCTCCAAGATCGAGCGACATCCCAGAAAGGGGCAGATAGACAGACATTGCCTCGTCATTAAGCTCTACAAGGTGCCAATCAAGGAGAGGAAGAACTTCCTCAATCTCCGCATCCGTCGGAACTTTCGCACGCTCTGTTCCCAGCGCCCATAGCGATGAAAGCGGCCCTATTGCCGGGTTGAATATGCCATCGGTCACTTCGGCCATCGAAAAAGCCCTTTTTATGAGGCTATAGATCTCAGGCGGCACAGAAACGGCTTCCTTTCCGGCCATTTCATTGATTCTGTAAACCCAGGAACCTTCTGTATACCTCGAGATTTCATGGTCTATAGCGTAAAGAAGATCGAATGACTCTGTGAGGATATTATCCGAGGGAGGATTGTTTATGGTTATTGTTGCATAGGTGCCGAGTACGAAACGCGATCCTGATACCGGTTCTTTTGTACAGGAGAAAAGCAGAGGGGCTATCAGAAGGAGAACGGAAAGTTGTATAATTGCAACATGCTTTCCCTGCTTCTTACTGATATTGACGGCACCCTTCTTCATGATGATCTCTCATTAGGGAAGGATACCATCAGCGCCTTGCAGCGTGCAAGCTCGATGGGCGTTATTATCACAATTGCATCCGGTAGATATCTAAAGAGCCTCGATATACTTGAGAAAAAGCTGGGAATAACTGTTGTAAAGCTTGCAATAAATGGCGCGCTTATCGAGGTGGATGGAAGAATAATCCACGATGAGAGGATATCGAAAGATGCATATGAAAAGACGATGGGATACATAAGGGGAAAGGTTCCTTCCATAATCGTGTTTGCGCCGCGCTCATACGCTATCGAGGCAGATGATGATTGGTTCACGCTTCAATGGAGAGTGCTCTCCGAGAGAGGCGAGAGGATGGATGTAAGGGACTATGCCAAGGTTACAGAGAGACTTGGAGAGCGACCTTCAAAGATACTTATAAAGGATAATGACAAGAACCGTGTGAGAAAGAACAGGGAGGCATTAAGAGCGCTTCTTGGCGATGAAGCTACGATTATCAGTTCTGGAGAGAAGAATATCGAGATACTTCCCAAGGGAACGGACAAGAGCCGCGGCCTCATGATTCTGACGGATAAGCTCTCGATACCGATTTCTGAGACAATCGCATTCGGCGATTGGGATAACGATGCAGGGATGCTTCAAAGTGCAGGGATAGGCGTTGCGATGGCAAATGGCTCAGAGAAAGCCAAGGCTGCCGCTGATTTCATCACGTTATCGAATAATGAAGACGGTATTGCCTATGCTCTGGATAAATTCTTATTCAGCAAGGAATGAGAGTATTTCGCTCTCATTTGATGAGATTATCAGATTGGGAAAGTCCGAACGGAATGCGCCTATCGTCTGAGCGAGTAACATAGCCCCTTCTGCCGGTCTTATTGAATCATCGATTGCAACTTTAAGCTCCGATGACAGGAAAGAGAGCGCGTCATAGATTGCAGAGGCTGAGGGATTGTACGAAAGGAGCACAGAGGAAACCAGAACGGAAGAGATTTCCAGTTCGCTTACATTGCTCATGATATCCTCTGCGGAAAGCGAAAGCGGAGCACTCCCCTTGTAGTGGTTATCAAGGCCGATGATAGGCGATGGCAGGAGGGAAACAAGATCCTTTGCATAGCGTATGCCATCATTTTCCAATTCGCCCTGCATCATGCATCCGGCTCTATCTCGGGAAAGAACTGTCAGGAAGAATGATTGCGGAAGTTTTTTCGCCCACTTATAGCCAATTCCGGAAAAACACATTCTGAACTCATCGTTTTTTACCTGTACATATTCCTCTGCCATCTCACCTATAACGAGTATCATGAGTCGATGTTAACGGCAGAAGAAGATGATGACAATACATCCATCATTCTGTAGAATCGCACCATGAATGCAAAGAAGGGGCAGTGGATCAATGAGCCGAGAATAAATGAGTGGTCGCTTCATTCATTGAGAGTCGAAGGAGATGGAGAGCATACGCTTTTATTCACAGTCGGCGAAGAGGATACGGTGAAAATCAAATGCGATTCTGCATTAAGCCACGGCTTTGTAATCCTTCATACAGATAAAGAATACGTATTGATAAAGCAAAATGAGACGATTATCCATTTCTCCGATGTTTCTACCTCTATCCCACTCGGCGCTCTGGAAAATGCAACTTTCATAAAGCAAGGAAAGACTATAACTGTACTTGGAGATAATGAGGCGAAGATCCTATCCATAACAAAGGATGCTTTTCTACAATCTGCCTCTTTCGGTGTCGCAATCAAAGGAAAAGGCGACGCTTATATTGAAGTATTCTAGGCCATTTGTAATCTTTGCCTGAGTAATGGTATATTCAACTAAAATTCTAAAGACCCTTTGGAAGGTCTGAAGGAAGGTTTATATGGAAAACAAGGAAGAAAGGCCTCTGAACTTCATCGAGAAGATCATCGAGGACGACTTGAGGTCGGGGCGCGTGCCGAACAATACGATAGTCACACGTTTCCCCCCAGAGCCTAATGGTTATCTTCACATTGGGCATATCAAATCGATCTGTATCAATTTCGGTCTGGCAGAAAAGTATGGCGGAAGGTGCCATCTCCGCCTTGATGATACAAACCCAGAGAAGGAAGATCAGGAGTATATCAACTCAATCAAGAGCGATATCCACTGGCTTGGCTTTGACTGGGGCAAGTATGAATTCTACGCCTCTGATTATTACGATCAGTTATACGAGATTGCTGTCCGCCTGATAAAAGAAGGAAAGGCTTATGTCGATTCCCTCTCGGCAGAAGAGATGAAGGAATACCGAGGAACTCTCACAGAGCCGGGTAAGGACTCTCCTGACAGAACTCGTCCGATTGAAGAGAATCTTGACCTCTTTGAGAGAATGAAGAACGGCGAATTTCCAGAAGGGGCTTATACGCTTCGCGCTAAGATCGATATGAAGAGCCCAAATATAAATCTCAGGGATCCCGCTTTGTATAGAATCAAATATGCAGAACATCCGAGGACGGGAAAGAAGTGGTGCATCTACCCGATGTATGACTTTACCCACCCCATCTCCGATGCAATCGAGGGCATTACGCATTCTATCTGCACACTTGAATTCGAAGACCACAGGCCGGCCTATGACTGGGCAACAAGCATCGATGGTATTGAACACACGCCGCATCAGTATGAGTTCGCACGGCTTAATATCAACTATCTATTGATGTCAAAGAGAAAGCTTCTCTACCTTGTGAAAAACAATCTTGTCATGGGGTGGGACGATCCAAGAATGCCAACGATATCAGGTATCAGAAGACGCGGTTACTCCCCGGAGTCTATGAAGGATTTTGTTTCGAGAGTCGGGGTTGCAAAGGTTGAAGGTGTCGTCGATTATTCCCTAATGGAGTTCTGCGTAAGGGAAGATCTCAATAAGAGAGCAAAGAGGCTGATGGCAGTCCTTGATCCTGTCAAGCTTATCATCGACAACTATCCAGAGGGAAAGATCGAGTATTTCGAAGCAGAGAATAATCCGGAACGTCCGGAAGATGGTTCTCACACTGTTGCCTTTACAAAGGAACTCTACATTGAGAAGGAAGACTTCATGGAAAACCCGGTAAAGGGCTACCATAGGCTTTATATCGGGAATGAAGTGCGTCTGAAACATGCATATTACATCACTGCAACCTCTATCGATAAAGATGATGATGGGAATATCATTGCAATACATGCAACATATGACCCAGAATCACGAGGCGGCACGACAAGTGATGGCAGAAAGGTCAAAGGCACAAGTCACTGGGTATCTGCAACTGAATGTATAAGTGCTGAAGTAAGGCAGTATGATAAACTCTTCAAGGCAGAGAATCCTGGTGCGGAGACGGGAAATTATCTTGACGATCTTAATCCAGATTCACTCATCGTAATCAGCGATGCAAAGATCGAGAAGGAAGCGGCATCTGCTAAGCCCGGTGATTATATACAGTTCATCAGGAACGGCTATTATATGGCAGATAGCCACGATAGTACGCCAGAGCATCTTGTCTTCAACAGGACAGTCACACTCAAGGATTCTTGGTCTAAGATGAAGCAGAAGATGGCCGCTGGAGAACACTGAACGTTCTTTTAAGGAAGATAT
>CAZURL010000031.1:0-17103 GCA_964623005.1 uncultured Spirochaetaceae bacterium
ATACCTTTTATCGATAACGATATGGTTAATTTCCTTTCAGGCCTATTCTCTATCTCAATCGCGATGTTTCTCTCCCTTCTATAATCGACATGGCACGGAATGCTTAGGATTCTCCGGGCTTCTTGGATAGTTAGAAATAGTTGATACAAAATACTATTCAATTCAATCAAAAGCATTTTCCTTTATCGAAGTTCTTCTTTTTATATCGAAGGACTGAATTTATCTCTGAATTAAATGCGAAAGCTTCTTGTTTAAAGCAGTTATCAAGCCAAAATTCGGAATAGGCTTGCCGACTTTTATCTTTGTGTATATTTTTCTTTTTGGCAGAAGATGCCATTGAATAAGAGATATTTAAGGAGAGGATACAGAAATGGCAAAGCAACTTCAGTTTAACGAAGAGGCCAGAAAGTCACTGGTCAATGGAGTTGAGAAGATTTCCAAGGCAGTTATGACTACACTCGGTCCTAAGGGACGTCTTGTTCTTCTTGATAAGAAGTATGGTGCTCCTACGGTGACCAAGGACGGTGTATCTGTGGCTCGTGAGATTGAGCTTGAGGATCCGTTTGAGAATATGGGTGCACAGCTTCTCAAAGAGGTTGCATCAAAGACAAATGATGTAGCTGGAGATGGAACCACGACAGCAACAGTCCTTGCATGGTCAATCACCAAGGAAGGTATGAAGAGCGTTGCAGCTGGTGTTAACCCGATGGGTATCAAGAGAGGTATCGACAAGGCTGTAGCAGATGCAGTTGAGGTCATCAAGAAAGAAGCAAAGATGATCCAGGACAAGGAAGAGATTGCACAGGTTGCATCTATTTCCGCAAATAACGACAGATCGATCGGCGATGAAATCGCTAATGCTATGGATAAGGTTGGCAAGGATGGTGTCATCACTGTTGAAGAGTCCAAGACAATCGAGACAACTGTTGATTTCGTAGAGGGTATGCAGTTCGATCGCGGTTATCTCTCCGCTTATTTCTGCAACAACAGAGACACGATGACAGCTACTCTCGATAATCCTTATATCCTTATCTATGATAAGAAGATTTCCTCGATGAAGGATCTTCTTCCGCTTCTTGAGAGAGTTGCGCAGTCAGGCAAGCCGCTTCTTATCATTGCAGAGGATGTTGATGGCGAAGCTCTTGCAACGCTTGTTCTCAACTCAGTACGTGGAACACTCAATGTATGCGCTGTAAAGGCACCGGGCTTCGGTGACAGAAGAAAGGCAATGCTTGAGGATATCGCAATCCTTACAGGCGGACAGGTTATCACAGAAGAGCTTGGCATGAAGCTTGAGAATGCAGATATCTCCATGCTCGGCAGAGCAAAGAGCGTCAAGGTAGAGAAGGAGAACACAACGATTATCAATGGAGCTGGTTCTTCTGATGCTATCCGCGACAGAATCGCGCAGATCAAGATGCAGATCGAGGATTGCACATCTGATTACGACAGAGAGAAGCTTCAGGAGAGACTTGCTAAGCTTGCAGGCGGCGTTGCTGTTGTTAATGTTGGCGCAGCTACAGAGGTTGAACTCAAGGAGAAGAAGCACAGAGTCGAGGATGCACTTAGCGCAACACGCGCTGCTATCGAAGAAGGTGTTATTCCGGGCGGTGGCGTAGCGCTTGTACAGGCTGTCAAGGAGCTTTCCAAGAATGATCTCAGCGCTCTCAACGAGGAGGAGAAGGTCGGTTACAGAATCGTTATCCGCGCACTTGAGGAGCCTATCAGACAGATTGCAGAGAACGCTGGCGTCGATGGTTCGATCATCGCTGATAAGTGCAAGAATGAGGCGCGTGGTGTTGGATACGATGCAAACGCTATGAAGTGGGTCAACATGGTTGACAGCGGTATCATCGATCCTGTAAAGGTCACGAGATCTGCTTTGCAGAATGCAGCATCGATTGCATCTCTCATTCTTACAACAGAGTGCTCTGTTACAGATATCCCTGCTCCAGAGCCGGCAGCACCTGCACCGCAGGGCGGCATGATGTAATCTGAGAAGATTAGAGGACGGCATGGTTTCGACTATGCCGTTTTCTTTGTTAATATGGCCTTATGAATGATAAAGATCTTGAAAATAAGGTTAAGGCCGAGATGGATAGGGAAATCGAGGATCGTGGTTTTGCAACTCCGGTTGATGTTTTGATTTCCCTTGGTTATCTCGATAAAGGCGGCTACCGTGAATGGCTTCAGGGGCGTGTCTCTTTTTTGGAGAAAGCACTTCGCATCGGGCCGCAGAAAGTGCTCAGGCTTCTTGCTGTTATGAGTGCCCATGCAAAGAAAGAAGGGTACAAGGCTTCACGGGAAGTGTATGTAAAAGAGGGCGATAGCAAGACAACGCTTCGCTTCTCACGGACTGGAAATGAGGTAATCGAAGGCCAGTTCTCTACGCACTATATCGATAAGTACTGGGAAGGACGCGAGTAGCTTTATTGCAAGCTCTCGATAGAAATGATATAAGACCACTATTAGAGAAAAGGAAAACTAGGAAATGTATTCATTGCTTTCATTAATGGCTGCCGATGCATCTGGCGCCGGAACTGCTTCGATGATGACGACTATTATTACATTCGCGCTTATCATCCTGATCTTCTACTTCTTGATCATCAGACCGCAGAAGAAGAAGGACAAGGAGACAAAGGCGATGCTTGACGCTATGAAGAAGGGTGACAAGGTTGTCACAATCGGCGGCATCCATGGCACTATTGTTTCCGTAAAAGATCAGACAGTTGTCGTTAAGGTAGACGATTCTGCAAGGATTGAGTTCTCAAAGAGCGCAATCTCTTCCGTTTCTTCACGCAATGCTGAGAAATCCGCTCCTAAGAAGGAGAAGGATGACAAAAAGGCCGAGAAAGAGCCTGAGAAGCTTGAGAACGGCGGAGAGGCTGGGTCAATAACAGCTGAGAACACCGAGGAAAAAGACAAGAATTGAAAAAGAGGAGCGCGTGCTTAATCTTGGACTTGATTTAAGAGACGGCATATGCGCTCTTTTCTATCATCGCTCATACATGATGCGTTGGTGATGTTCTCTCTTAAATGTCCCTTCATAATTTTCTCTCAGAAAAT
Source organism: uncultured Spirochaetaceae bacterium (assembly GCA_964623005.1). GTDB lineage: Bacteria > Spirochaetota > Spirochaetia > Sphaerochaetales > Sphaerochaetaceae > Ornithospirochaeta. The sequence continues at coordinate 3,067 of CAZURL010000031.1, forward strand.
CCCTTTCAAGATTCCTGACAACGTTAATAGTGTCGCTATCTATCCTTTGATTCTGGGGCTCCTTTAATGGTACGTTATTGTGGGAGTTCCTTTTGAACTTCCTTTCACCAATAGATAAGATAAAGGACAAGACGGAGGTCTAGGAGGATATCGTTATCTGATGCGTGTAATAATCCCTTCCTCATATGGCTTTTGTGATGGAGTGCGTTCTGCGCTTGAAAAAGCAGAGCGTGCAGCCTCTTCTGCCAAGAAGGAAGCGGTATTCCTTTATGGTAGTATCGTCCATAACAGCCTTGTCACAGCGCATTTTGAAAACCTCGGTGTGAAGGTTATCTCAAGTCCTGATGAGGTGGATGAAGGTACTGTGATCATAAGGACGCACGGAATCGGAGACAGTGAGAGGAAAAAACTTCTTGATAAAGGCCTTTCCATTGTGGATGCAACCTGTCCTGTTGTCCTTTGCAATATGGCTAAGCTGAGAAAGGCCGAGGGCAACGTGCTTATCATTGGAAAACGTGGGCATAGCGAGATAACCACCTTAAAGGGCGTTCGTCCCGATGCTATTGTAATCGAAAGCCCTGATGATCTTCTTTTGCTTGAGAAGAAAAAGTATAGCGCCGCTCTTCAGACAACGCTTTCCCTTACTCTTCTTGATTCTATATTGAAGAGGGCGGAAAGCCTTGGAATCGAGATCGAAACATTGAATACGATCTGCAATGCATCTCTCACGCGAAGAGAGGCATTATGCGCTATCATTAATAATGTCGAAGCCGTCGTCATCGTCGGAGATGGAGAGAGTGCGAACTCAAGGGAACTGAAGGAGCTTGCTTCATCGCTTGGCAGACCTTCATACCTTGTACTTACACCAGAAGAGCTTCCTCCTGAGATTGCCGCATACTCTGTTGTCGGTCTCAGTGCAGGAGCCTCTACCCCGGATGAAGCATTCGAGGCGATGAGGGCGTATCTGACGAAGCTGTAGGAGTTGTTATGGAAAGATCGAGTATTCCTATTCCGACTGTTAAGCGTTATCCATCATATCTGCGGATTCTCAATGCATCGCGCGATAAAGGCCTCAGATACATCAGCGCCACAACCCTTGCCACAGAGCTTGGCCTTAAGCCTATCCAAGTCAGGAAGGATATATCGGCAACCGGCATAGAAGGACGGCCAAAGGTGGGATTCGAGATCGATGATCTGATAAGAACCATTGAACACGTGCTTGGCTGGGATAACACCACCGATGCGCTTTTGGTTGGGGCTGGCAATCTCGGGAGTGCGATTGCATCCTATGATGGCTTTTCCGCATATGGACTCCGCATTGTCGCTATCTTTGATAAAGATCCTTGCAAGATAGGGAAGAAGATAGGCTCTCTTGAAGTGCTTCCTCTGGATAAAGTCAATCAGTATATAAAGGGCAATGGCGTAACGATTGCGGTTATCACAGTGCCGGCGTCTCAGGCACAGGCTGTTGCGGATATGCTTGTCAAATGCGGTATACGCGCAATCTGGAATTTCGCGCCTAAGGATCTGAAATTGCCGGATGACGTTGTATTGCAGCGAACCGATCTTGCGACCTCTTTTGCCGTGCTTTCCATAAAGCTAAGGAAGAAATACGACGAAGAAAGATGAATTATCTGTGTAATAATGGAAATTAATGTGAATAATGTAACATTAATCTATTATTAATGCAGAATAATTGCTGATTTTTCGTTATTGTTTGCCCTGTTTTTCAGCCCAAGGGCATTTTATTGACTAATTTCATTTCATGGTATAGTCTCTTCTGTGACTAGGGGTTATTGGTTATGGCTGACAAGGGGACGATAGCAGTCGAACTCTGCATGGGTTCAAGCTGCTTCGCACGGGGTAATAATAACGCATTGGCGTACCTTGAGGCGTTCATTGAAGAGAATGGTCTCTCTGACAGGATTGATTTAGAGGGACATCTCTGTATGGGTGCGTGCAATGACGGCCCGCATATCAACGTAAATGGCAAGGAATATTCTGGGATAACCGATCCCGACTGTATCATTGACATAATCAGGAAGGCCTTGGAGGCTCAGGATGCTTAATCCGATCTATACCGAGACTACAAGCTGCCGGGACTGCTATAAATGTGTTCGCGCCTGCCCTGTAAAAGCGATACAGATAAAAGACGGAAATGCGATGATCGTAAAAGATCGCTGTGTCTATTGCGGCAAATGCGTCCATATCTGTCCAAACAACGCAAAGAAGGTAAGGGATGACAGGGAGAGGGCGAAGCTAGCAATTGCTTCAGGCCGTACTGTCATATGCTCGCTCGCTCCTTCTTATTCCTCTGAATTTTCCGGACATGAAGCGGAACTCCTTACGGCATTGAAGCGTCTTGGTTTTTCGATGATATCTGAAACCGCAATCGGTGCGACACTGGTCTCCGAGGCTCTGGATATCTACGCAGGAGAGCATAATGGCGAATGCTCTTTTATCGGCACAGCCTGTCCTGCGGTGGTAGAGCTTGTGAAAAAATACTATCCAGATAGAGTAAATCAACTGGCGCCTGTGCCATCGCCGTTACAGACTCATAGCGCTTATCTGAGAAGCCTTTATAATGAAGATCTCGTAATTGTATTCATCGGGCCATGCATCGCTAAGAAGACAGAAGCTGATAACACTCCGGGCTATCCCGATCTTGCACTCACTTTTGATGAACTGAGAGCTTGGCTTGATGAGGAGCATATCGATCTTGAGACTATTTCCCCGGAACATGTGGATTTTGTCCCTTGCAAAGCTGGCATCGCTTCGATCTATCCCATTGAAGGCGGACAGATCAAATCCTCTGCGCTCTGGGGTAAAAAGGATTTCCAGACAGATGCTATTGCGCTTTCTGGCATGGATCAGATACTTGCAACGCTCTCCGATAAAGGCGATGGAGAGTCGTTTCTGGAGCTTCTTGGCTGTGATGGCGGCTGTGTGAACGGCCCTGGCTCAAGGAAAGATATATCAATAGCGACAAAGAAGAAGAGTACATCGGAATGGACGTCAAGCCGTCTCGATGAACCGGATTTATTCATGGGCGATGAAGCCTTTGCTAGAAATCTTCTGGAAAATGGATATAAGATTCTCCGTTCATCCTGTCCGAAGAGCGAGAACTTCTTCCATACAGCGCATACGGAGGATGAGATAAAGCGAGCGCTTGTCGAGCTTGGAAAGACCACTAAGGCTGACGAGCTTAATTGCGGTGGCTGCGGGTATTCGACTTGCCGCGAGATGGCTATTGCATATCTCGAGGGAATGGCAGAGATCGAGATGTGTGTGACGAAGATGAGAAAAGAGGCGGAGAGCAAGGTCGATGTTCTTCTTCGCACAGTGCCTATGGGCGTTGTAATCGTTGATTCAGATCTTCAGATCGCAGACTGCAATAAGATCTTCTTGGATATCTTCGGGGATATGGAGGAAGGATTTGTCGATCAGGCTGTCCTTTCGATGGTAAAAGGCCTTCCCCTTGAGGGTTTTGTTCCTTTTGCGGATAAGTTCCGCGACCAGTTCTATCTTTCCCATCCTGGGCAGTACAGGATCCACTATAAGGATAAGTATCTTCGTGTAACATTCTTCCTTGTGGAAGAGAGAAGACTCCTTGGCGCGATGTTCGAGGATATAACAAATCCGACGATAAAGAGAGAGACTGTCGTAAAGAAAGCAGAGGATGTCATACAGAAGTCCCTTGAAACTGTCCAGCAGATTGCATCCCTTCTTGGGGAGAATGCTGCGGAGACGGAGATTATGCTCAATTCGCTTATCGAGGCATTCAGCGTACATGGTTCAGAAAACCATAGCGATACATTCACAGAGGACGAAGGCGGAGATCTGGCATGAATAATATCTTCATAGACGTTGATTATGCGCAGATCTTCAAGCACGGACAGAAGATAGGAGGAGACGTCTTCCTTCTGTCGAGAAATCCTGAAAAGAATCAGATTGTCTCGACTCTCTCCGATGGGCTTGGAAGCGGGGTCAAGGCAAATGTCCTTGCATCCCTGACTGCGCATATGGCTCACCGTCTATCGTTCTCTCCAATTGATCTAAGCCACTCTGCGAAGATCATCATGGATACGCTTCCTGTATGTAAGGAAAGGAAGATAAGCTACTCGACATTCACCATTGCAGATATCCGATACGGCGAGGATATGGAGCATATATCGGTCAATCTCGTTGAGTATGATAACCCTGCCTCCCTCCGCTTTTCTGGCTCTGAGCCTGTTTCATGGGAAAGAAGCAAGACCGAGCTTCAAAGAGAGGGGGCATTCAAGAATGAAATCATTTCGCATTCCCTTTTCAATCTTGAAGTAGGCGAGCGTCTTGTGATGTTCTCCGATGGGGTGACGCAATCGGGGCTTGGAAAGAGCCTTCCGCTTGGTTGGCGGCTGGATGGCGTAAAGAAGTTCATCTCCGAAACGATTGCTAATGAGAGGGATATCTCATCGCGCGATCTTTCTCGTGCCATTGTGCAGAAAGCATATTCACTCGATGGCCTATGCGCTAAGGACGATATAACATGCGTCTCTATTTATATAAGAAGACCTCGCCGTCTTCTGATTGTCACCGGCCCACCGTTTACTAAAGAGGCAGATGAGGTTCTTGGGGAGAAGATAAAGGCCTTTGATGGCCGGAAGATTGTCTCAGGCGGTACAACTGCCCAGATTGTTTCCCGTCTTTTCGGAAAGAAGCTCAAGCTCGATCTCTCTTCTTGGTCGAAGGATGTGCCACCGGCGTCGAAGATGGAAGGTATCGATTTGGTTACAGAGGGGATGCTCACGCTTTCAAAGGTTGCATCGATACTGGAAAAAAGGGAGAACCCGGCAGATCTTCCGAACGATCCGGCGAAAAAATTTGTCGAGCTTCTGCTTGATAGCGATCAGGTGCATTTCATCGTCGGCACAAAGATTAATGAAGCGCATCAGGATCCGAATATCCCCGTTGAGATCGGAATCAGGCGAACGATTATCGGGAGACTGAGAAAAGCTCTCGAAGAAATATATTTGAAGGAAACTTCACAGGAATATCTATAGGAGGACATAGAAGATGAAGAAGTCTAAAGTCAAAGTTAGGATCTGTCTTGGAACAGCGTGCTTCGTACAGGGCGGCGCTGACCTGCTTCTCTACAACGACTTCGTCGATCCTGCGATTTTAGCAGAGTGCGATATTGAGGGCTGTTCATGCCTCGATGAATGTAAAGTCGGAAACGGCAGTGCCCCTTATGTTTCTATCAACGACAAAATCTACAGTGGAGTGGATCAGGACACATTCTGCAAGCTTCTTGCGGAGGCTGTAAAGAATGCTTGAACTGAACAACCAGTATACTCTTATGAAGAGGAAGATAGATATGGAAGTGCTCAAGTGCTTCTTCGATGATACGCTCGTCGAAAAAGCCGATAAGCTTCCGTATGAGATCATTCCTAAGACACGAACTCCTTTCAGATGCTGTATCTACAAGGAGAGGGCAATGGTTCGGTATCGTATCATGGCGCTTGCTGGCATAAACATTGAGCGTGATGACGATGAAGAGAAGCCATTGAAGGAGTATATGCAGGAGGTTCTTGATGAAGATAAACCGCCACTACCGCTTCTTACGACAATCATAACCGGATGCTCGGGCTGTCCGAAATCGCAGTATAGGATTTCCGATGGATGTCGTGGCTGCTTTGCGCGTCCTTGCATGTCCAACTGTCCTAAGGATGCAATCATTTTCATCAATGGACAGGCGCATATTCAGGAAGACAGGTGCATAAGATGCGGCAAGTGCATGGATGTCTGCCCTTTCCATGCAGTTGTTCACATCCCTGTTCCTTGCGAAGAGGCCTGTCCTGTCGATGCGGTTAAGAAGAATGAGGATGGCTTTGTCGAGATTGAACACGATAAGTGCATTGGCTGCGGTAAATGCGTACGCTCATGTCCTTTCGGCGCTATCGTAGAGCGGTCAGGACTCTTTCCTGTGCTGAATATGCTCAAGAGGAACGAGAAGGTTGTTGCAATGGTTGCGCCTGCTATCGAGGGACAGTTCCCCGGTACGCTTTCGCAGGTTAAGGCTGCAATAAAGAAAGCCGGATTCTTCGATGTGGTCGAAGTTGCAGAAGGGGCTGCTATTACATCGGAGAATGAAGCGGAGGAACTTCAAGAGAAGATCCAAGAAGGCAAGGGCTTTATGACTACCTCCTGCTGTGCAGCTTACATGGAACTTATATACAAGCACATCCCATATCTTAAGGAGCGTCATTCCACATCGCTTTCTCCGATGGGATACACTGTCGATGTTATCCGTAGGAAATATCCTGATGCAAAGATGGTGTTCATCGGGCCCTGTCTGGCTAAGAAGGTTGAGGTTGCAAAGCGTTTCAGGGATTCGATAAGCGGGGTAATGACCTTTGCTGAACTTGCTTCGATCTTCCTTGCCAAGGGAATAGACGTCCGTGAAATGGAAAGCGAAGACCTTGGAGAAACAGAGGCATTTCAGGATTGCAGGGAGTTCGCGGTCTCTCAGGGAGTTGCGAACTGTGTTATGCGCCGTTTCGCTCAGGATGGACTGACAGCGCGTGTGCTGCCTATCAATGGACTTGATAAGAAGACCGTCCGGCTTATGAAGACATGGGAGAAGAGGGCGCCAGAGGCAGATCTTGTAGAGGTGATGGCCTGTGAAGGTGGATGTCTTGCCGGCCCAGGCACAATAGTAAAGCCAGCGCTTGCGATGAAGCTTCGTGCAGGAAATTCAAAGCAGGTTGCGAAATAATATAGATAGGCAGCTGATAACAATGACAGTTTTTCAGCTGCCTGCTTTTATGGGCTAGGATTGGATGTTCTCCTGCATTGCGTTGACTGATAATCTTCCCAAAGCTAGAATTTATTTCGTGGCAAGCTATACGCTCAAAAGGAAAGAGGGGAGGATCGTATATTCACCGTCCATAGTGGTTAAGGTGATATCATTGCTCTTTGCTATCTTGCTTCTGCTAGGCTTTATAGGCAGCATCAGTTCAGGCTTTGAGCTGACTATGCTTATTCCGCTCTTTCTTTGCCTTGTACTATTCATCATACCCTTTTATAAAGATGCATGGGTCTTCGATAATAGCGCTCATGCGGTAATGATAACATATGGCTTTGGCCCTTTTTCAAAGAGCAAGACATTCAAGTATTCAGAGATAGTACGTTTGGATATCCATCACTTTCATAAGGGAATAGCAGAGGACAATACTGCTATAAAGCCGAATTGGAGGCATAAGGAGATGGTGAGCCTACGCCTTATTACGAAAAAGGAAGAAGATAAGGCGTTGAATATTGAAGTGCTTCCCGCAAAACGGAATGGTCTGAGACTCGAAACGCTTGCACGTGATATAAGCAGTTTTACCGGTTTTGATCTCTTTATTGATTATGAAACGCTTTCCCCCGGACTTAGAGGAAAGCGCTGATTATTACTTTTACTTTTCAACAGGTTCAGCTGCTTCTTCTGCAACAGGCATATTATCATAGAGGAAGCAGGCAACTTTGTGTTCTCCCCCGATATCAAAGGTCGGAGGTATGCACTTTGAGCACTTTTCCATCTTATTCGGACATCTGTCATAGAAATAGCAGCAATGACGCTCTTTGTCAGGGGAGGGAACATCTCCTTCAAGTACGATTCTGTTCCTTGTCTTCTCGATCTTCGGATCGGGAATGGGCGCTGCTGAAAGCAAAGCCTTTGTATAAGGATGCAGAGGATTGTTGTATAGCTCTTCGGAGGTACCGACTTCCATGATCTTTCCCAGATACATGACGATGACGCGATGCGATATATGCTGTATTACGCCAAGATCATGCGCAATGAAGATGAATGTAACCCCCATATCCCTCTGGATATCGGAAATAAGGTTGAGAATCTGTGCCTGAATCGATACATCAAGCGCGCTTACAGGCTCGTCTGCAAGAATGATCTTCGGTTCAAGGGCAAGTGCGCGGGCAATGCCTATCCTCTGCCTCTGTCCTCCGGAGAACTCGTGCGGATAGCGGTTGATGAAGGCCTTGTTGATGCCGACCATCTCCATAAGTCTCTCAATCTTCTCATCCAGTTCTGCATCGGTGTATTTCTTCTCTAACAGATTGCGTTTGTTATAGATGCGGAGTGGTTCCAGAATGATGTTCCTGACAGTCATTCTTGGATCAAGGGACGCGTAAGGATCTTGGAATATCATCTGTATATTCCTTCTCTTTTTCAAAAGCGCGGCCTTGTCTGCTTTGCAGAGATCGATGCCATCAAAGATAACCTCTCCGTTTGTTGGCTTATAAAGCTGTGCGATGGAACGAACTGTCGTACTCTTTCCGCATCCGGATTCACCGACTATCCCAACAGTTTCACCTTTATAAACATCAAAGCTTATGCCATCAACTGCACGGATGTATCCGATAGTCTTCTTAAACAATCCGCCGCTATCAATGGGAAAGTGCTGTTCTAGGTTCCTTACAGAGAGTATGAGTTCCTTATTTTCCATCATTATTCTCCTTTGCTTCAGCAAGCGCGGCTGTTTTCTCTTCCTCTGAGCACTTGAGCCAACAGGCTACGTGGTGCTGTTCTTCCACCTCTTTTACAGGCGGATAGACCTTTGTGCATACATCCATTTTGTACGGACAGCGAGGATGGAATGGACAGCACGGAGGAAGATCGATGACGTTTGGCGGCTGTCCTTCTATTGAGAAAAGCCTCTCTTCTTTCTTCCCATCCATTCTTGGCACTGAGGCAATGAGACCTTGAGTATAAGGATGATTTGGATTGGCATAGAGGGTATCTGTATCTGCGGATTCGACAATGCGGCCGGCATACATTACGCAGACTTTATCGCACATACCAGCAACAACGCCGAGGTCATGGGTGATGAGTATCACCGCAGTCTTCATCTCTACCGATATCTTCTTTATAAGCTCAAGAATCTGTGCTTGGATCGTAACGTCAAGCGCTGTCGTAGGCTCATCTGCAATAAGCAGATCTGCATTGCAGCTCAGAGCCATGGCTATCATTACGCGCTGTCTCATGCCGCCAGAGAACTGATGGGGATAGCAGTCTATTCTGCTTTCAGCTGCTGGAATACCTACAAGCTTGAGCATTTCAATGGCCCTTTCCCTTGCCTGCTTCTTCGAGACTTTCTGATGCAGCCTTATAGTCTCTATCATCTGCGTAGATATCTTTAGATAAGGATTGAGGCTTGTCATCGGATCTTGGAATATCATGGAGATCTTGTTTCCCCTGATGTTCCTCAGCTCAGATTCCTTGAGTTTCATTATATCGGTACCGCGGTAGAATACCTCGCCGCCGACAACCTTACCCGGTGGAGAGGGAACAAGCTTCATTATCGAGAGATTCGTTACGCTCTTGCCGCAGCCTGATTCTCCTACAAGCCCTACAGTCTCTCCTTCATGGACGGTAAAGCTTACGCCATCGACGGCTTTGAGGATACCGTTATCTGTCTTGAAGTACGTCTGAAGGTTCTTTACATCTAAAAGCACTGGTGTATTTTCAAAATTGTTCATTTACCATCCTCCTTAAAGCTGGTTCTTGCTCTGAGGATCGAAGGCGTCTCTCAGCCCGTCTCCAAGGAAGTTCATGGAGAAGAGGAAGATAACCATTACTATGCTTGGGATTATCAGTTTATAGGGATAGAGCGCCATTGAAGATACTGCATCCCCGATAAGACTGCCCCAAGAGGCATATGGCGACTGTACGCCGAGGCCAAGGAAGGAGAGAAAGGACTCCTGCATGATGAATGCCGGTATCCTTATCGTTGAGTAAACGATGATGACGCTCAGACTGTTCGGAATCATGTGGCGAAGGATTATATGAATCGTGCTTGCCCCCATGCTTCTTGCCGCCTCTACATACTCCTGATTCTTCAAGGACATTATCTGACCGCGTACCATACGGGCTATGGTGAGCCAGCTGACTAAGGCTAGGGCGAAGAATAGATTGAGGATATTCCGTCCGAAGATTGCCATACAGATGATGACGAGCAGCATGTAGGGTAATCCGTACATGATATCTACAAAGCGCATGAGGTAGTAATCGACTTTTCCGCCTATATAACCGGCTAGCGCTCCGACAAGAATGCCTATGAGTATGCTTGTGACGGTGCCGACGATTCCGATTGCGATCGATATCTGACTGCCATAGATTATCCTGCTGAGAAGGTCGCGTCCAAGATAATCCGTTCCGCATATATACCGTCTTTCATGGAGCATCGATATCCTGAGATTGACATGAAGTCCATTGGAAAGATCGAAGCTGCCGCGATAGGGCAGTGTTATCTCGCCTGATTCTATTAGTGCAGAGATATCCCTGTTGGCACTGCGCCTTGCGGTCTGCTCTATGTATCCTATGAGGTTTTCCTTGGCTCTTCTCTGGTAGCCGGCCTCTCCGATAGCATTCATCTCCATATCAACAGCGGCTTCAAGGTCTTCTCCTGTAAGCGTGCTGTCATTTGTTCGGATTTCATTGTTGATGGCAGCTCTTACTTCGTTGATAAGAGTTGTCTCAAGAGCCTCCGCTTCCACCCCGATAAGGCTTGCGTAGAGATCTCTTAGCTCTTCATAGTCCATCTTGTCTATGTTCTGGCTGTGGCCATCAACCATAACGCTGACTTTCTCGATGGTTATCTGTGTCTCTGTGGCAATATTTCTGAGGATTCTGTTTATTCTGGTCTGCTCAGAATTGTTCCATTCAAAGCTTCCATCCTCAAGCGCTTCGGTTCCACGTTTATAGACAAGATCCCAGACCTTCTGCGTCTTGCTGTTCTGTACCCAGTCCTCGATCTGGATATCCTCTTCTTCGCTCAGTATAAGCCGTCCCTGCCTCCATGCTTGGAAGAAAAGGTTCTTCATCTCCTGTTCAAGCATCAAGTCTCCTGCTGTCCTTGTCAGGGATGGCGAGAGATTCCTATGGCTTGTGATGGCTTCGTCATATGGATAGATCGGAAGGAGATCTGCACAGATTGCGACAATCATATAAATGATGACAATAACCCCTCCGACAATTGCCATCTTATTCTTTCTCAGCCGATTCCAAGCCTCTTTTGTTAGGCTCGTTCCTACGATGATCTGGTTAAATTCGTTTGTTGCTTGCGTTTTTTTCTTCTTGAAAATAGACATCCAGACCTCCTTATCTGTAGCTGATCCTTGGATCGAGGAAGGCATATACGATGTCTACGATGAAGTTCATGATTACGAGAATCAAGGAATAGACAATGACAACGCCGACAATGAGCGTATAGTCTCGGTTGAATGAAGACTGTACGAAGAACTTGCCGAGACCGGGAACGAGGAAGACCTGTTCAACGACTATGCTTCCTGTAAGTATTCCGGCAAAGGCTGGCCCGAGATAGGAGACAACCGGAAGCATTGCACCCTTCATAGCGTGCTTGAAGACGATTATGCTATTTCTCATGCCTTTGGCTTTGGCTGTTCTTATATAATCGCTTCTCAGTGTCTCAACCATGCTTGAGCGCGTTAGCCGTGCGATATCCGCATAATAGTTGAAACTCAGGGCAATGACAGGCAGTATCGCTGTCTTGAGCGATGCATTATTTGTCATGAACCATCCTGTTGTCGGTAGCCACCCTAGCGACATTGAGAATATTTGCTGCAAAAGCGGCGCAAAGACAAACAGCGGTATGGAAAGGCCTAATGCAGCAATCGACATGGGTATGTAGTCCAGAACTGTATTCTGCCTGACTGCCGCTAATACCCCAAGCGATATACCGAAAAAGAGCGCGACAATCATCGCAAAGGAACCGAGCACGATTGAGTTCGGCAGGGAAACAGCGATGAGTGTGTTTACATCGTAGTCTTTGTATTTATAGCTTGGGCCGAGGTCGCCTCTGAGGATATCGAAAAGATAGCGGCCATACTGCATAAGCAAAGGCTCATCCATATGATACTTGGCCTCAATATTTCTCTTTACAACTTCCGGAAGCGCTCTTTCGCCATCGAAAGGCCCTCCTGGTGCGATTCTTACAATGAAGAAACTCAATGTTATGATGATGAAGAGTGTAGGTATTATCCCTATTAGTCGTTTTATGATGTATTTTGTCATCCACTCTCTCCTAGTTAGCCCTTTTGGATTTTCTTTTGTGATTTCGGCAACAATAATCGAGCCGCCAGTCAGCTTTGACAAATGGCTCGATAGGTTTTTCTGCTTTCCCGATGATTAAAAGGAAAACAGGGTTGCGGTAAAAGATACCGCAGCCCATTTGATAAGATTTCTGCCTTACTTGAGGTAGATATCCTTTGTCGGATGATAGTTCATTGTATTTGGATACCATCCACCCCACTTGTTTGTATCAATGAGATTCTGGGAAACATAGACATACAGAGGAATGATGCCCTGATCTTCGTTGATGAGGATTTCCTCAGCCTGACGAAGAACTTCGAAGCGTTCCTCTCCAGCAGGCATTGTCGCAGCAAGCGCAATAAGTCTGTCGTACTCTGCATTGGAGTAGCGGCCACCATTCATGCCAGCGCCTGTGACGAACATATCGAGGAATGTGTTTGGATCCTGATAGTCACCGACCCATCCAGCGCGTGCAATCTGGAAGTTTCCAGAGTTTCTGTTGGAAAGGTATGTTGCCCATTCCTGATTGTCGAGGACAATGTTGATGTTCAGATTTTCCTTAAGCTGCTGCTGGATGTACTCTGCAACCTGACGATGGGATTCGTTGGTGTTGTAGAGAAGCGTGATTGTCGGGAAGCCGATACCGTTCGGGTAGCCTGCCTCTGCAAGAAGCTGCTGTGCGTACTCTGGATCGTACATCGTTCCAATCTCTGCCTCTTCAAGACCTTCGTAACCTGCCATATCAGGAACGATACCCCAGCTTGCAATCTCACCAGATCTTGTTACTGTGTAAATGAGTTCTTCTCTGTCGATAGCATAGCTGATAGCCTTTCTTACTCTTGCATCATCAAGAGGCGGCTGTGTCACGTTTATCGTGTAGTAGTAGGTAGAGAGCTGTGGCGCAACCTGATAATCGCTTCTCATGGAAATCTGATCGAGATTGTTCAGATCGATGCCTGTATTCCAATCAACTTCTCCGGAGAGATACATATTGTAGTTGGTTGAGTTGGAATCGGAAGCGAGGAATACGACTTCATCAAGATGTACGTTATCAGCATCCCAGTAATTATAGTTCTTTACTGCAACGATTCTGTCCTGAGGAACATGCTCGGAGAGAATATAAGGGCCATTGCCGACAAAGTTCTCTGGCTGTGTCCAGTCCGAACCATATTTCTCGATTGCATGGCGCGGAACGATAGCGAATGAGTAGTGCGACAGCGCGCCGATAACATACGGAAGCGGTCCGACAAGTGTCATCTCGAAGGTGTAATCATCGATAGCTCTGATCTGTACTGCACTGGCGTCAGCGGCTCCTGAGTTATACTCGCTTGCACCAGCGATGAACATTGCAGGGAACCATGCATATGGACTTGCTGTCTCAGGAGCAAGCTCTCTCAGCCAAGACCAGACAACATCATCTGCTGTGATAGGAACGCCGTCTGACCACTTTGCATCTTCTCTGAGATGGAATGTGTATGTCAGTCCGTCATCTGAGATGTCCCAGCTTTCAGCAACGCCGGGGATACCGTCTGCTGTCTCAGGATCAACAATTACAAGCCCTTCAAAGAGTGCTTCATAGACTCTGTGTTCTGGCACACCCTGAATCTGAGAAGGATCGAGTGATTCTGGTTCCGCACTGTTTGCAATGACAAAGCGTACATAGTCGCCGTCCGCTGCAAATACTATGGATAAACTAGCAAGCAGTACCATTAAGAGCATTATGATTCTTTTCATAAAGCCTCCTTGTTAATGTGGTTATATTGGATAGTTTTCAATAAATTGCATAACGATGTCTACTGGAAATTGAATATTTATTTTCTTTGCATTAGAAATTTAACGGAATTTATATTCTGTTATAAAAATTTTAGCCTGCATAGTGTTTGAATAAATATACATTTATCTAATTAGTTTGTTCGATCAATTTCGACTGTGAATTTTAGGCGTTT
>CAZURL010000032.1:0-17034 GCA_964623005.1 uncultured Spirochaetaceae bacterium
TCGGGCTATCGAAGAAGCCCTTTGGAATTAACCATGACAAATCCATCGCCTTGACAGTTGTCAGACTTTGCTACAATATCAAAACATTAATGACAATGGAGGATGAGTAAGATATGGCATTATTTATCTCTTCGCTCCTTAGTCTGTTTGTTGGCATTGCAATAGGCTTCTTAGCCCGTTGGATATACGCAAAGTCGAAGCTGACCTCAGTCGAGCAGGAAGCGGAGAGAATTTCCGAAGAGTCTGTCGCAAAAGCTGAGGCCAAAGCCCGTGAAATACTCCTTGAAACCCGCGATAAGCTGTTGAAAGAACAGCAACAGCAGGAAAGGGAGGCACGAGAAAGACGATTTGAACTGCAGAAATCAGAGCGAAGGCTTCTGCAGAAAGAAGAGAATCTAGAACACAGGCAGCAGGAACTGGAAAAAAACAAGCAGCAGCTGGGAGAAAGGGAAGAGGCAATAAGCCTCAAGGAGAAGGAAAACGAACATCAGGCAGAAAAGCTTACCTATGAGCTTGAGAGAGTTGCTTCAATGAGCCGTGAGGATGCGAAGAATCTCATCATAGAGCAGATGAAAAGGGAAGCGGAGCATGATGGTCAGGTTTATGTAAACAAGATTGAGCAAGAGGCTCAGGTTCAGGCAGAGAAGGTCGCTAGAGATATCATAGTGACATCGATCCAGCGCCTTGCAACAGAAGTGTCCGGAGAAACTACGACAGCCTCTGTTTCGCTTCCAAGCGATGAGATGAAGGGTAGGATAATCGGAAGAGAAGGACGGAATATCAGGACACTGGAAACCCTTACTGGTGTTGATATCATCATCGATGATACCCCTGAAGCTGTTGTTATCTCCTGTTTCGATCCTGTAAGGAAAGAAATTGCGCGTGTAGCGCTTGAACGCCTCGTTCAGGATGGCAGAATCCATCCTGCCCGCATCGAAGAGATGGTCAACAAGGTTTCAAAGGAAGTTGGTAGGATCATCGTCGATGAAGGAGAAAAGGTCATTTTCGATCTTGGTTTCCACGACATGAGTCCAGAGCTTATCAAAGCACTAGGCCGTCTGTATTTCCGGACAAGTTATGGACAGAACGTTCTTCTTCATTCCAAAGAAGTCGCTATACTTGCTGGCATGATTGCCTCAGAGGTTGGTGCTGATCCTGAGATAGCTAAGCGGGGAGGCCTGCTTCATGACATTGGAAAGGGCGCAGAAACAGAAAGCGATGCAAATCATGCAGAGATCGGCGCAGAGCTTGTCAAACGTCTTGGAGAGGATTCTCGTATCGTAAACTGTGTGCTTGCGCATCATAATGATGTTGAACCAACGAGCGTTGAGGCGATAATCGTCCAGATTGCTGATGCAATTTCAGCTGCACGTCCAGGCGCAAGGCGCGAGAGCCTCGATAACTACATCAAGCGTCTTGAGTCTCTGGAGAACATCGCGAAGAGCTTTGATGGCGTTGATAACGCATTTGCTATCCAAGCAGGACGAGAGCTTAGGATCATGGTGAATAGTGAAAAGGTATCCGATGAGGATGCTAAACGCATTGCGCTAGGAATTGCGGAGAGAATCGAAGCTGAACTCAGGTATCCAGGAAAGATCAAGGTTACAATCATCAGGGAAACCAGAGTCACTGAATACGCGAGGTAATTATGCGTAATGATACGAAACGCATCCTGATGCTGGGAGATGTATCGGGAAGCGCCGGAATGGGAGCCCTGTTTCTTGGGCTCTCTTCATTTGTAAAAGACAACGATATCGACATCGTTATCGCCAATGGAGAGAATGCCGCCGCAGGTTTTGGTATTAGCGAGCACGACTTCCAGTCATTCAAAGCAATGGGGATCGATGTGATAACCAGTGGCAACCATATTTGGCAGAAGGATGATATCATCCCTGTACTCGATAGGGAGGATACACTTCTGCGTCCTGTAAACTATCCAGAGCCTTGCCATGGAAGAGGCTGGACGATTAAGAAAAAATCGGGTGTTGAGTTTGCTGTCATAAATGCACAAGGCAGAATGATGATGAGTCCGATTGACGACCCGTTCAAACGCATATCTGATGCACTGAGGGAAATCGGCAAGAACATAAAGCTCATCTTCGTTGACTTCCATGCAGAGAGTACGGAGGAAAAGGAGGCGATGGGCTTCTTCCTCGATGGAAAAGTCACGGCCGTTGTCGGTACCCATACCCATGTCCAGACAGCTGATGAGAGGATTCTTCCAAACGGAACGGCTTATATAACAGATCTTGGGATAACAGGCGTAACCGATGCAGTCATTGGTTCATCTCCTGCAAAATCCATTGAGCGCCAGCTTACGCAGCTTCCGATAAAAAGCGAAGTTGCTGAAGGCGAGGCTCATATGCAGGGCGTGATAATAGAAGCAGATGCTTCTACAGGCAAGGCCCTTTCGATAAAACGCATTATGCGTTGATCAGCAAGCCTTCGATCATAAAGTTGACTTCTACCGGGCCTTCGTTAAGTTCGAGGGTCCGTCTTATTTCCTCATAAGCCCTGTAGTCTGCGCCGAGCATCTCTTTGGATAAATCGACAAATACGATGCCATCTGTCTCTGCAATGCCTATAAGTTTCGTTCCCTCAGGAATGAATGAGAGCATGCCTTTCCTCAGTTCATCGACGGAGGCATCCAGTAAAAGCGCCTCGACTGCAAGATGAAGATCGTCGCGGCCCCTTCGCTCGATTGTTCTTACCGATTGCTGGTATGAAGATGAAGTCGAAAGTACTACAGGGATATCTGCATATACTTTCTCTTCTCCTTTTAGATAGAGTTCAATATGTTCTCGTACTCTGTACATCTCAAGCACCGGTTCAATCCTTGGTGCTATGAACACTCCCATTCCGATTGCATATAGCAATAGAACCAAGGAGAATATCCTAGCATACATAATACGGCCTTTTACTCTCTCTTCATCCATACTTTTATTCTACCTTTGAAGGAAAGACTGAGCAACAATAGTACTTCACCGTTTCTCCTCTTCAGGGTAATATTTTTATATGTTGGAAAAAAACGGTCTTGGGGTATCTCAAGGCGTGGTAATGGCTAAAGCCTCGGTTTTCAGGCATAGCGAGATCTACGTATCACACGAACCATCACTTGATAGAGAAAAAGATGCAGAGGCATTTGAGAGTGCCTACAGGCATACGCGTTCTCAGTTCGATGCAATGGACAGCACAGATGAAAGCGGCAGATCTTTGATAGCTGTATATAAAATGATGCTGGAAGACCCCGATTATCTTGCCCTGATACGTGGGAATATAAAGGAGAAGGGGTATAACGCGGCTTGGGCTGTCGAAGCTGCGACGGAAAAATATATATCACTTCTGGAAAAGGTTGATGATGATTTTTTCAAGGAACGTATTTTCGATCTTAAGGATATCTCTGTAAGAATACTTTCTGCGCTCTCTTCTGAGCATCATCCAGAAATTGTCGTACAGTCTCCTTCGATACTCGTTGCAGATTACCTTCTCGCTTCCGAGATGCTCGCTTCGGATCTTTCCAACGTAATCGGGCTTTGTCTTGATAAGGGGGGCATTACAAGCCACACTGCAATCCTTGCAAGATCTCTTAACATACCAACGGTTTTTGCGCTTGCAGATTTCTCTTCCTGTGTAAAGGATGGTGATATCGTATTTCTGGATGGAAATAGCGGCACTGTAATACTCAACCCAGATAAAAAGGCGAGGAGCATCTACAAAAAGCGCATAGATGAAGAACAGAAGAAGGAAGTAACGCTTGAAGAGGATCGAAATCTGCCATGTGTTACGACAGATGGGCGGGAGATAAAGCTGATGGGCAATATTGAAGGCCCGGAAAGCATCGATCCACTTATCAAAGCAGGCTGCGATGGTATCGGGCTTTTCCGGACAGAATTTCTTTTGATGCTTCCGGAGTACAAGAATGAGGAAAGCCGTGCTGCTGTATATGAAGAGACCGTAAAACGAATGGCGCCTTATGGCCCTGTCACATTCCGTACCTATGATATCGGGGGAGATAAGATACCGGAGAGCATGAAGATCAAGGAAGAGAATCCCATTCTCGGCTGGAGAGCCGTGAGACTTTGTATGGAGAGAAAAGACATCTTCCGCGACCAGCTTATTTCGATACTCAAAGCTTCCGCCGTACATAAGGGTGTGCGTTTGATGTTCCCGATGATCTCCGGCTCCGAAGAACTCCGGGGCGTCCTTTCTTTCTTTGAGGAAGTGAAAACCGAATGCAGGGAAAAAGGCATTGCATTTGATGAGGATATAAAGATTGGAACGATGATCGAGGTGCCCTCTGCCGCGATAACAGCGGATGTCATTGCAAACTATGTGGATTTCATGTCTGTTGGAACGAATGACTTGGTACAGTATACGATTGCAGTCGATAGGGGAAATGATAAAATCTCATATCTTTACCGCCCTCTGCATCCTGCTGTCGTACGCTTATTGAAACATGTCGCGGATAGCGCAAAGAAGAATAATATACCAGTCTCGATCTGCGGAGAGATCGCGGGTTATGTTGATTACCTTCCGCTCTTGGTCGGACTTGGCTTTACCGAGCTGTCGATGTCATCCCATTCGATAATGAATGCGCATAGACGCATAAGATCTCTTTCGTACGAGAGTTGTGCCTCATTTGCAAATCATGTACTCTCTCTTCCGGATGCTGGTGAAATAGAGGCCGCACTCAAGGAATTTAATGATGGAAAAGCTTGATATAAGAAATAAAGCAGATATAGATACTTCGCTTCCGCTCATTTCGATAATCGGAAGACCGAATGTGGGTAAGTCCACGCTCTTCAATAGGCTTATTGGAAAACGTCGTGCAATAACAGATCCTACTCCGGGGGTTACTCGTGATCCTATCCCTGAGCGTTGGCTTTTAGGGAACAACCCCGTTACGCTTGTCGATTCAGGCGGTGTGAAGCTTGATAAGGAAGGACTGGATCATGCGGTTACGGATAAGTCCCTTTCGCTTCTTGCACAGAGCGATGCAATCATCTTTGTGATGGACTGCATGGAAGTGACGAAGGAAGACCAGCTGCTTATCGATGAACTGAGACCATATACAGATAAGGTCGTACTCTGCGTAAATAAGGTTGATGATGTAAAGCGTGATAATCTCGTTTGGAACTACTACTCATATGGGTATCAGAGGGTTGTTGGGATATCTGCGGCGCATGGACTGGGAATAGAGGATCTTGAGGATGCTCTCTTGGGTATGCTCGACCTTGAGCGAACGGAAGATGAGCCAGAAGAGCCAGAGACGATCAAGCTCGCAATTCTCGGTAAGCCGAATACAGGAAAGAGTACGTTGATGAACCTACTTACCGGCAGGGATATCTCGATTGTAAGCCCTATTGCCGGTACGACGCGTGATGTAATGCGCGGCACGTTCATTTATAAAGGTACCGAATATACTGTTCTCGATACTGCTGGGATTAGAAGAAAGAGCAGGGTTGAAGAGGATGTAGAGTACTACTCTGTAAACCGTGCGATAAAGACAATCGATGATGCAGATGTTGTTCTTCTGATGATCGATATAACCGAGGGCGTTACCGATCAGGATAAGAAGATTGCAAATCTTATCGTAAGAAGGGGAAAGGGCGTGCTGCTTGTCCTGAACAAGATGGATAAACTCAAAGGTACGCCGAATGAGATTGAAGCAATCAAGGATAGGATAAGATTTCTTTTCCCGATTCTCTCTTTTGCACCTCTTATGCCGATATCTGCGCTAAATGGTATCGATATAGGCAAGATGCTCGATATGGTCTGGGCTGTATGGAAGCAGCTTAATAAGCGAATCGATACATCTACTGTGAACAATGCTCTTGGTAGCTGGACACGTGACAACGAGCCGCCTCGAGGCGCTAAAGGACACTTCAAGGTTCTCTATGGAACACAAGTATCTGCGGCTCCTGTACGCTTTTTGTTCTTTGTTAATTACGTCCATGGTTTTCCTGAAACCTATGTCTCATACCTGAAAAACATGATCAGGCGTGATTTCGGCTTTTCAAATGTGCCTGTTGAGATATCCTTGAGAGAGCGGCGCAGGAATCCAAGCTTGCATGATAGAGGGATATCAAAGACAGAAGGCGAGATCAGGAAAGTGATGAACGCCTCCACTAAGCCAAAGGGTAATAAGAAAAGCGGCGTCGGAAAGAAGCCAGGCGGAAAGGCCAGAGTTGGAAAAGCGCGCGAGAATGCGGAGAAAATCGTGCGAAACCAGAGGCAGAAGAGGCGCAATGGCTAAGGCTGATGAATGGGGCATCAAGGCTATTGCTTTCGATATCGACGGAACGCTCTATCCAAAACGTGAGCTGAATATTCGTCTTATACGTTCATCTATTCTCCATCTCCCCTTTGCGTTGCGATACAATATGATGAGAAGGAAGATACGCAAGGAAGATGGAGCTAGGGATATCGGAAGAAGCGATCTTCTGAGTTTCCAGGAGAGGGAGGCAAAGCTCATGTATCCTTCAAAGGAGAGGAGCGACTGGTTTAGAAAGAAGGAAGCGAGGGTCTTCACTAAACCTTGGGAGAAGTCCTTTTCCTCCATCAAAGGCTATCCTGGGATGAAAGAAGCATTAAAGTGTGCAGGGGAAAAGTATTCGCTTGCCGTCCTCTCTGATTTCCCCATCGGTGTAAAACTCGATGCGCTTGAAGTCCGAGAGTATATAAGCGTAGCCTTCTCTTCTGGGGATATTGGTGCGCTCAAACCATCTGCAACGCCGTTTCTCGCACTTCTTGAAGCGCTCTCTCTGGATGCTTCCGAAGTTCTGTACGTTGGAGATAGTGAACATAAGGATGTGCAAGGTGCAAAAGGTGTCGGCATGAAAGCCGCTCTTATTTCTCCCCATCCATCTAAAGTGTATAGTAAAGCTGATTATGTCTTTTCTTCATGGAAAGATTTCAAAGATGATGTTATAGGTTGAGAGGTTGTTATGTGGCCACTGACAAGGGAAACCCTGATATTTGCTGGAATCATTATCGCTATTTCGTTTGTTCTTTCGATAATCGTCACTTTGATATCAAGGCAAAGCAACAAGAATGAAAGGATGCTGAAGAACATAACTCGGCAGATTTCAAATTTCAGAAGTGAGACAGCTGCAACCACTGAGCGTATAAGTGAAACATCACGGAATTGCCAAGAGGCCGTAGAGATGAAGGTCGGACAGGCTGAGGATATGGTGAGGCAGATTGCAGATTCCCTTGAAGCCCTTGCCCAGCATCAGGAGGATCTGTCTTCACTAGAGACGGTATGTGTCAATTATAAGAATGCCCTTGAAAAGCTCCGTGCTTCTACAGAGCAGGCTGAGGGGAGGATCCAAGTCGTACAGCAGGAGGCTAGGAAAGTCGAGACTGTTAATGACTTCATCAGAGGTTTCCGTGTAGAAGCCGATTCGATAAAGAACCAGCTTGACGAATCGAAGGGCGAATATGTACGCCTTGTTGCATCGACGGAGGAGAGCCTTAAAAGCGCTGCTGAGGCACAGAAGAAATCTAATCAGGAGATGCTTGCAGAGTTCGAAGGTAAGCTTGCACGTTATCGTACGGAGTTCGGCGACTATGTTGACTCTGAAAAGACCAAATACGCCGATTTCCTTGAGGATGAACGGCAAAAGAGCGAGGAGATGGCGGCAAATGCGGAGAGCAGAAGAGATGAAATCAAAAAAGCGCTTGATGATGCCACACAGCGTCTTGATGGATACAAGATCGTACTTGAAGCCACACTTTCATCCATTGAGGAACGTAATGGAACCCTCAGAAGCAATGCAGAAACCGCGCTGACATCCTTTGCTTCTGCAACATACCGCAGAACGGACGAAGCAAAACAGGCAATCGATCAGATCATCGAAGATGCGAAAAGGAAGATCGATGATCTTATGGCGGCAGAGAACGATAAGGCCGTGGCGAGAGAAAAATCGATGTCCGCATCGCTGTCGGAAATCAAAGCGCAGCTTGATGGCATCATGAAATCAAAAAGCGATGAATTTGCTACACTCTCTGACAGTATTGCAGAAGCCTTTACCTCTGCAATGAGCAATAGACGCGATGCAATGGAAAGAAGCCTTTTGGAACTGGCAGATAAGCTTGAAGCGGAAAAAGCCTCGATAAAGGATACTGTTGAAGAGCTGAAGCGTACAGGAAACGAAGCTGAGGCAAATACAAAAGGAGTTCTGGAGGAAGCTCTTCTCAATGCAGAGAATGCACGCGCATCTCTGGATGCAGATAAGAATGTATTCATCGCATCCTCCCGTGATGCAATTGCACGCGACTTCAACGCGATGCTTTCCGAACTTGATGAACGTTATTCGAAGATGAAGGATGATGGCGAGATCTTCCTACAGAACCTTGATAACAGAATGCAGGATACAAGGGTAACTATCGCACAGCTTTCAGAGGGAGAGGGAGAGAAGATTGCCAATGCAATCGATCGCCTTAAAGAGCTTGATGATAAGATCAAGTCTTCCGAAGAACAGCTTTCACATCTCTTTGAGGAGATAACAAAGTCCCGTGAAGAGCTTTTTACGGTACAGCAGGAGCGAATACGTCTCGATAACGATATTTCGGAGCGTGCTGGGGAGCTTGAGCGTATCCAGAGCGATATGCAGTCATCGAAAACACAGAAGATAAACGAAGAAGCGGCTCTTACTCGCCTGAGACTTCAGATTTCATCTTTGAGGAATGAGAGTGAAAAGCAGGAATCTGAGGATGTCGGAGCTTTGGCAGAAGAAGCCGGAATTGCCCCTGCAGGGAGTGAAGATGAGGCTTTTGCTGAGAGCAACGTAGAAGAAAGTGCGCTGATTGAAAATGGAGAGAGTGAGGATGCTGCAACAGAGGCTGCGGAAATAGAGGCGGTTTCAGAGATAGAGGATGCTCAAGAAGGATTTGAAGAGACAAATCCTTCTGAACCAGAGGAAATCAAGGTCAGTGAGATGGAGGTTGATGATAAGACTCCGGAGGATATGATCGAAGAATTTCCAGAAGACATCTTCACCGGATCTTTTGAAGATGTGGATCTCTCCGAAGACGAAGATGAAGATGATAAGGACGATGTAGAAGAATGATCGTTTGACGATGTACGATCGCTTTATTACCTTTCCTTTGTTATATGTCAAACAAAAAGAAGAGAAAGAAGATTATGGCAGAAGAGGATAAGAAAGAAGAGAATACACAGGAAGATATTTCCGAGACAGTAGAGAACGAAGTTCAGGACGAGGCTGTTGATGAAACAGAACTTCTCAGGTCTCGCGTAGCGGAGCTGGAGACAGAGGTTGCAGATCTTAAAGACAAAATCCTTCGTGAAGCTGCCGAGACAGAGAATTATAAGAAGAGACTTCGTGTGGAGAAGGAAAATGCGGTCAAGTATGCAAACGAAAGCCTGATCCGCGATCTTCTCGATCCGATCGATAACCTTTCAAGGGCGATTGAGGCTGCTGAGAAATCTCAGGACACCGAGAGCATCAAAACTGGCGTAACAATGGTTGAGGATCAGCTCAAGAACATCCTCAAGACCAACTGGGGCCTTGAGCAGTTCTCTCCTGATGACGAGCCATTCAATCCATCAGAGATGGAGGCTTGCATGGTTCAGGAAGTTGAGAACCTTGATAATGAGAAAGTCATTCAGGTCTTTATGAAAGGCTACAAGCTCCATGGCAAGGTTATAAGGAGCGCAAAGGTCGTCGTTGGTAAGCCTAAGAGTAATTGACGATTGAACGTAGCTTTATTATCTTCCAAATGATGGAAGCTTCGGCTTTACGGATAAAATTTGATAATTTGATATATGGAGAGAAAATAAAATGGGAAAGATAATCGGAATCGATTTGGGAACAACCAACAGCTGCGTTGCAGTGATGGAAGGCAGTGAGCCTGTTGTTATCGCAAACAGCGAAGGAGATAGGACAACGCCATCCGTTGTAGGATTCTCTGATTCTGATAGGCTTGTCGGAAAGCCTGCCAAGAACCAGATGGTTACAAATCCAGAGAATACTGTCTATTCAATCAAGAGATTCATGGGACGTAAGTATCATGAGGTTACTGAAGAGCTGAAGATGGTTCCTTACAAGGTTGTCTCTGGCGCAGGCGATGAGATCAAAGTCGATATAAGAGGAAAGGAATATTCTCCTCAGGAGATTTCTGCAATTGTTCTTCAGAAGATGAAGAAGACTGCGGAGGATTATCTTGGCGAGACGGTGACAGAGGCTGTTATCACAGTACCAGCATACTTCAATGACGCACAACGTCAGGCAACAAAGGATGCAGGAAGGATTGCAGGACTTGATGTAAAGAGAATTGTCAACGAGCCTACTGCAGCGGCGCTCGCATATGGCTTTGGAAAGGATAAGAGCAACAAGGAAGAGACAATTGCTGTCTATGACTTCGGTGGCGGTACCTTCGATATCTCAATCCTCGAGCTTGGTGATGGAGTTTTTGAAGTAAAGTCTACAAATGGCGATACTCACCTTGGCGGTGATAATATCGATCAGGTCATAATCGACTGGATGGTTTCTGACTTCAAGCAGAAGAATGGCGTAGATCTGTCTAATGATAAGATGGCTCTCCAGAGGCTTAAAGAAGCGGCAGAACAGGCGAAGATCACGCTTTCGTCCTCAATGACGACAACGATCAACCTTCCGTTCATCACCGCAAATGCCAATGGCCCGCTTCACCTTCAGATGGAGCTTTCTAGGGCAAAGTTCGAGCAGATGATTGCACCGATCATCGAGCGTTCGAAGATTCCTTGCCAGAATGCACTCAGAGATGCTGGTATAACAGCCAGTGGCGTTGATGAGGTCATTCTCGTAGGAGGATCTTCAAGGATTCCTGCCGTTCAGGCGCTTGTAAAGGAGCTTTTTGGAAAGGAGCCTCATAAGGGCGTTAACCCTGATGAAGTTGTTGCTGTAGGTGCGGCAATACAGGGTGGTATCCTCAAGGGAGATGTAAAGGATGTTCTTCTGCTTGATGTAACACCGCTTTCGCTTGGCATCGAAACGCTTGGAGGCGTCTGCACAAAGCTTATTGAGAGGAATACGACTATTCCTACCCGTAAGAGTCAGATCTTCTCTACAGCGTCCGATGGACAGACAGCTGTATCCATCCATGTTCTTCAGGGAGAGAGAGAGCTTGCTTCTCAGAACAGAACGCTCGGAACATTCAACCTCGAAGGCATTGCACCAGCTCCACGCGGCGTACCTCAGATTGAAGTTACATTTGATATCGACGCAAATGGTATTGTGCATGTATCCGCAAAGGATCTGGGAACAGGAAAGGAACAGAAGATCAGGATTGAATCCTCTTCAGGCCTTTCTGAGCAAGAGATCGATAAGATGGTCAAGGATGCAGAAGCTCATGCTGCTGAGGATAAGAAGGCAAGGGAAGGCATTGAGGCAAGAAACAATGCAGAGAGTGTCGTCTACTCCACAGAGAAAGCTCTCAAGGAATATGGCGATAAGATCAGCGCATCTGAAAAGAGCAATATAGAAAGCGCTGTCCAGGAGCTTAAGGATGCCCTTGCAAATGCTTCTTCGACACCGGAGGAGATCAAGAGCAAAACAGATCGTGTTCAGCAGGCTTCAATGGAACTTGGACAGAAGGTCTATGAGAGTGCACAGCAGTCTGCTGGTGATAATGCTGGCAACAGCTCTGATAGTTCATCCTCCTCTTCGTCTTCCAATAACGAATCAGGAACGATGGATGCGGATTTTGAAGAAGTCAAATAATGACGATTCAATAAAGAGTGGAAGCAGCATGGCAGCATGCTGCTTTCTGCCGTAAAGGGGAGAGATATGGCAAAAAGAGATTATTATGAAGTTCTCGGCGTATCTAAGACAGCAAGCGAAGAGGAGATAAAGAAGGCTTATAGGAAGATAGCCTTAGCCAATCATCCCGATACCCACCCTGATGACAAAAATGCTGAGGAACGTTTCAAGGAAGCTAGCGAAGCGTATGAGGTGCTTTCAGATCCAAAGAAAAGAAGCGCATATGATCAGTTTGGCTTCAGCGGGGTAAATGATTTCCAGGGTGGAGCTGCTGGCAATTACTCCAACGTCTATCGTGATTTCTCTGATATCTTCGGCGGTGCAAGTGGTTTTGAGGATATATTCTCATCGTTCTTCGGTGGCGGCAGATCGCGATCTCGTTCTCAGGGAGAGCCAGGCGCATCGTTCAGATACGATCTTACGATTGATTTCAAGGAAGCTGCTTTCGGTTGTAAGAAGGAGATTTCCTTCTCTCACAAGGTTAAGTGCGATACCTGCTCCGGACAGGGCGGTTCAGGTCGTCATTCCTGTCCTACCTGCGGTGGCTCTGGACGTGTAACGCAGGGAGCGGGTTTCTTTCAGGTAGCAAGTACCTGTCGTACATGTGGAGGCAAGGGATATATCATAGACAATCCATGTTCTGCCTGCCATGGCACAGGGACTGTCTCCAAGAAAGAAAAACTGATGGTGACTATTCCTGCCGGTGTCGATAACGGCGCGCGCCTCACGCTTCGTGGGAAGGGTGATGAAGGAACTGATGGAGGCCCAGCTGGAGATCTTGTTCTCTTTATCTCCGTACGTCCTGATAAGTACTTCGTGCGCGAAGGACAGGATGTTTATCTCCAGATTCCTGTATCTATTGCGCAGGCAACGCTCGGTGCTTCCATTCAAGTACCGACGATAGAAGGTACGGATGTCTCGGTAGAGATTCCTGCCGGTATACAATCGGGAACGATGCTTCGTTTGAAAGGAAAGGGTATTCCTGTGCTTCAGGGAAAGGGTTGCGGAGATATGTATCTTCGTGTTGTTGTTGAGATCCCTAAGCGGCTTTCATTGAAGGCTAAGGGATTGATGAAGGATCTGGCATCGGAGCTTAAGGAGACTACAAGGCCCGAGCCGATGGAGTTCAGAGGCTGATGGGTGAGAAAATATATGGCTACCATGCGATAGAAGAAGCTTTAAAAAAAGCTGGTATGGGGTCTACGTTATATATCGAGAGAGGACGTGGCGGCAAATTAGATGGCCTTATAAGAGAAGCGCAGCTTACGGGGAAGGTCGTTGTCAGAAAAGTATCGAGGGATGAGCTATCGCGCATGCTTCCCGATGCAGATCTCAGAGGTGCGCTTCTTGATCTCTCCGGCCCTCGTCGCGGCGCATCTAGGCTGAAGGAGACTAGCGTTGAAGAGTTCTGCGATTCGCTTTCGGAAAACCAAAGTGCACTTGTCCTTGTGCTTGATGGCATCACGGATCCTCATAACCTCGGTGCAATCCTTAGATCGGCAGATCAGTTCAATGCGGATTTAGTGGTAATTCCCGAGCGTCGTTCAGTCCAGGCAAATGAGACGGTCATCAAAGTCTCGTCTGGAGCAGCCCAGTATGTGCCGATGGCTGTTGTCACAAACCTTTCCCGTGCGCTCACAACGCTCAAGGACAATGGTTTCTGGGTATATGGTGCAGATATGTCAGGCGAATCTTCCTATGCTATAGACTTTGCAAAGCGAACCGTTATTGTCATGGGATCAGAGGGTTCGGGAATGTCGCAGCTTGTAAGGAAAAACTGCGACTACATTGTTTCAATTCCAATGCATGGGCATATAGATTCACTTAATGTCTCTGTCGCAGCTGGGATAATAATGTATGAGTTCCGTCGTTCCAATACGTTCTAATCAGAGAAGTACGCGTTTCCGATATCTTCTCTGTACCAGAGACCTTCGAACGATTTTTTCTTTATAAGCTCATATGCATGGTGGTTCGCTTCTTCGAGGTTCGTTCCTTTGCCAACCACCGTTATATTCCTTCCGCTTGTGGTTATTGCCCTTCCGTTATCATCTTCCTTTATTGCCCCGATGAAGACGTTTGGCGCTGATTCAAGAGGCTCAAGCATTACGGATGTCAGCCCTTTCACCTCCTCTCCGATAATAGGATTAAGAGGGTAGCCGATAGAGGCAAGGACAACAGCAACTGTGCACATATCCGATACATCAAGGTTGATTGATTCAATCTTGTCCTCCATCATGGCCATGAGTATCGCGATGAGATCCGTCTTGATAAGAGGCACCATTGCCTGTGTTGCAGGATCATTGAAACGCACATGGTAGTCCAATAGATAGGGTTCTCCTGTTTGTTTTATCATCATTGAAAGCGTAAGCACGCCTTTGTATGAAAGCTGTTCAACCTGCATTCCATAGAGTGTCGGCTCTATTATTGTTTCACGGATCCTGTCTTTTAGCTTTTCAAGCATCGGAACAGGGCAAATAGCGCCCATGCCGCCTGTAGGCGTCTTGTCATTTGCTCCTTTAAGCATATAGTCGCTTGTTACAGGAAGCGCTATATATCCATTCTTATCGAGAAGGAGGGTGCAAGTTGCAGGTGTTCCTTTTAGGCATTCTTCTAAGAGGACATCGCCTTTAGGGAACAGCGTGGCAGCGAAGTCCATAAGCGCATCTGTGTCTTTAGACTGGATCATTATCCTTGATGGCGCTACAGAGTTGCTCTTGATTATGAAAGTCTCGCCCTTGTGCTTTTCAAGATAGCGTCTGAGCGCTTCCTTATCGGAGAAGAATGACCCACGTGGAACTGGGATATTATGACGTGAGGAGAAGGCCCTTGAGAAAGATCGATCTCCTTCCAGCTTTAAAGAAGCTGTCGGTGCTCCGAATGTATTGATGCCCCGATCATTGAGGTATTTCACGACACCTGTAAATAACGGCGCTTCTGTACCGATGAATACGAAGTCAATCTTATTGTCTACACAAGCCTGATACACATCCTTTGGATCTGCTATATTCACATTAGGCAGGTTTATGGCGATTCTTGATGTGGCAAGGTTACCAGGAGCTACGAACAGCGCAGAAAGAAAACAGCTTTTGCTGAACCACCATGCTACAGCATGATCCTTAGCTCCGGATCCTAAGAGCAAAACCCTCATTAAAAGACTCCTTTTGATTTAACGCTAACACACTGAAATTGGAAAATCAAAGAAAATCGGGACGGATTTTTTCTAATGCATCTTTAAGCTCTTCCACATTTTTGGCTTCTCCGATCATACATTTAGCCACACTTGCGCCGGGGATTCCCTTAATATAAGCCATTAGCTGTTTCTTCATCTCCCTAGAAGATTTTTCCTCTCCCTCATAACTAGCTGCAAGTTCAAGATGATTAAGCGCAGTATCGATACGCTGAGAAAGCGAGGGCTGTGTGTATTCACCTCTTTCGATTAAATCATGGGTCATCTGGAAGATGAAAGGATTGCCGATAGCGCCTCTTGCGAACATTACGCCATCAAGGCCATAGTCATTTATAAGAGAAAGAGCGTTCTCGGGAGTGAATACGTCGCCAGATCCATATACCAGTACAGAACTATTTCTAAAATGCGAGGAAAGCGTTTTGAATGCCTCCCAATCCGCTTTCCCTGAGTATCCCTGCGCTCTTGTACGTGCATGTAGGGTCAGCATAGAGCATCCTGCATCGACAGCTTCTTCTGCAAACTCGATGTAGTTTATCGAAGAGCTATCCCAGCCAAGGCGGAACTTCACCGATACCGGGATATCTGTATGGCGGGTAATAGTGCTTACAATCTCGCCGATTTTCCCTTTCTCTCTCATTAACGCAGAACCGGCACCGGTTTTCACTACCTTGGGAACCGGGCAACCGCAGTTTATGTCAATAACCGATGGATTATATTCAAGAAGACGTTCAAGAGAACGCTCTACAGGATCGGCTGAGGGGGCGAATATCTGAACGACGAGATGCCCTTCTCCCGGATAGCGCTCAAGGAGCTTTTCTGTTTTCTCTCCACCTCGGGCAAGTCCTTCTGCGCTTACCATTTCTGTGACAGCACCGTCTGCGCCGTGTTCTCTTGCAATCTTTCTGAATGCTTTATCTGTATAGCCTGCAAGGGGGGCGGACATAAGCGGCCCTATTATTGATTTCAGCTCTCCTTCCTTCATGGGCTGAATATACCCTATCTCTTGCTAATTTGCCACCTACGTGTTAGCGTCAGAATATATGAAACAGAAGTTAGAGGATCTGAATGACGAATACGCATATGTATACGTTGTAAAGAATCCGGCATCAAATGATATATCGTTATGTGCGTGGGATAGCGTACTTTATGGCGGCACTCCTGTTATGTATGAGACACGCTTTGGATTGGATCTCGGCATTGTAGTGGGGGCCGCTCCCAGTCCTGGCTCTGGATATGTCCCTGGTTGCAGCTCTGTCTGCGGTGCATGCCTTCATTTCGGGGATGAAACGGAGGAGGATGATATCAGATACCAGAGCCAAAGCAATGAGCATCAGTGCAATTCTTGCTTTCATTGCCAGATTTCGCGTGAACCTGAACGGATCAAGGTGGATGGAGATGTAACATGGATCGATCATCTTGCAACACCTAGTGAGATGGCTCGCTATCAGGAGAATGAGGAGAAGGAAGAGTACGCCATCCGCATCTGCCGCGAGAAGATAAAGAAGCATGGCCTTGATATGAAGCTTGTCACTACGCATTTTCTTTTAGGTGAGCCAAAGGTCATCTTTTTTTTCACCGCAGAACAGCGTGTTGATTTCAGGGATCTTGTTAAAGATCTAGTCTCTGTTTTCCGTATGCGAATTGAACTCAGGCAGATTGGAGTAAG
Organism: uncultured Spirochaetaceae bacterium; assembly: GCA_964623005.1. GTDB lineage: Bacteria > Spirochaetota > Spirochaetia > Sphaerochaetales > Sphaerochaetaceae > Ornithospirochaeta. Next base: position 16,619 of record CAZURL010000032.1, read on the forward strand.
GGATGAATCGAGGCTTATCGGAGGGCTCTCTGTCTGCGGCCGTGATTATTGCTGCCACTCGATGACGAGGGAGATGGAGCCTGTAACGATCAAGATGGCGAAGGAGCAGAATCTTTCGCTCAATAGCATGAAAATCTCCGGCCCTTGCGGCCGATTGCTCTGCTGTCTTGCATATGAGTATGACTACTATATGGAGGAAAAGGCTTCCTGTCCGCCAGAAGGAACAAAGATAAAGATCGATCACGAGTTATGGAGAGTGAGCGAAATCAATATACTCTCACACATGATTACGCTCTCTGCAAGCGAAGGCCGCACGCTTTCTGTTCCTTCCGAGGAGATCAGCTTCAACAGTGTAACAGGTTATTGGGAGCTTTCTGAGGAGTATCAGGAGGATCTTTTCTCCGCAGATTGATTTT
>CAZURL010000033.1:0-16762 GCA_964623005.1 uncultured Spirochaetaceae bacterium
TACAAGAATAGCAAGAGCTACAAGCATTATGCTTTTAAGCTGTTTTTTCATGTTTCCTCCTGAAAATTTGCCTTTACTAATTCTCATGATCAGCCCTTGACCGATCCGAGGAGTGTACCCTTCGTGAAATACTTCTGTATGAACGGATAAGCCGCGACCATAGGAATCGCACTCATGAATACCGATGCTGCCTTGATAGCGCTTACAGGGGCATTTCCGAATGCATTGACCTCAACATACTCATTCATTCCTGATGCAAGAAGGATATTCCTGAGAAGAATCGGGAGCGGCTGGTTATCGTTCAAGTAGAGCATTGCATTGAAGAAGTCGTTCCAGAACGATACTCCGTAATAGAGTCCGATTGTCATTACGATAGCCTTCGAAAGCGGAAGGATGATCTTGAAGAGAATCTGTAGCTCCGTACATCCATCGATACTCGCAGATTCCTTCAGCTCTCCCGGAATACCCTCGAAGAACTGTCTCATGATGATACAGTTATATGTAGATATCGCGCCTGGAAGGAAGACTGCCGCCAAGTGGTTCATAAGTCCCAGATTCCTGACCAAAAGGTAGGTAGGAATCATACCTACGTTGAATACGTACGGTATTATGACTATGAGGTTGATGATTTTCCTTCCCGGAAGCGTCTTGACTGAAAGCACATACGCCATAGGTATGGTAAGCACAAGCGCACAGACGACACCTCCGACAAGAATCTTGATACTGCTGAGGAATGCATTCAAGAAGCCGTCATTTCCCAGTAGTGCTGTATAAGCATCCGTAGACCACTTCCATGGTGCAAGGAACATACCCTCTAGGTTGGAGCCAAGATAATCATTAGGCCTGAATGAGAGCGTGACCGTCGACCATACTGGAATAATGATTACGATGAGTATGAACACCATGAAGACGTTTACAATTACATTGAAGGTATGATCAGCTGCGGTGAGCCTGACCTTCTTATTCTGCATCTGTGGTTTAAGATGCTTTTGTTTCTTTTCACCTGCCATCTGATCCTCCTTAGAACAGCGAGCTATCTGCTACTTTCCTAGATAGCCAGTTCGCGAATAGCACGAGCATCATTCCAAAGACACCCTTGAAGAGACCGACAGCCGTTGCAAGTCCGAACTCAAATTCAAGAAGACCTTGTCTATAAACCCATGTATCGATGATATCCGCAACAGAATAGACCTGAGGCGAGTAGAGCATGAATATCTGATTGAAACCTGCGTCAAGGATTGTTCCGAGCTTGAGGATAAGAACCGTTACGATAACAGGCATGATTGCAGGCAGTGTGATATAACGCACTCTCTGCCAGCTATTTGCACCCTCAACCATCGCCGCTTCAAAAAGCGATACGTCGATACCCATGAGCGCCGCAATGAAGATAATCGCCGACCAACCCATTTCCTTCCATGCATCGGAGAATAGAACAACCCATGGAAATGTTTTGACATTCGATAAGAAGTCCACTGCTCTGCCGCCGAAAAGCTTGATGATATCATTGACGACACCATCGCCAGGCGCAAGAAGCGCAAGAAGAATACCATACATGATAACCCATGACAGGAAGTGCGGAAGGTAAGCAAGCGTCTGTACAACCTTTCTCAGAACCGGTCTCGTACACTCATAGATACAAATCGAGAGAATAATCGAGAGAGGAAGCGAGATAAGCAGCTTTCCTACCGAGTACATGACAGTATTCCTGAGCAGCGACCAGAAATAGAAGCTGTTCACGAAGGTCTTGAAGTTCTCTAATCCAATCCACGCAGAACCAAGAACACCTCTGACTGCCATGAAGTCCTTGAAAGCAATCTGAGCGTTCCAGATAGGTACATACTTGAAAATCAAGTAGTAAACAAGAGGAATAAGAGCGAGAAGATAAACCGAGCGATGACGTACAATCTCACGCCATAGCTTATTTTTGGAAGGCTTTGCCGTCAACGCAGCCGATTGACTGCTGGAAGACTTAGCCACGCCGGACGAGCCAGCGAAGTTTCCAGATTTCTGATTGTCCATAAGTCTACCTCGTGATTTTAGTCTAAGGTGACTATTCCGGATAATCCAATCCACTCGTTGTACAATTCAGACATAAATGGGGAAAGAATTGCTTTTATTGCCGTCTCATGTGTCCGGGCGGAAAACCTTTTATCTTTTTGAAGACCCGGCAGAAATACGCTTGATCCTGAAAACCGCATTCAGAAGCGATTGAAGAAAGCGAACTGGCAGTGCTCATCAGAAGAGCGCATGCAAGCTGTATCCGATAGCGGTTAAGGTACTCCCATGGAGATAGTCCAAGCTCCTTTCGGAATATTCTGGTAAGGTAGTCCTCGCTTATATTCACAGCCGCGGCTAACTGCCAGCGTGATATCTGTTTCGTTGCATAGGAATTAAGATAGACAATCGCACGCTTTACGATCATTCCGGTCAGAGGCGGAAGCATCGCACCTCCTCCAGCTATCTCCGAAAGCCGCGTCAAGAATTCATTGGACTCCAGCATCGCTGTATTGACGATGATGACATTCGGAATCTGCGAAATGCTCTCTGAATCCTTTTCCGAGAACTTATCCATCACTATCACGACCGGTATTGAAGATATAATCGGTTTATGGCGCAGCAGAGAAAGCGATTCCGGATCAATCTTCGTCATCAGCATTACGCTCGGCATTTCCTCTATATTCTCAAGACTTTCAATGATCTCGATTTTTCCAACATCGTGCAGTACAGGGGGCAGAGAAGAATAGTCGCCGAAGACACCGATGATCTTCTCTCCGGCAGAGGCAACACTCTCGAGCGCAGATCTTAAAGAGATATCCTCATTATCCGAGAAGAGAATGACGGAAACGGAGCGAAGTGTTTTCTCTGAAAGAAGCGCGGAAGCTACATGACGAGAAGATAAATCCAGAGCAACTGCACGTGCATTGCAATCAGGAAGCTCTTCCAGCGTGATTTCCTTTGCATCCAACTCCTTCGGAAGATTTCCCTCTTCGCTTACATATACAATGCCGCTTCCTTCCTGCTTCCCCTCAGAGAGCTTTGGATATGGAAGCCTTATATATAGCTTATTATTTTTTCTGTTTATCGAGCCGGAATGCATTACGACTATGCGTTCAGCCAGCTGGAATGAAGTCTCTTCATAAATGCGAGAATCAGCTATAGCGAACACTACGCCCTGCTCTGAAAAGGAGATATCAATAGTCTTATCTTCCTCGTCGAGCGATGATGAGAGGATTATGATTGCTTCAAGGATTCTCTCTTTATCGAACTCAATGAGCGGAAGAGCTTTTGGCGCATTTACCTTTAGACCGTTTTCATAAAGAAGCGGAAGAAGCGATGAGAGCGGAGAAAACGTACGTTCTATCGAAAGCGCGCCACGCTCTGCAAGCGCAAGTTCCAAAAGATGCTCCATCCTTGAAATCTGGTGAAGCAATTCATCCTTTGAAAGCCTTGTTCTCGAAAGGGTTGCATTATGTATCTCAGAAATCGGCTGCATAAGGCTTTCGGAAACCTTTGCATAAAACTCCTCTGCATCCCTCTCCCCTTTCTCCGCGGCTTCTTTTGCTTCCGTTGCCTGCTCAAGAAACGAAATACCGCGCATTGCAGAAGAAAGCGACGTCCTTATATCCTCAAGCACATATCCTTCGCACCAATCTGTTCCGATGATTATATATCCAAGCTCCTGTATACCATAGAACAGTGGTTCAATGACAAAAGTGCCATTCGCTATCTCGTTTTTTATGGAGTCAGGTGCAATCTGCTTCCTATCGAACGCCTCTGTCTGATTGAAAAGTTTCGAGGAAGAAAAGCCGCCGATGAACGATGTGCTGGAAAAATCATCATAACGCATCAGAAAGCACTTATCGATGCCGATTATACGGAATGCGCTCTGCATTATCTCAGGAATTGCAGAGAGAGAACGCGCAGCAAGAAGATTTGTCTTGAACTGATCGAGCGCACCGGTAAGGATATCTGTTCTCTGCCTTGCCAGCGCCGAGGCTTTTCGCTCTCCTATAAGGATTCTGCCATAAAGCCTATCCTTCCGTTCTCCAGCCAGTCCTTTGCGAAGCGTTGAGATAATCTCAAAAAGCGCCTCGGAGTCCCCTCCTACACTGACAAAATCCTCGGAGGAAGCGGCTAGAACATCCTCTCCGACTTCGCCATCGAGGTAGCGTACCATCTCCTTTGCGCTCTTTACGGCTTTATCGCTTTCAAAGCGTGCACCAACGCGTCTCCATAGCGCCTCTTCCTCCTGATCGCCAATGGAGGAAAACCCAGAGCAACCGCAGGAATGACGGACGATAAGATGGGTGGGCAGGAGCATATCAGGGGCAGCCTTTCCTTCAATTATCGAGGAAATGAGGACATATGAGGATTTTGCCAGACTTTCAATCGGCATTCTCACTGTCGTAAGGGCATAGTCAAGAAGTATGTTCTCCGGATTATCATTAAAGCCAACAGCTTTAAGATCTTTAGGTATTGAGATACCGATGGATTGAAGATAGCCATTGGATGTGCGAAGCAGGAGATCCGAAGCTGCAACGATTGAGGTAAAATCCCGTCCCGGAACCAGGCCTCGCTTTTCCACAAGCTCCTTCATCGCTTCAACACCACCAGACCACGGATGAGGAGACGAAACAAGCATTTGATCATAAGCTATGCCATTTCTCTCAAGAGCTTCCTTATATGCTTCAAGACGATCTTCTGCGCTTTTATGGTTATCAGGGCCGCGAAGGAACGCAATCTTCTTCTCGCCATGGATGTTTATCATATGCTCGATGGCCTGTAGCATTCCGCCTTTTGCATCGAAATTGACGCTCGGACAGCCTTCAATCGACATACCTAACGATACTATGGGGATATCCTCTGCGATGTTCTTGACGAAAGCGGATACTTCTTCTGGGCCAATCCTTCCCGTAAGCGCTGATGACCAGACTATTGCGCCGTCGAGAGATGCGGAATTAGCCAGTTCATATATACTGTTCCTAAGGTATTCGTCACCATCAAGGTAGTTGATCCGACCTCCGGGAAATACAAAGAGCGCACTATCTTTCTCATTCTCGCGTGCAGCTGCTATCGATTTCCACATGGAAAGACTCGATCCTTGATATACATTGGCAAGAAGAAAACCTATGCGCTTTCCCATTTCATCTCCAGTCGATGACGTTATTGTACAATACAGATACGGTATAGGACAAGGATTTCCATTTGACAGCTTTTTTATATGCGTTAAACTGAAACCGTGTTCCGTTTTTATATTTATAACAGTATATAATGGAATCCCGGTTTTGCGCCCCTTCACTTAAGCGGTTTGCAAAGCCTAAAATACAGGATATTCATGCGAAAGGAGAAAGCAATGAAAGATATCAAGGAAACGGTAGTAAAGCCACAGCGTCCTGTGAAAATCCTTCAGTTCGGAGAAGGAAACTTCCTTAGGGCATTCGTCGATTGGATTGTTGATCTGCTCAACGAGAAGGGAGACTTCAACGGAGACGTCATGATGGTTCAGCCTCTTGCAAATGGAATGGGTGAAATGATCAACTCGCAGAACGGTCTTTACACAACAGTCCTCAGCGGCGTTGTTAATGGCAATCCCGTTCAGGAGTTCAGGACAATTACAAGCGTTAAGGGGTGTATCAATCCGTATTCCGACTATGATAAGTTCATATCTCAAGCGGAGAATCCTGATCTGAGATTCATTATCTCAAACACCACAGAAGCCGGTATTGCATATCATGAAGGTGATAAGCTTGATGATAAACCACAGGTATCCTATCCAGGAAAAGTATGTGCATTCCTTTATAACAGATACAAATATTTCAATGGCGCAGCAGACAAGGGCATCATTGTTATCCCTTGTGAGCTTATCGACAAGAATGGTGATAACCTCAAAGCCATCATCAAGCGCTACAGCGAGGAATGGGGACTTGAAGAGGGCTTCAACAGCTGGCTCGACAATGCCTGCGATTTCTGCAACAGCCTTGTTGACCGTATCGTTCCGGGATATCCAAGAGCAGAAGCGGATGCACTTTGCCAAGAGATTGGCTATAAGGATAACCTCCTTGATAAAGCAGAGCTTTTCCTTCTCTGGGTTATCGAATGCCACAAAAAGACACATGAGGATGAGCTTCCCACAGATAAGGCTGGCGTAAATGTCATCTGGACAGATGATATGTCTTTCTACCGCACAAGAAAGGTAAGGATTCTCAATGGCGCGCACACGATGTCCGTACTTGCCGGTTATCAGGCAGGACTCAATACTGTTGAGGACTGCATAAAGAGTCCGCTTGTATTCCCGATGATGAAGAGAGGCCTCTTCGAAGAGATCATCCCTTCAATGGATGGCGATAAGAAGCAGCTTGAGGAATATGCAGGCGATGTTCTCAACAGATTCGCAAATCCTTATATCGTGCATCTTCTCCTTTCAATCTCGCTCAACAGCGTATCAAAGTTCAAGACACGTGATCTGCCCTCTCTCAAGGGGTATATCGAGAAAGAAAAGAAGCTTCCTGTGGTGCTTCCATTCTCCCTTGCAGCACTCATTTCCTTCTATGAAGGCACAGAGTATGAAGGTTCATCGCTTGTTGGAAACAGGAATGGCGAGAAGTATCTGATCAGCGACAGTCCGGAGGTTCTCGAGAAGTTTGCATCGCTTTACAAAGCAGAATATGCAGATACGGCTGATAAAGCCGCTAAGATCGCACATGCAGTTCTTTCAGAATCCGCATGGTGGGGCGAAGATCTCTCCGCTATCGATGGTCTTGAGAGCGTGATCGCTGCTCACCTTGAGACTATTTGGACAAAGGGCATGAAAGCTGCCATCGAAAGTCTGTGAGGCAGCATGAGCCAGAAGCTTATTAGAATTACAGATCGCGATAACGTTGCTGTTGCCGTCTCTCCTGTCATGAAGGGAGAGGTGGTGACTGTCTCCGGAGATACCTTCACAGCTTTCTCTGATATCCCACAGGGTCACAAGATCGCCCTTAAAGATTTAAAGAAGGGCGATAAAGTCATCAAATATGGCTACCCTATCGGAGGCGCGAAGGAAGATATCCACAAAGGTCAGCATGTACATGCTTTCAATATCTCAACACTGCTTTCGGAGAGCGCTGAATACACCTACGACAGAGAAGTTGCGGTAGAGTGCCTAAGGGAAGCAGAGGAAGACAAGCTGAAATGGCAGGACCATGTGCCAGCTATCAATGTCTATGTTCGAAAAGATGGACGCATCGGCATCCGCAATTCGCTCTGGATTATTCCGACAGTCGGTTGCGTAAACCGCATTTCAATGAAGCTTGAAGACTGGGGAAACGAAACTCTTGGACTCGAGGATGGTGTTCATGCATGGACTCACCCCTTTGGCTGTTCACAGCTTGGCGGAGACCATGAGAACACAAGAAAGATCCTTGCAGGTCTTGTTCATCACCCTAATGCCGGCGGTGTTCTTGTTATTGGGCTTGGCTGCGAGAACAACACCATGGAATCATTCAGAGAGATATTAGGCGAATATGATGAAAACAGGGTGAAGTTCCTTGTGGCACAGGAGTCTGAGGATGAAGTTGCTGATGGAAAGAAGCTCATGGAAGAGCTTGCTGAGGTAATCAGGAGCGATAAGAGGGAGCCTCAGCCGATGTCAAAGCTTGTAGTGGGCTTTAAGTGCGGCGGATCCGATGGATTATCAGGAATCACGGCAAATCCGCTTGTCGGCCGTTTCTGTAATGACCTTACGGCAATGGGGGGAACAGGGATACTTACAGAAGTTCCGGAGATGTTCGGCGCCGAGCAGATGCTGATGAACCGAGCCGTAAACGAAGAAGTCTACGAAGAGACGGTAAAGATGGTGCAGGATTTCAAGGATTACTTCACATCGCATGGTCAGGTTGTATACGAGAATCCATCACCGGGAAATAAAGCAGGCGGGATTTCAACGCTTGAAGATAAGAGTCTTGGCTGTGTGCAGAAAGGAGGACGTGCTCCTGTAACATCGGTTCTCGGATATGGCGATAGGGTTACCACTCCGGGGCTTACCCTGCTCTCAGGGCCAGGTAATGATATTGTATCAACGACAGATTTGTCGGCAGCTGGTGCTCATATGATACTCTTTACAACCGGAAGGGGAACTCCGCTTGGTGCTCCGGTACCTACAGTTAAGATCGCTACGAATCATGCGCTTGCAGAGCACAAAGCAAGCTGGATTGATTTTGATGCATCCCCTATGCTTACGAAAGAGCCGGAAGAAGTTACGTCTGAACTCATCAAGTTTATCATTTCGATAGCAAATGGTGAGAAACATACAAAAAACGAGATTAACGGTTATGCTGAAATCTCGATATTCAAGGATGGTGTAGTGCTATGAAAGACTTCATGGACAAGGATTTTCTTCTTGAAACCGGAACTGCTAAGACACTTTATCATGAGTATGCTGCTGATATGCCGATCTTCGACTACCACTGCCATCTCATTCCTGAGCAGATCGCAACAGACAAGAGATTTACGACAATCACCGATGCATGGCTCGGCGGCGACCACTATAAGTGGAGACAGATGAGAACATGCGGCTTCGATGAAAAGCTCATAACAGGCGATGCAGATCCATATGATAAGTTCCTTGCATGGGCGGAGACTATGGAAAACCTTATCGGCAATCCGCTTTATCATTGGACACATCTTGAACTCCAGAGATATTTCGGCATCTACGATATCCTCTGCCGCAAGAATGCAAAGAAGATCTACGATGAAGCAAACGAGCAGTTCAAGAGTAATCCTGAACTCTCAGTATTCGGCATCATGAAGAAGTTCAAGGTTTATGCAGTCGGAACAACGGACGATCCTGCGGATGACCTTGCTTATCATAAGATCATCAGAGACGATGGAAAGTGCCCGGCAAAGGTCATTCCTTCCTATCGCCCGGATAAGGCGCTTAATATCGAGAAGCCAGAATTTGCTGAATACATTGCAAAGCTTGCTGGGGTTTCTGGAGTAGAGATCAAGAGCGTTAGCGATGTTATCGCAGCCCTGATAAAGAGGCTTGAATTCTTCGTCGAGATGGGTTGCCGTGCATCTGATCATGCTCTTATCACTTGTCCTCACACATTCTGGGATGATGCAAAGGTCAACGCAGTATTCACAAAGAGAATGAATGGTGATGATGTAACGGCAGAAGAAGCTGATGCATATAGAACAACCGTTCTTTCTGCACTTGCTCGCGCATACCATAAGAACAATGTTGCATTCCAGTGTCATTTTGCAGCAATCAGAGATAACAACAAGGTCATGTATCGCATTCTTGGGCCGGATACGGGCTTCGATGCATCTCATGATGTTGAGCTTGCAGCTAATGTCTCTGCTTTCTTTGGTGCGCTTTCCGAGACAGATGAAGTGCCGAAGACAATCTTCTATTCGCTCAATCCAAAGGATTACTACTCTCTTGGCACTCTCATGGGATGCTATCAGGGCGGTGGCGTAAGAGGAAAGATCCAGCTCGGCTCTGCATGGTGGTTCTGCGATCACAGGGATGGTATGGAAGAGCAGATCAAGGTTCTTGGCAATCTTGGCTGTCTCCCGCTTTTCATTGGTATGCTCACAGATAGCCGCTCCTTCCTCTCCTACTCCAGACACGAATATTTCAGAAGGATACTCTGCAATATCATCGGAAACTGGGCGGAAAATGGAGAGGTTCCAAACGATATCGACTATCTTGGCGAGATTGTCAGGAACATTTCGTTCAACAACGCACAGAAGTATTTCGAGGGTTGATTCTCGATTTTATCTTTTTACAAAGGCATTGCGGCCTTCAAGCCGCAACGCCTCTGTTTTTTGAAGGAATACAGATGGACAGAGAGAAAGATGAAGAAAAGCAGATGAGTGCAGTACTCCGTACAATCTCGATACTCGAGGCTCTTTCCGGAGTGGAGGCAATCAATCTGGAAAGCCTTGCAAAAATGACGAAACTTCCTAAAGCGACACTTCTTCGTTTTCTCTCAACGCTTATCTCGTTGGGGTATGTATTCCGCGATGATGCAGATATGTATCATCTGACACTCAGAATGTTCTCCATTGGCTCTCGTTCTCTTTCGCATATCGATCTTGTATCTACAGCAAAGCCCTTTGCGAAAAGGCTTGCGGAAGAGCTTGGAGAGACGGTGCACATGGGTATTCTTCAGGATGATTTTGCTGTCTATGTACTTAAAGAGGAGTCGATATACACTCTGAGAATGTACTCACAGGTGGGAAAGACCATTCCCTTGTACTGTACAGCAATCGGTAAGATCTTCCTTTCCGAGATGAACGAGAGCGAGCTGGAAGAATATCTTGACACCCATTCACTCAGGCCATTCACACCGAAATCAATCAAGACGCGCGAAGAACTCAAGAAGGAGCTTTCTCTCACAAAGCATAGGGGCTGGGCAATGGATGATGAAGAGCATGAGATGACAATCAAGTGCATAGGTGCGCCTGTAAGGGATTATACAGGAAAAGTTGTTGCTGCAATCTCCGTCTCTTGGCCTGTCTTCCGTTTTGAAGATAAGGATAAGAATGAACTTACAAGAATCATAACATCAACAACAAAAGAACTCTCCGCAATACTGGGTTACGAAGAGCACTAGTAAGGGTAGCACACCAAAATATTCTGCCGTGCTCTTTCCGGGGTCAAGCGCACCGACGGAGAAGAACGCTCTCATGCCTGCTGATCTGGGTAAGCGATGTTCTCCGTGAAGAATCTCCTGCCTTCTTAGAGAATCGGAGCATAGCCGAAGAAGTCATATCGACCTGTCTCATAGTAGTAGAGCTTCCGAAACTACACTCACAACAGAAGATCCTGTCTAGCATCAGAATGTGGAATCTTAGTCCCTAAAACAATACTGATCCATCACATTATGACAGCGATTTTCTCTGAGCATTAAGAGAATAACTGACTTTCAAACTTGACGGAATCAACCAAACTTTTCAAAGAAAGTTTTCTTTCTTTGCAGGATGAAAGATGTAAACTCGCTTTTATCAACAAACGGGAGGAAAGTGCCAAGCTTTTCTGCCTCCACATGCTTTTCCAGAAGATGAGCTTGGGCTGTATGATTGCCAAGCATTATATCAACATCCTCCTTTAAAAGCCTCTCTAGGGATGCAAGATACTCCATACGACTCATGTAATTACCATGCTCCCTTATAAATTCATCAGTAAGAGTATTGAATCCGGCTCCTCCGAAAAGCCCACATCGATACCTCCGTCCTCCTTCACTCACATAAAAGAAGAATGACATACATCCATCAGAGTGACCGGGTGTTGCAATAACTTCGATTTCAGTATTGCCAAATCTTAGTATCTCACCTCCATCAATAAGGACATCGGCCTCGAATACATCAAGATTTGGCACTCCACCTCCCTCTTTCAATGTCAGCTCAGGATGCTCTTTAAACATGATAGCATCACGTCTTCCAAGATATGTCTTACATCCGCTGAAAGCCTTGATGAATCCAGTACAGCCGAAGTGATCAAAGTGTCCGTGTGTATGAATCAAATGCCTTACATCTCTTGCAGAAAACCCCAGATCCTGCAGAGATTGAAGAAGGAGTGGAGCAGTAGATGGATAGGTGCTGTCTATAAGCACTAATCCATCCTCTGTATCCAGCAGGTATGAACCGACATCTTTGTTGCCGACAAAATAGAGACATCCTGCAATGCGGAATGGCTCAACGTAGAAGAGCCATGGACTTGATAAAAGATTCCGTCTTTCTTCTTCCGTCATCAGCCTTTTACTCCACCTGATGTCATACCTGCGATCAGGAATTTCTGAAGAAACATGAAAAGCAGGATTACAGGCAAGGATGTAAGGAGTGCCGCTGCACACATGCTCCCCCATTCGATTCCATATTCCCCGATATACATGCTAAGTCCTACAGGAAGCGTCCTCTGGCTCGAAGTTGATGTGAACATGACTGCAAACATAAGCTCATCCCACGCGTGGATGAACGTATAGATTGCCGTTGCAACTATTCCAGGTATAGCTAGAGGCAATACTATTCTGAATAGAATCCCTGTTTTGGAACATCCATCGATCGAAGCAGCCTCATCAAGTTCCTGAGGAATTCCTGCAAAGTAACCTATTAGCATATACATGACATACGGCAAAGAGAACGAGGAATATGCAAGGATCAGTGAAAACTTCGTGTTAAGAAGTCTCAGGCTATGCATGATAACGAAGAGCGGTATGATGATGAGAACCTTCGGGAACATCTGCGAAGAGAGGAAGAATTTCCTAAGCACTTTCGAACCGCGGAAACGGAACCTGCTGAATGCATAAGCTGCAGTAACAGATAGGATAACGCATAGCACAGTCGTCGAGAGAGAGACTATGGCACTGTTTTTGAACTGTAGTGGAAAATCCGTCGTCTTGAATACGTTCACATAGTTCTTAAGCGTAGGATGGCGAGGCCAGTATCTGACGGTAGCAGAATGGATTTCCGCAGATTCTTTTATTGACGTGATGAAAGCCCAAGCAACCGGGAGAACTGCGAATATGCAGATGATTGCCACGGGAATCATCACTGCAAAGAGAGTGAAATACCAGTTTTTCTTCCTACTCATATGATATCGGTCTCCTTATCCTTATTAATCAGTTTCATGTAGATGCCGATGAGGATGAGCATTACCAGCATCAGGAAAATCGCCATAGCAGAGGAATAACCGAAATCAAGCTTTCCCCAAGCGGTCAGGTATGTATATAGAGCAAGCACATGCGTCTCATAACCAGGGCCTCCTGATGTCATCGTAAAAATGAGATCTGTCGTATTTGATGTCCAGATTATCCTGAGCACGGCGGTCGTAATCAGTACGGGCTTCAAGCCTGGGAGTGTAACGGTAAGGAATCTTCTGAATTTTCCTGCCCCATCAATCTCCGCGGCTTCATAGAGATCACTTGAAATGCTCTGAAGTCCAGCCAAGAAACTTATCGCAAAGAACGGAAATCCTTTCCATATATTGGTAAATATAACGACAGGGAATGCCGTTCTGGGGCTTCCGAGGAAAGGAATGAACTCATTGATGAGACCCAGTCTCGAGAGAATATCATTCGCAAGACCATATGTCCCGTCGAATATCCAAGACCACATCAGTCCTGATACTACAGAAGGCATTACCCAAGGAATCAGTATCAGGCCGCGTGCAAGGAAGCGAAGCGGGAATTTCTCATTCAGAAGCAAAGCAGTGATCATTCCAAGAACGATCTGGAAGGAAACGGAGCCGAAGACCCACCACAGTGTCTTTTTTAAAGAAATCCAGAAAACCTCATCTTGGAACATTTTCACATAGTTATCCAGGCCTATCCATGCATCATTAAGCGGCCTTGTCAGCACCTTGTTCTGGAAGCTGAGCATAAAGCCGGTGAGCATCGGATATAGAAGAATAATTGCTAAGACAGCGAGTGCCGGCGCAACAAGAACATACGGGTACAATTTATTTTTGTTCAACATAAGCTCTCCACCATGGAGAAGATGGGGGGAAGCCCCCCATCACCATCAGTCTTTTGCCAGTTCCTTAGCAATTTCCTCAACCATTCGCTCTGCTGTTATATCGCCCATCAGGGCTCTCTGAAGCAGATTTACAGCCGTATCTTTCACTATCGAACTCCAATTGACCGTCATCGGGAATGCGCCAACATACTGTGCTGATTCATTTGAGATCCTGTAGAACGGATTCTCATTGAAATACGGCATAGCAGCTACGGTCTTAGTAACAGGAACGGATCCCAGATACCTTGACTGATGTTCTACAGCCCAGTTCTCGCTCATCCAGCTGATGAACTCGAAAGCCTCCTCCTTATGCTTGGAAATCGAGCTGACACCATGGGAGATTACAGAACCTTCAGACCATCTGTGTCCATCATCGGAAGCCGGATAGAGCATTACGCCCACCTTGTCTCCAAGGGCTTCTGAAATCTCTGCATATGTTCCAATATGATGGTTGAGCATCGCAGTCCTGCCGCTCTTGAAAGCTCCGACAATCTGCGCAAAGCCATCACCTACAACTGAAGGTGGAACGCAGTTATACTTCTGATACAGATCAAGATAGCGCTGTGTAGCAGCGACAGCCTCAGGGCTATTCCATGCGACATTTCCATCCTCATCATAGAACTTGGCGCCCTGTGTAAGACACCATATGAAATATCCTTCTCCGTTTCCGCTACCGCCTCTCATTCCATAACCATAGCGCTGAACCGTTTCCCCATCCTCATTGACATAAGTACCTGTAAGAGCAATAGCATCTTCAATGAATTCGCTGATTGTCTCAGGCGGTTCAAGTCCCATTTCCTCAAACCAGTCAGCTCTGTAATACATGTAAGTGACAAGAAGCTTCCATGGAAGACCGTAAATCGTACCATCCAGCGTCACACTTGACCAAAGCGTATCGATAATCTCATCTTTCTGATCCCAGTTTTCAACATAATCGTTTAACGGCTCAAGCATGCCCATCGCTTCAAATTCAGGAATCCATGCTCCGCCCATTCCAAACGTATCCGGTCCTTCTCCAATCTGGAATGCAGTTATGAACCTCGTCCTTACATCATCCTGAGGAACGTTCTCCCAGTTGACCTGGACATCGTCATGAGTCCTGTTGAATTCATCAATCATCTCGGTATAACGTGCGACATCAGCATTTGGAACCCAATACCAATGAGTAATCACGACAGGGCCGTCCTCTGCCTCTTTAGATCCTCCTGCGAACAACATCGAAAACGTTGCAAGCATAATGATAAGAATGCTAAGTATTTTTTTCATACATCCTCCTTTTTCAGCAAAGATTGCTATTTATATAATCAAAATCAAAATCCCACCCGAGTCCCGGCTTATCAGGGATGGCAACATCACCATTCTCATCCATCGGGTCATAAATCGTCTTGAACCAAGGCTTTGGCTTCTCATAATCCAAGAGTGGATGCAAAAGCCCCCTTTCGTAATACTTTCCATCAATCCCCATTGCCCCCAGCACATGAAGATTTCCAATAGTATTGCCATGCAACTCTATGCTCATTCCGAATGACTCATAAAGATGTACGGACTTAATCACGCTCGTTATTCCACCTGTGACTTCCGTCCCTGCTCGCCCGATATCAGACGCATCTGCCTTAATCCACTCTGCCCTCATTCGATTCTTTCCAGCCATCGTTTCAGGGCCGCAGATTGGAAGAGCCGTACTTGCACTCAGCCACTGGTAGGAAGACATTGAATTCTCATCCATCGGCTCCTCCATCCATAGGAAATTAAGCTCAGCCAAAGCATCTGCGATATAGAGCGCCTGTTCCCTTGTATAATCATGATATGGATCTAGCATGAGTTCGATATCTGGGCCGACGGCGTCACGCACTGCCTGACATGCCTTAACATCCATCTTAGGATCTGGCTCAGGGATTATAGGAGGCATCCATGTGTGAAGCTTTATAGCCTTGTATCCTTTTTTGACGAGTTCTGCAGCAAATGCGGCATAGGATTCCGGAGTATCAAGTCCGCCTTTTATATCATCTCCGACCATTATCGAACCATAGGCTGGAACCTTCGTACGATAGCCTCCCAGCAGCTTATAAACAGGCTGCCCACACTTTTTCCCGCAAATATCCCATAGCGCAAGATCAAGTGCGCATAACGTCCTGTCAGTAAAATCTGAATTCAGACGTTGCCATGTCCTCATCCTCTGCCAAATCCTCTCATGCATGAAAGGATCTTCGCCTATCAAAGCAGGAGCGATGCGGTTCAGGACATCAATGAGCATATTTCCACCTACCGCATGTCCTTCAGTGCCATCATCACAGATAATTGTGAGAAAACCTTCTTTAGCATCGTGTGGAGTACCAGGATGCGAGTGTCCTTCTCCATCACTGACCATTACCGACTGATATCTGATGTTCTGTGCAATAACTCTCTCTATTTTCATAATCCGCCCTTCCAACTTTCTTGGAGGTACATCCTCAGATATTAAACATCGCAAAAGTCCTGATCCTAATTTTAAACTCCAAACACCGATAATTGCAAATACAATTTGAAAAAATTGAGAATTTTACATATTCATCAAACAAATTTATAAAAAATATCCATTTCATGGCCTTTTTCCTAAAGCTAAGAATCTGGATTTGATGGCTCTTCTCTCAGCTGTTTCATCATGCTTTTTTCCCTACTGACAGAAAGATGTATCATGATATTGAACTACCTTTTGACTCACGGGCTAAAATAAAAGCTCTCTCGATGGAGAGCAGAGAAATCACTGTTTAACACCACCTGCGGTCAAACCGGAAAAGAAGAGATTCTGACAGAAGAGGAAAACCAGAACCAAAGGGATGGATGCGAGAATACTAGCAGCCATCATATCATTCCAGTTTATCATCGTATCATCTATCATTTGCCCTATTCCAACAGAAACTGTCTTCATATTATCAGTCGTTGTCAGAACCATCGCAAACTGGAACTCATTCCAACTATTGATGAACGCATAGATGCTAGTTGAAGCGATACCGGGAAGCGAAAGAGGAAGCCCGATCTTTCTGAATATCCCCCAATAGTTCAATCCATCAATCGCTGCCGCTGCATCCAAGTCCTTTGGAATTGTTTCGAAATAACTGTACATAAGCCAAGTGCAGAGAGGAACCTGGAAAGAGATATAGACTATAACTAATCCCAGATGCGTATTGATAAGCCCGTACAGTCTAAGGATCCTGAAATATGGGATGAGCATGATTACAGACGGGAACATCTGCGTTACAAGCACAAATCCAAGGAAAGC
>CAZURL010000034.1:0-16636 GCA_964623005.1 uncultured Spirochaetaceae bacterium
TTGATGCCTTTATCACCGTTTATTATAAGGAAATAAGCATTTGCTATTCTCAAGTAATCTTCCAAAAGCTACAGAGAGGAATGCAAAAGCTGCAACCCTTTCTCTTCTAAAAGAATCTGAAATATTCATAGTCCCCATATCCGCTTGATTCGTTATTCTCCCTATTTGCAGACCATAGCACGAGTTTTGCACCCGTCCATGTTGCCCGTTCAATATGGAAGAAGATTCCTGTATCGATATAA
Organism: uncultured Spirochaetaceae bacterium; assembly: GCA_964623005.1. GTDB lineage: Bacteria > Spirochaetota > Spirochaetia > Sphaerochaetales > Sphaerochaetaceae > Ornithospirochaeta. Next base: position 243 of record CAZURL010000034.1, read on the forward strand.
TCATCGCCATCCTCTGAAAACGACAGAAAGCAGCTCTTGTCCTTTCTTACATTGAGGCGAAGATGGATCGTGTTGCTATTCAGAGGATGCGAATAAACCAGAGATTCCTCAGCCTCCCCCTCAAATGTTATTGCATTCACTTTTCCTCGATATACCCTGACACTATATTCCCTACCGTCGAAGTATATACCTATATATCCATATCTATGGCCGATAATACCAAGCGAAGCCATATCACCAGCTTCTTTCCCTGTGAGAGCCACGAGGCTTTCTACAGTGAATGCCTCCTTCTGAGGAATCTGTGTCAGCGCATTCGGTGCATACCACAGAAGATTCTCCCGTTCAGGATTGGATTTTGCAAAGAGGCGGAGAGAACCCTCCTTTTCGCAAAGGGAATAGCTTGAAGAATCCGGATTAGCCTGCCACTGCCATTGAAGCCCAAGCTCACCTTTCTCAAATTCATCAGAAGTTGCAATTGTGTATAAAGTCTTACCTTCTATCGGATACGGCCACTCGCTTACAGGCTCCCCTATTCCATCACCATTCTGATCTGATCCGATAAACGGCCAATCTTCAATGAATGCCATTGGCTCTAAATGAATGATTCTTCCGAGTTCGTAAACATCTTGAAAGTGTATGAACCAATCCTTTCCATCAGGCGTATCAATCCAGCCGCCTTGATGGGGGCCATTAATAGCCGTATTTCCCTGATGCAGCACAACCTTATACTCATAAGGGCCATGGATGTTTTTCGCCCTGATGCAGCACTGCCATCCTGTAGCGACCCCGCCTGCGGGAAAGAGAATGTAATACCAGCCATTTCGCTTATAGGCCTTTGGGCCTTCTGATGTAGGGGCAATGAGCGTACCATCGAAGATTTCCTCAGCCTCACCGATAGTCGTTGTACACTCCCCATCGATTTCTATAAGCATCAACCGGTTTTTGATACCAGCTCTCGATCCAGCATAAGCAAAGACCATGTACGCCTTTCCATCATCGTCCCAGATCGGGCAAGGATCGATCCAGCCAGATGTATGCGTAAGCATGTTGAGAGAGAACGTTCCTCTTATGTCCTTTGACCTTGCAACCATTATTCCTTCATCGACAAGGGGAATGAAGATAAAGAACTCATCATTATGATACCTGATTGAAGGCGCCCATGTTCCAGAACCGTGGGAAGGTTTTCTGTACTTATCGAACGGAAGGGATTGCACTGCATAATTTATAATCTCCCAATGAACCAGATCCTCCGAGTGGAGGATAGGAACACCGGGAAGATATGTAAATGAGGAAGCAACCATGTAATAGTCATTCCCAACCCTGATAGGATCGGGGTCGGAATAATCGGCATAGATAATCGGATTAGTGTAAGTCATAAGCCTCTCTTTCCTGCAAAAACAATACGATAAGGCAACAAGCAACAAAAGAATCGTTCATTCTGTATAGAAATCGTCCTTTCTGGTGCCATCTACATCATTGAGCCAGACCACACAGCAGTCCTCAAACTTTACATTTTCCGCACCTTTTGAGAAAAAGCCATATGTACCATCCTTGAGGATTTCAGTACCTACTCCGGGACGATAGTCATGCACGCCCTTCTCCCACTTAGACGTTCCCTCAAGCATGATTCTGACAGAACGGAATGTTACATCAGAGACCTTTCCGTTTCCGAAGATAAAAACCCCGTTCTCCCCTCTTGCTGTAATATTCTCGAAGCGGATATTCCTGATCGTTCCTGATTGTGTATTCTCATCCCGATCCACCGAGGAAATAGAGATTGGCTCGGCAGAACCCCAGAAGCTTGGTGAGAAACGGCGTGTTTCAATCATTATGTCTGAAAAGATGACATTCTCGACATTTCCACCATCTCTTATCTGTATGGATATCCCCCTATTGCTCTTTGATATACAGACAGAACGTACTATGACGTTTCTGAAATCGCCAGTGCCCTCTGTTCCGATCTTGAGCGCAGCAGAGGTAGAAATGAGCGTGCAATCGGAGATAAGGATGTTCTCCGTCGGGCCATACTCCATATTCCCCTTTGAGCTTTTAAGGCAGATACAGTCATCTGCGCATTCGATGTGGCAGCCAAGAATCCTGACATTGCTCGAATGATCGGGATCTATTCCATCGGAATTAGCCACGTCCAGTGGGTTGAGTATCCTGATCGAAGAGATCAGAACATCATTGCATCCTGCTGGATGGAGCGTCCAGAACGGAGCATTTCTGAGCGTTATATCCTTTATCGTTATGTGATTCGAGGCCTCGATGTATATCATAGTCGGACGAGGATAGAAATCCCCGGTGACATAATACTCGGAAACACGTTTTACAAACGCATAACAGTTACCATCTATGACGCCCCTTCCGCTTATCACTGCCCCATGCGCTTCATAGCCATAGATGAATGCATAGGAGGGCTTTAGCGTGACAGGTGTTCCTGAGATATCAACACCTTTGTCTTTTTCACCCTTATTCGGATGTAAATAATCTTCAATATTTCCACTTGCTTTCAAAACAGAACCAAGCGCTATATGAAGCTCTACATTAGGACGGAGCGTGATTGATGATGAGTAATAAACCTTCGCTCCATCGAGAACAACCCTTCCGCCGCCATATTGATAAGCATCATCGATTGCCCTCTGTATATAGATAGAATCATCTGTCTTCCCATCGCCATTCGCGCCGTATGCAAGTACGTCGAAATCCATGTCTTACCCCCTTGATTTCATGATAAGATACATTCATTGTACATTAATGTGGAGGTTTTATTTTATGGATACGGACATAATTCTGAAAACAATAGACAAAGTCGTTTATCGTCTTATGAACCTTGGAGGGGCAGATTATGATAACGACAAAACATCCTCAAAGGACAATGTGAGCAAAGGACTGATTGCCCGCGATTTCGGCATTGAGGAATGGGACTGGCCCCAAGGTGTTGGGCTTTATGGACTGACAAAACTCCAAGCGTATCATAAAGATGGACGCTATGATGAATTCCTGGAGTCATGGTTCAGAAGGAATATCGAGATAGGGCTGCCATCTAAGAATATAAATACAACAGCACCGTTTCTCGCACTGATGGATCTTGTAAAGAGAAAGGGCGACAAGGAATTTGAGGCGATGTGCCTTGAGAGAGCCGAGTGGCTCATGAACGAGCTTCCAAAGACAGAGGATGGAGGCTTCCAGCATGTGACCTCTGCAATCGGAGATAGAAATGGCGTGACGCTCAACGAGGGGCAGATCTGGGCAGATACGCTTTTCATGGCGGTGCTCTTTCTCAACCAAGCAGGACAGTACTTCAACCGCCCTGATTTCGTAAACGAGTCGGTTCATCAGTTCCTTGTGCACATCAAATACCTCTTTGAGCGCACGAATGGCCTTATCCACCACGGATGGACATTCAATGGACGCAATAACTTCGGCGGCATCTTCTGGTGCAGAGGAAATTCCTGGTTCACCTATGGTGTTATTGATTACATTGCATCGTTCTCAGCCATTCCGCTTGATGAGGGAACAAAGCGCTTCCTGATCGATACATATATCTCACAGTGCAGAACGCTGAAAAAGCTTCAGGGAGAGAACGGTCTCTGGCACACAGTCCTTGACGATCCAGATAGCTACGAAGAGTCCTCCGGTTCTGCTGCAATCACAGCAGGTATTATAAAGGGAATAAAGCTACACATCCTTCCTGATGAATATAAAGAGGTTGCAGAGAAAGCGATAAATGGACTCATTGCATCTGTCAAGGAAGATGGCACTGTCGATAAAGTCTCTGCCGGAACAGGCGTTGGCATGGATAAGGAACATTATAAGAATATCCTTATCAGACCGATGGCTTATGGCCAGTCATTGACGCTGCTTGCACTTACGGAGGCCCTTGATGCATGACACAGCATATCTGCAAGGTTTATTGGATAAAGGTGGGGATGTAACCATTCCTTCCGGGCATTACATTACCGCGCCGCTTTTCATAAAGAGCGGAACAACGCTTACATTCGAAGACGGCGTTGTGCTTGAAGCCACTACGGACGAAAGTCTCTATCCTCTCATAGATACACGCATTGCAGGTATCGAGATGAAGGCTTATCCGGGCGTGCTTAACGCTATCGGAGCAAAGGACGTCACGATACAGGGCAATGCTATGATAAACGGCAGCGGCCCATATTGGTGGAACAAATACTGGGGAGAGGACGAAAAAGGCGGATACAGAGGACGCTATGACAAGATCGGCCTGAGATGGGCTGCGGATTATGACTCAGCTAGAATCAGGAATGTTGTTATATATGAATGCGAGAATGTAAAGCTCAGGGATATCACATCGTCAAACTCAGGATTCTGGAATGTGCATATCTGCTACTCAGAACACGTTGAGGTAGAGAACGTCAAGATTGAATCAGGGGATGGCCATGGGCCAAGCACAGATGGCATTGATATCGATAGCTCTGCATACGTTACTGTCCGCCGCTGCACAACGCGCACTAACGATGATAGCATCTGCGTGAAATCAGGTCGTGACTGGGATGGATGGAGAGTGGCCCGCCCCTCTCATGATATCCTTATAGAAGACTGCACTGTACTCTCCGGCTTCGGGGTGACACTCGGAAGCGAAGTCTCCGGCGGCATCTATAATGTCACAATAAGGAATATGCGATATGAGGGAACGGACTGCGGATTCAGAATCAAATCCTCAAGAGCAAGGAAGGGATATATAAAAGACATCAAGGTGGAGAACCTTGATATGGTCAATGTGAAATACCCTATACACATCGCACTGGACTGGAACCCCGCCTACTCCTACTGTTCTCTGCCCGATGGCTACTCAGGAGAGATTCCGGATTACTGGAAGAAGCTCCTGACGAAGATTCCTGATGATGTGCCAGATACAGAGGTCAGCAATATCACGATAAGGGGAATCCGCTCAAGCTATAACGATGATTACACAGGTATCAGCCGCGCATTCAACATCGAAGGATATGAACATCAATTGATAAAGAATGTCGTTATCGAGGACTCCGTATTCAAAGCAAAGGAGTATGGCGTCATAAGCTCTATTGAAAACTTAGTTATGAATAACGTATCCGTATCCGCCAAGGGAAAGCCTATCAAGGAGAACGACGAATACGATAACAGGTAATCAAGAGCCGAAGACCTTTCGGATATAGGCAATATCTTTATCGGGCGGAACATCACCCGGCCCGCTTCTGATTATAGGGACGCTTCTCGTCATCAGCTCTGCTATGTGGGGAAGCGTCTTTGCCATGATTCCCTGTCCAAGCGGAACTTGCTGGGAATGAAAGGAATCACGGAGCCTCACTGCAGATATATCCTCAGATAAAATCGAGAAATATGAGTTGAAATAGCTGAATGTATTATTGCTTCCATCCCGATCCAGCATTGATAGAGGATCGAAGAGCACGGAAAGATAGCGAGAGGAAAAATAATCGAGCATCTTCTTGATGACCTTCGGATCGGAAAGCACCGAGTCAGCCATTCCAGTAATGAGGATGCCGATATTTACAGCCTCTGCATGACGAAGAATCGTATCAATAGAATCATAGAGTGCAAATGAGTCGCGCTCTCCATATTCAGCCATATTCCTTGGAGTGAGCGCGATATATGAGGCAGAGATGAGAGAAGCGAACTGTATATGCGCCGCTACCCTTTCAAGCGCAGTCCGTCTGTCCTCACTCTCGTGCGTTATGATATCCGAATCATCGATGAGAATGAGACGACGGTCAGAGAGAGACCGGAAAGCATCAATCTCTTCCTCAGAGATCGCCCAGAAGTCCTTCTGGAGATATGGAAAGGTCTTGCGCACATCAATCATGGCAGAAGAGGCGTCCAATCCATCCATTATCATCGAGATATCAGCAGGTGATGAGATATCAAAATCTGAACAATCGATTCCAATCAGAAGCTCGCTCCTATACGGACGTCTATCTACGCCGATTCTTATATGAGGCGGAAATGCAGGAGGCACGACCTCATCAAATTCAGGACGGTTTCTGTTCATCACCATATGCTGCTTTTCATAGTCAAGCGCCCTGAATCCGCGGGGACTCATTCCGATAAAAGAAAGGAAGATACGATTGAACTGTGAAGCATTTGAAAAACCACAGCTCTCGATTATCTCCTTTACTTTCAGCTCTGTATCAGAGAGCATCTCAAGTGCATGTCCGATTTTCACTCGGTGGACATATGTGATAAACGGAATCCCTATAACCCTATGAAAGAGATGCGAAAGATAGTATGGGGAGATTGCAAAGGCGTCCGCCGTCTTCGATAACGTTATATTATCCATATAGTGCGTCTGGATATATTCCACAATATTGTAGATTTTCCTCTCCGCAGTATCTGTCATGAACGACGATTCGTAACAGGACTTACTCATATTCCGCTCCACTTCGAGCAAGAAGAGCATGAATATCGAAAGGACCTCAAGCTGCCATCCAGAAGCCTTAGCCTTCGCACTTCTCAAAAGCTGTTCAAGCACAGCCTGAAGCGAGGAAAGCGCCTTTCCGCTCAGCCTTATGATCGGAATAGCCATATTAAATGGCCGGAGAAGCTTCTCCTTCTGATAATCAAGGGAACCTGCGAGTATTGGCAAGGCGAAGTTGATTACAATACGTTTCTGCATCCCCCTAGGCCTTTCATAGCTCGACTGATGCAGCAGCCCCGGACGAAGGAATATAATGTCCCATTTCTGCATCGGCAGATACCTACCGTCGACAATATGCGCTTCATGGTCATCAAGTGCGATGAAAATCTCATAGCTTGAATGGAAATGCGGAAATTCCATATTCATTTCCTTTGATCGCTTATCAAGATCTATGAAAAGATACGTATTATCTGTCTCTCTATTCATATGTAGAGTGAAATCATTTAATTCAATAAAGCTCTCTAAACTATTCATAAAACCATTTTAAGCAAAATATGCAGATAAATCATCAGAGAAAACGCAATAATCGTGTAGATTGCCTCGATAATCTCAATAAACTATGATGTATGAATTGGCATATTTCAGAACTAGAGCATGGGTATGTCACACGCTACCTTATCTCTGAACCCCGCATCGAGGATGTCAAGGGTGAACCTATCACAATCGTTGACGAATCGAATGTATGGGAAGGATCTGTTGCTGCTGCCTCTCATGAAAACCCGATAAGACTGGAATTTCTCAGAAAAATCAAGAAAGAAGGCTTAAAGGCGCCGTCTTTCCCAGATTGCCAGCCGGAGGGAACGGCAATCCTCCTTGATACAGAACTTCCCCTTATATATAGAGTGCCATACGGCGATCCGAGAGTCGGAACATCGCTCTTTTCCTCAACACCGCGCTGGGTAAGCCTTGCAGCGATGACCGTGCTTGAGTGCTCAATGGAAGGAGATTACACATTCACGCTCTCCGTAGCAGGCGGTATCTCGATTTATATCGATGGCAAGGAAGTCCATTCCTTCCGACCATATACAAGAAATGAAGCCATAGAAGAGACATTCACGCTCCACCTTTTAAAAGGTGACAACATGCTCAGCTTCGAGTTAGATGAGTTTGCAGAGCGCGATACAGAGATAACGTTCTCCTTGAAGATGGATAAAGGCAAAGGGCATGTAAGGCAGAAACTCCCTATGGGGGAACGCGATACTGATATAATTGCAAGAATCGAACATGCTATTGATAGTCTTGCATTCGACAGAAGCTCATTTACCTCTGGCTCTGTAACGATGTCTGTCGATAACCCCTATAAAGACAAGGATTTCATCGTTCATCTCAAAGGCGAAACGGAAGAAAACGTCTTCCTAGGTATCTTCCACGAAGCGGATGCTGTCTTTAAGAACGGCTCAGGAAAGGCAGATCTTGGGCCTGTTGAGAACTTTCCGGTAGGCTTTCTGCGCTTCGATGTAGAAACAGAGGCGGAAGGATTGAAGATCCGCACGATAAGAACATATGAGAACTTTCCTTTAAGCTTGCTCTCTTCTCCCTCTGACGACTATGAGACAAGGGTAAAGAATGGATGGCAGTATCTTGCAAAATACGGTGAACAGAATGCGAACAAAGCAATGGCGCTGCTCTTCACCAATGGCGATAAAGACGAGATAGAGGTAATCCTCAGACGCCAGATTGATTTTATAAACAAACGAAGCGATTGCTCGGACTTCTATCTTTCCTACTTTCCATATATGATACGCCACTTCTCCGATTCCGGTCTGATCAGAAAAGATACGCTCAAGGCAATGGAAGAGTGCATACTCAACTTCCGCTACTGGCACGATGAACCCGGAGATGACGCAATGTGGTTCTGGAGCGAAAATCATGCGCTCATGTTCCATGCGTGCCAGCTTATTGCAGGAGAGCTTTATCCAGATAGAGTCTTCACAAATAGCGGAATGACAGGGCTTGAGATGCAGAAGAAGGCTATTTCCCTTCTCAAGCCTTGGTTCGAAGCATTCTTCAAGGAAGGTTTTACCGAATGGAACAGTCCACCATATCTTCCAATCGACTCGCTTGGCTTCGCAACGCTCTATGCACAGGCAGAGAACAAGGAGATACATGATTACGCAGAACGTGCTCTGGATATCATGTTCCGCCTCCTTGCACTTGCTTCTTTCGACGGTGTTCTAAGCACGACAAGCGGACGAACATATCTCAAGGAACTCATGGGCAACTACTCGAACTGCCCAAGCTTCATCAACTGGATCGGCTACGGCATCGGAAATGAAAGCCATGCAGGAAAAGGCTCTGTTCCCATACTCTTCTCGGGTTATAGGCCGAAGGAAGAGTACAGGAAGTACCACTATGCAGAGAAAGGCAAGGCAATCTCATGGAAAGCAACCCATGGCTACAATGGCTATGCAGATGTAACTGTGTATAAGACAAGTAGCTATCTTCTCTCCGCAGCCAATGATTTCTTCCCGGGGAGACGGGGCTTTCAGGAAGATGTAGTGCATATGGTTATGAGCGCTGAGGAGCATGTCTGGATCAACCATCCGGGCGAGTATGCTCTCTATGGACAGGCGCGCCCCTCCTATTGGGCTGGTTCTGGAACGCTGCCGAGAGCGAATCATTACAAAGGCTTTGCCTCTGTAATCTACGCTATTGCGGAAAAGCATCCTGTTAACTTCACACATGCATACTTCCCGATCTTTGCCTTCAAGGAGACAAGGATAAAGAACGGCTGGGCATTCGCGCTCTCTCATAAAGGCGGTCTTGTCGCAATAACGGCCCTCAATGGGATCTCCATTACAAAGGATGGCTCCTTCAAGGACAGAGAGATAAAGAGCCGAGGCAAGCGGAATATATGGATCATCCGATGCAGCGAACTCTGGAAGGAAGGCAGCCTTGAGGCTTTCATGGAGAAGATTCTCTCTTCAAAGCTCTCTCTTGATGCACCGACGCTCTCGTACAGGTTCTCCGATGCAGAGTACGGGACAATCGAGGCAGGATGGGAAGAAAGCCTCTCTGTCAATGGAAAGAAAGAGCGATACAAAGGATTTACGCCAGAGGGTGTTGTCGAAATTGAAAATGTATAAAATACACGAGACTATAGAATTTTGGAGGTAGAGATGAAGAAAGTAATTACTATTCTTGCTCTTGCTATCGTTATTGCTTTGCCGATTTTTGCAGGCGGAAGCAATGAATCATCGAAATCAGATACTCTCCGCGTGCTTCTCAGTGAGGAGCCAACATCGGGAGATGCGTTCACATCAACGCTCCAGAAATGGGCAGATGAGACAGGAAAGACGCTGGATATCATGGTAATCCCATATGATGACCAGCTGACGAAGTTCCCTCTCATGGCTAGAAACAATGACCTCCCGGATCTCATTGCCACAACAAGGCTTACAAGGCTCTATCCTGATGAATTCCTGGATCTCACAGAGTATGTGGATATCGATAAGTTCGAAGAGCAGGCACTCATGATCATTGGTCAGGATTACACGACAAACAAGAATCTCTGTCTTCCTTACCAGTTCACGATTACACACGTCTTCTACAACAAGGATGCATTCGACAAAGCTGGTATCACACCACCGACTGTAGATAATCCATGGACAGTCGATGAGTTCAGGGAAAATGCTCAGATCCTTCAGGAGAAGGGTGGCGTGAAATACGGCATCGCAATGGATAACTCAAGAGCCAGATACGATAACATGATGTATATGTACGGCGGTTCGATGGTTGAGAAAGATGGAGATTCTTTCAAGGTCGCTATCAATAGCCCAGCAACGATTGAAGCGCTTACGAACTTTGTAGAATGGAACAACTCCGTGATGCCGAAGGCAATCTGGGCTGGCGGTACGACAGATAATCCTGCCGACTACTTCCAGAACGGCGATGTAGGCATCTACTTCTCCGGCTCATGGAACTACAACACATTCTATCAGAATATCGATAGCTTCGAATGGGGCGTAATTCCTTCTCCTGTCGGTCCTGTGGGTGGTTCTGCTATCCTCGGCGGTGCTGGTCTTGCTGTTCCATCAAATGCAAGCAACAAGGATCTTGCTATCGAGTTCATCAAGTGGTTCTATGAAGATGATGAGAACTTCCAGTACTTCCTCAACCTCGATAAAGGACTTTCATCAATCAAGACTGTTACATACTCTCCGGACGATCCGAAGGTAGCGGCAGATTATCTTGTCATGCAGGCTGAGGTCTCGAATGTAACCGAAGCATTCAATATCGACGAGAGTTCTTCTTGGAGGAACTATTACGACAATGAGTACAGAGATGCACTCCATCAGGCTGTCAATGGCGATCTTACACCAGAGAGAGCTCTTACAGAATTTGCCACGGCGCTCTCAGAGAAATCTGGCTGGCCTATGGCTTATTGATTGATAATTGCCTCATCCGGGAATACCGGGTGAGGTAATACAGGAGGAAACCAATGAGTACAAAGACAGTAGGGAGCAGACGGCTTAAAATTGCATTCTGGGGATTCGTCGCTCCTGCTTTGTTGCTTTTCACTATATTTTTTCTGATTCCGCTAGCATTGAGCATCGGATTTTCATTCACCGATTTCGATGGCTGGAAAACGATGAACTTCGTCGGATTCTCAAACTTCATAAATCTTTTCAAGGATAAAAACTTCTGGGGCGCGCTGGGCAGAACTTTCCGCTACACGTTATTCTCTTTGCCTTTCAAGGTTATTATCCCTCTTCTCATAGCAACGCTTCTTTGCAACGAAAAAGTCGGAGGCAAGAGCTTTGAAAGAACGCTTGTGTATATCCCGGTACTTCTTTCATCGCTTGTTGTAGGTATCACGATCAACTGGATGTTCAGCGCAGAGTATGGCCTTGTGAACTTCATCATCACAAGTCTAGGCGGGCCGCGTCTTGAATGGTCGCTGAATTCGTATCTTGCAACGTTCGTAATAAGCTTTGCATCGAACTGGGCTTCCACTGGCTTCTATATGATAATCTTCATCGGAGGCATCAAGAGCATAAGCAGCGATCTCTATGAAGCTGCGGCGATCGATGGATGCACATCAAGGCAGACATTCTTTAAGATAACGATCCCGATGCTTGCTCCGACGACATTCCTTGCAGTATTGCTTGCAACAGTGAACTTGCTGAAGGAATATGCGCTTGTTCAGGGTATTACGCAGGGCGGCCCTGGCATAAGAACGGTATTCATCATCCAGTACATCTTCGATAGAGGCTTCAATTCCATGCAGTATGGATATGCATCGGCAATCTCATTCGTCGTAATGATCATCTTTGCCCTTATTGCATTTATACAGTTCAAGCTCAGTAATGGTGGAGGTGACAACTAATGGCTAAAAGTCTTTCTAAAAACAAAAAATCAATTCCGTTGACAATACTTTCGATAGTCATTGCCCTCGCTTTCATCTTCCCTATACTCTGGCTCTTTTCATCATCGTTCAAGCAGACAAACGAGCTTTTCAGATACCCTCTGCATATGTTCAGTTCGAATCCGACGCTCGCACATTATAAATCCGTTCTCAATAGCGGTTTCATGCGCTATGTATACAATAGCTTCTTCCTTGCAATTGTCGGAACGCTGATTACCCTTGTGATAAGCAGCATGTGCGGCTATGCGCTTGCAGTTTATCGTCATGAGATAAAATACACGAACCTTGTGTTCGGCGTATTCCTCTTAGGAACACTCATCCCCGGAGAAACGCTCACGATTCCTCAGGTATGGGTTATCGGGGAACTTGGATTATATAATAACATCTGGGGCGTAATACTTCCTGTCGTAACGACGACAACAGGTATCTTCCTTTTCAGACAGCAATATATGCAGCTTCCACTATCGTTTGTCGAAGCGGCTAGAATCGATGGATGCCCTGAATTGAAGACCTTTGCATATGTCATGGCTCCGCTTGGCTCGTCGACATTCGTAACGCTTGCAATCTTCTCGTTCATGTGGAGATGGAATGATTACATTCTCCCACTGCTCGTGCTTTCCAACCAGAAAAACTACACGATACAGATTGCTATCAAGAACTACATAGGCAACACCGGCGTTGACTGGTCAAGCATTCTCAGCGCATCTGTGATATCGATGATTCCTGTAATCATAATCTTCGTTATTCTACAGCGCTATATCATAGGCGGCATTTCCGCAGGCGGCGTAAAAGGCTGATCCTATTGGAAATTAGAGAGATGAAGAATAAAACAACTTTTCTTTTCATAGTCTCGGCTTTCTTGATGATTCTTCTGGGTGCAAGCGATGCGCTCAGAGGAATTTTTACGCCACTATTCACAACAGTCTTCGGATTCTCGACCGCACAGGTTGGAATAATTGTATCCGCAAGCTATCTTGGAAACCTCACCTGTCTTCTTTTCGGCGGTATCATCCTAGATAAAATCGGACGAAAGAAAGCGATGGCTCTCTTCATTGCCGCTCTTGCATTCTCAGAAGTCCTCTTAGTCTTCGGAAGCGCCTATCCGATTCTCCTTGTGGGATTCTTCCTATCGCTGGGGCTTTCAACGCTCTTGAATACAACGATAAATCTGCTTTCAGAGACATTTCCCCCAGCAAGAAGCCTTATGTATCTCAGCATACTCTTCTTCCTTCAGGGGATAGGAACCTCTGGTTCTCAGCTTATACTGACGCATTACGCCACAAGCACAGCAGTCTGGCATGGCGTGCTCATTGCACTTGCCCTTCTTTTGATTCCAATCTTCTTCGCCGTATTGAAGCTTGATCTCGGCACAGAGACAAAAGTATCAGGGCAAGCTATCAAGAAAAACAATTCAAAGATATACCTCCTTCCTCTTACCCTCATAACACTATGCCTCGGCCTCTATACGATAAGTGAGCATGGAATTACGAACTACATCATGCTCTATGGAACAGAGTACCTAAAACTTGGCGCTGAAAGCGTAGGACTCGGCCTTGCCCTCTACTCCGCTGGAATAACATCGGGAAGACTTATTCTCTCACCGCTTATCAATAAGGTCGGAGCAGGACGCATGATCCTTCTCTCGCTCATAGCCGGTACGGTGTTTGCTATCGTTGTTTTCACGACAAACGCACTATTCCTGCTGTTCCTTGTAGGTTTCGGCATCTCGATAATCTATCCGACGACGGTATCGCTATTCAGACGCTTTGCGCCTCTACAGCTCGGGGCACGTGTAACGACGATTGCAATAAGCGTCGCAAGTATTCTTGATGTAGTCTTCAACGCTGTATTCGGAAAAGCAATCGATGCATTCGGCTATGCATTCTCGATGCCGCTTCTCTGCATTATCTTATTGCTTGCAACCATCATAGGACTACCTGCCCTCTTTAAGAAAGACGCCAATTCATAACTTTCAAACGCACTCCATTATTGATAAAATCCCAATATGGATGCCAATAAAAGAAAGACAGTAAATGCTATGGTGAAACGTACGCTTGAGAATCTTGAGAAAAACAGATTCCAAGCGTCGTACGTAAATACAAAAGAAGAAGCATTGACGCTCGTCTCAACGATGATAAGCGAGGGTTCATACACTGCCTCTGGCGGTTCTGTCACGCTCCAAGAGTGCGGCATAACTGATTACATAAAAGCGCATACCGATTACCACAACGAGTATAGGGACGCCTATGATGCAGAGTTCTATCTTACCTCAGCAAATGCAATTACAGAGCATGGAGAGATTTATCAGGTGGATGGCCGCTCGAATAGAATCAGTGCAATGATGTTCGGCCCAAAGCATGTGATAGTCGTTGCCGGGATAAACAAAATCGTTTCGGACATAAAACACGCAATGGAGAGGGTGAAAGAGGAAGCGGCACCGCCAAATTCCGTGCGCCTTGCCCTCGATAACCCTTGCACAAAGACAGGGCGCTGTATATCTCCAAACCTCAGTGAAGAACATCTTTGCACACTTGGCTGTTCAGCAGAGAGCCGAATCTGCTGCAATTATGCAATCTTCGGGCCGCAGCGGGAAAAGGATAGGATTACTGTGATTATCGTGGGAGAATACCTTGGATACTGATTCGCTTTATACGCCATACAAAGATGAAAAATACCGGCTGTTCTTCGAACGCATTTCAAAAGATAAGCGCTACCCTTTCGCCGGCATAAGGATTCCGATTCTCCGAAAACTTGCAAAGGGTCTGGATCCTGATTCCATCGCCATCCATTACCATGAAGACGTCATCTTACGCGCTCTTGCCATCTCTTCAATGAAAACGACGTTTGAAGAAAAGAAGGTGCATATTGAAAAACTTTTGCCATATCTCAGCTCATGGGATCATGCAGATGTTTTTTCAAGCGCGCTTAAAGTGAAGGAGAAAGACGCTGCGAAGGAATACTTTTCTGCACTAACAAAAGATGAGAGGACTTTCTGCAAGAGACTTGGCATCGTATTTCTTCTTGAACATAGAAATGATTACGAGGACAAGAATGAACTGCTTTCGACAATCGTCAATGCAGATAGCTCCGAGTATTACATTTCGATGGCTGTTGCTTGGGCGCTTTCGCTTTTCTATATCGAAGACAAATCATCCGAAGTCTTTTTTTCACGTGTTTCCGAGGCTACGAGGAAGAGAGCTGAACAGAAAATAAGAGATTCGAGAAGATGTTGACAGATTGTTTCTTTTTATAGTAGCGTTACTATGCAAAAAAGGAGCAGTAAATGAATAATCTTGTCAATAAAGGCATTAACGCAGAGGATCTTCCAAAAACCGATGGATATTTCGGTGAATATGGCGGAGCATATCTTCCGCCAGCGCTTGAAAAGGTGATGAAGGATGTCGCAGAGGCCTATGAAAGAGTTTCAGAAGATCCAACATTTATCGAAGAGCTGAAAGAGCTGGAAGCGCACTACACAGGACGGCCAAGCCCTGTCTACCATGCAAAACGGCTTTCAGAAGCGGCAGGAGGCGCTGAAATCTATCTAAAGAGAGAAGATCTTAACCACACAGGCGCACATAAAATCAATCACTGTCTAGGAGAGGTGCTTCTTGCAAAAAGGCTTGGAAAGAAGAAGGTAATCGCAGAAACCGGCGCCGGTCAGCATGGTGTTGCGCTTGCAACTGCGGCAGCGCTTCTCGGCCTTGAGTGCGATATCTACATGGGTGAGATTGATGTACAGAAAGAAGCACCTAATGTCTCAAGGATGAGAGTGCTTGGGGCAAGGGTTGTATCCGTAACCAGCGGAACAAGAACGCTAAAAGATGCTGTCGATGCGGCATTCGAAGCGTATCTAAAGGATCCAGAGACACAGATTTACTGCATTGGCTCCGTCGTCGGGCCTCACCCATTTCCGATGATGGTAAGAGATTTTCAGTCTGTAATAGGAGTTGAAGCAAAGGAACAGATGCTCTCATATGCAGGAACGCTTCCTGATGCTGTTGTTGCCTGTGTTGGCGGCGGTTCAAACGCAATGGGCATCTTCTCCGCATTCATCGACGAAAAAGATGTTGAACTATATGGCGTCGAGCCAGCAGGTAAAGGACTCGAAACAGAAAAACATGCTGCAACGATAACAAAAGGAACTGTGGGCATACTCCATGGTTTTAAGTCTCTCGTGCTACAGAATGAAAAAGGAGAACCACTTCCCGTCTACTCAATTGCATCTGGTCTCGATTACCCGGGCGTTGGCCCTCAGCATAGCTATCTTCATCAGATTGGGCGCGTACAATACGAAACAGCTACCGATAGAGAGGCTGTGGAGGCTTTCTACGCACTATCTCGCATGGAAGGGATAATTCCAGCGCTCGAATCCTCTCATGCTGTTGCATACGCCGTAAAGCTTGCAAAGAAGCTCGGAAAGGGAAAGAAGATTCTCGTAAACCTCTCCGGCCGCGGTGATAAAGACATAGACTTTGTCATGGAGCATTACCCTCTTGAAGAGTATGAACCAGAAGAGAAGCTAAAAGATGGTTATGACGAGTTCTTGAAGCATATCGGTGGAGAAAAGAACTGAACGTA
>CAZURL010000035.1:0-15610 GCA_964623005.1 uncultured Spirochaetaceae bacterium
AAAAATTGATCCTGAGCAGATTCGAACTGCTGACCTTCCGCTTAGGAGGCGGACGCTCTATCCAGCTGAGCTACAGGATCAACTTCTGCCTTTCGGCAACTATGTGATAGTACGTTTTTTTCCGAGAAAGAATCAAGGGGCCGCATTGAATCAAAATAAAGTAAACAAAATAGAGCACATTACTGCAATTTAATTCTTTTCAGTGCCCTATGTTGACACATTAGCCCCAATCCGTCAAAATAAACAACCGATTACTATAAAACGAGGAAAAGATGGCAGAGCATATCTGGAATGATTTAGATAAATACAGAGGAAGCATCGTGACGGGCGAATGGCCTACGATCCCACAGCTTTTTGAGATATCAGTAGATAGATTCGCAAATAATCCAGCCTTTGTTGTTTATGAACCAGAGAGAAAGGAAATCACATACAAAGAAGCATATAATCTTATCATGAAGGGTGCCGCATATCTTATTTCAAAGGGCATCAAGAAAGGTGATAGAGTTCTTCTCAACGGAAAGAACAGCCCGGATTGGGCAATTGCATATTTCTCTATTCTCTTTGCCGGCGCTGTCATCGTCCCCATAGACAACCAGATGCATACAGATAGATGCATGAGACTCTCTGAGTATGCGAAAGTGAAGTTCGCTATTGCAGATCTTGATGTGCTGGAAAAGATGAAAGGCATCGGTGGCGAGTGGTATGACTCGCTTTATGGAATGGCAGTGCTCAAAGGCAATAGCGATAACTATCCTAAGTTCACAAAGCTCGACATCGAACCACTCAAGGAAAAGATTGATGTTGACGAGAATGATTATGCCGCTATTCTCTTCACATCAGGCACTACAGGAAATGAGAAGGGTGCAATACTCAGCCATAAGAATATTGTAAGTAATATCTATCAGGCAGCAGAGTTCATCCCTTATATCGATGAGAAGGATGTGTTCTATGCCCTTCTTCCTCTTCACCACAGCTACTGCTGCACTGCGGTACTCCTTGAAAGTGTAAAATTCGGTGCACAATGTCTCTTCGGTCATGGCATCGTCGTTTCAAGGATGATCAATGACATGAAACAGGGGAAGGTCACTGTATTCATGGGTATCCCTCTTCTTTATAACAAAGTTATCGCAGGTGTGATGAAGAAGCTTCAGGATAAGGGCGCTTTCACCTACAACTTCATAAAGTGCCTTATGGCTATCAACGGATGGTTCAAGACGACCTTCGGGATATCTCCATTCAAGGGATTTTTCCAGAAGAAGATCCTCAGCCAGCTTGGCCTTGACAACTCAAAGATTCTTATCTGCGGAGCCGGGCCGCTCTCCCCTGTTGTATTCAAGCAGTATCAGCAGATGGGTCTGGATTTTCTTCAAGGTTATGGACTGACAGAGGCATCCCCTATCGTAACGCTCAATCCGCCATCGCATTTCAAAGTCGATTCAATCGGAAAACCTCTCCCATTCATAGATGCAATCATTGCGGATAAAGATGCAGATGGTGTTGGGGAAATCAGGATCAAAGGGCCTAATATCTGCCTTGGCTACCTTGATGATGAAGAAAATACAAAAGCGCTCTTCGATGAGAATGGATATATGAAGACGGGCGATCTTGGATATATGGATAGCGAGAACTATATCTATCTAAAGGGAAGAGCAAAGAACATCATCGTCACAGAGGGTGGCAAGAATGTATTCCCAGAGGAGATTGAGGATATGTTCCAGCTCTATGGAGAGGTTGAGCAGATTCTCATAAGAGGTTTCCAGATGAAGAAGGATGTTCCTAGCGAATCTATTGAAGCTGTGATCTATCCTTCCCCGGATTATGCAAAAGAACATAACCTCGACAAAGCGGCCATGGATAAGCGTATCGAAGAGATTATCGCAGAGGTCAACAAGAACCTTGTAGGCTATAAGAAGATCGAGAAGCTTACAATCGTCACAGAGCCGATGCAGATGACGACCACAAAGAAGATAAAGAGAGCAACCGTCAATTGATTATAGCCTCCGGGAAACCGGAGGTTTCTTCGTTATGTAAACTACGCTACAATAGCGCTATGACAACGCTGATAAAAAATGCACTTATCATCCCGATGACAGAACATGAGTTCTTCTTGCGCGGTGATATAAAAATAAAAGATGGCAAGATAGAGAGCATAGGAGAATCATCAGGCGTGGCTGATGAAGTTATCGATGCTCATTCCATGATTGCCCTTCCCTCTTTTATAAACGCGCATACTCACCTTGCGATGGTACTGATGCGTAATTACAAAGACACATCGGAAAATCTTCAGGACTGGCTCTCAGAAATTTTTCCGATTGAAGATAAGCTCGATAGCGAAGATGTCTACTGGGCATCGATGCTTGGAGCGGCGGAGCTTATAGACTCTGGATGCACAACCTTTGCAGATATGTACTTCTTTGCCGCAAGCACGGTGAAAGCTGCAAGGAAAGCTGGAATCCGCGGCATAATCGGGCAGACGTTCTTCGGTGATGATAAAGAAGCGGAAAGGCGAATAAAAGAATCCGTTCCGATGATCCTTGAGGCAATCGGCAGCGATGATATGTTCCGCCTCGATGCCGCTGTACATGCCATCTACACGTGTACACCAGGTTGCTATGAGAGAGCTGCAAACTGGGCAAAAGAGGTCGGAAGCCGCTTGAACACCCACATTTCAGAGACGAGGAAAGAGGTTGAGGATTCGATAAAAACCTATGGGAAAAGTCCTGTCGCTTTACTCGATTCCCTCGGTATATTCAAAACCGTCGAGACATATGGCGCGCACCTTGTACATGTCTCGGATGAAGATCTTGCAATATTGAAAGCAGGAAATGTCTCTGCGGTACATAATCCATCCTCGAACATGAAGCTTGCATCCGGCGTAATGCCTGTAAAGAAATTCAAGGAATATGGTATAAATGTTGCGCTCGGAACAGATGGCGCTTCATCGAACAATAATCTTTCAATGGTAAAGGAAATGAATGCGGCGTCATTATTGCAGACAATCACGAATATGACGCCATCAGCGACAAAGCCCTATGAGGTGTTGGAAATGGCGACGATAAACGGTGCAAGAGCACTCGGTCTTGATGGAAAGATCGGGACGCTTGAATGCGGCAAAGATGCAGATATCGTTCTGATAAACACCGAGGATATCAACATGTCACCGTTAAATGATCCATTTTCCGCTATAATCTTCTCTGCTGACAGGAAGAATGTAGATACAGTTTTCTGCAAAGGCAAGAAGCTAAAAGAGCATGGCAATCTGCTCACGATTGATAAAAGTGAAGCTATTGCCAAGACATATGAAAGATGGGAAGGAATACTCAGGAGGTAGTTATGGACAATTTCTTCTTTGACAAGGATATCGATGTAAAGATCCTCGATGGCAAATCATCAAGGAAAGTACTTGCACACGATAAGGATCTTATGGTCTGTAGACTATGGTTTGAGAAAGATGGAATCGGAGCAGAGCATACACATCCGCATTCGCAGATTACCTATGTCATAACAGGACGCTTTGACTATACGGTAAACGGTGTTACAAAAACAATCTCCTCAGGAGATAGCGTATACGTACCTTCTAATGCTGTACATGGAATGCGCTGTCTCGAAAAAGGTGAGGTTGTAGATATCTTCACCCCAGAACGCGAAGACTTTCTAAAATAAGCTGCTTAGGCTGTTGCACGAACCTGATTCGAAAAGGCAACAGCCTTATTCTCTTCTTTTCGCCTATGGCTTAAATATTGCAAAGACGTTTGATGACCGTGATTTAAAAGCCCGGCAGAGATAAACTATACAGTTACATTCCATACTACTGGCGGCATTGTTGGACTCAACAACGGAGGGAAAGAATGTATCCTTCTCCTTAGAACAACGTCTTGTTTTCCCCTGATCTCATGCGCTCTTCCTGTATATGCCTATTGAGCTTTTTCATACAACACCTTCGATTATGACAAAGGCGCCGATTGCAATAAGGACAATAGGAACGATTACCCTGCTATACTTTGACACAATTGTATTTATAAAACTAAGATCCGATGCCCTTATGCTGATGACCGTCAACAGCAGTGTCAGAGAGAGGTATATTAAAGCAGTCACTGCAACCTCGAGCACAGAGAGCGTCGTAAAGAGCGGAATATAAACACCGATATTATCTGATCCATTTGATATCATCAGAAGCATTGCACCGATTATCCCGAGGCTTTCAACGTGTTCATCACTCTCATTCCTTAGGAAATATCTGATACCAAGGATTACCGGAATAAAGCCAAGGATCCACGTGTAAGCAGAGAGGATAAGAGATGCAAAATATGCGCCCAATACCGATACGATAATAAGCACAGTCATTCCCAGAAGCTGTCCGATGATGATTTTCGAACGCGTTTCAGAGACTGAGAAAAGAATCGTCAGAAGAAAGATATCATCGATATTAGTTGCGGCGAATGTAACAACCGCTTGGATTATTGTTTCAAGCATACAAGAAGCCTGGCCGAAGCCAGGCTATCACTTACTCCGGGATAATGCGCATAAAGCGCTTCTTTCCAGCTTTCAGCATAAACTCGCCATCTTCATCAGCATCGCTTAGCGTAATTATAGCTTTAGGATCTGTGATCTTATTGCCATTAAGCTCTGCTCCGCCCTGCGTAACGAGTCTTCTAGCCTCTCCATTTGAAGGAGTCAGGCCTGAACGCGTGAAAAGCTCAAGGATTCCAACACCATTCTCAAATACGGACTTCTCAATCGAAATCGAAGGAACGCCTTCCTTGCTGCCCATACCGCCGGAAGCAAAGAGCGAACGTGCAGCATTACGCGCAGTCTCCGCCTCTTCCTCTCCGTGGATAATCTTCGTTATCTCATAGGCAAGACGCTCTTTCGTCTCATTGACGTTCCTCTTTGGATCTTCATATTCCTTGATTTCTTCCAGTGGCATAAACGTGAAGATCTTCATGAACCTTACCGCATCTGCGTCAGCAACATTACGCCAGTACTGGAAGAAGTCATATGGAGAATAGAGTTCAGGGGAAAGGAATACTGCCCCTTTCTCGCTCTTACCCATCTTCTTGCCATCTGCACGCATTATAAGATTGAACGTAAGGCCGTAGCACTGCTCTCCGCCCATGCGCTGTATAAGATCAATTCCTGCTACGATATTACCCCACTGATCTGCGCCTCCAATTTGAAGGCGGCAACCTGTGAGCTGATTGAGCATGTGGAAATCATAGGATTGGAGAAGCTGATAATTGAACTCGATAAACGAAAGCCCTCTTTCAAGACGCTGCTTTACGCCCTCGAACGTCAGCATCCTGTTAACAGAGAAATAGACGCCTACATCGCGAAGGAAATTTATATAGTTCAGATTTACAAGCCAATCGGCATTGTTCATCATGCGAGCCTTGCCCGAACCTTCTTTTGGGTTTTCCGAGAAGTCAACAATCTTTCCAAGCTGAACCTTGATTTTCTCTGCGTTGCTGTTGATATCCTCAACAGAGAGAATCTTTCTCATCTCTGTCTTTCCAGAAGGATCTCCAATAAGTCCGGTACCACCGCCAACAAGTGCAATCGGATTATGCCCTGCTTTCTGGAGATGGTGCATTGCAAAGAATGGAACAATGTGACCAACGTGGAGCGATGGGCCTGTTGGATCTACACCGCAGTAGAAGGTAAGCTTCTCCTTATCCATCAGATCGGAAAGCCCTTCAAAATCCGTACAATCCTTTACAAAGCCCCTGTCGATAAGTGTCTGAAGCGCTTGGTTCATCACACCCTCCTGTACTGCTTTATCTGATCATTGATGAAAGACACGAGTTTATCGACAGCTACTCTATCCTGAGCCATTGAATCACGGAAGCGGACTGTGACTGTCTGATCCTGTAGTGTCTGATAATCAACAGTGACACAGTAAGGAGTTCCGATTTCATCCATTCTCCTATACCTTCGGCCAACAGCACCGCTCTGATCGTAGAATGTCGTGAAATCGCTTCTCAGGCTATGCTCAAGCTTTGTTGCATATTCCGCAAGTCCATCCTTCTTAACAAGCGGAAGGATAGCAACCTTGACAGGCGCAATAAGCGGATGGAAGTGAAGTACGGTACGGGTATCACCTTCCGGCGTCTCCTCTTCATCATATGCATCGGAAAGAGCCATGAGTACATTTCTCGTCAGGCCGGCTGAGGTCTCGACGACATATGGAATGTACCGCTCATTCGTCTCTGGATCGAGGTATGTAAGATCCTTTCCGGAGAAATTCTGATGCTGTGTAAGGTCATAGTCCGTCCTTGAATGTACACCCTCAAGTTCCTGCCATCCCATCGGGAAATTGAACTGGATATCATAGGCATCCTTTGCATAGAACGCAAGTTCATCCGCTCCATGCTGGTGCCATCTCAGGCTATCTGGATGGATGCCCATCTTCTTATAGAAATCCATCCTCTGCTCCCTCCAATACGGGAACCACTCCTCATCCGTGCCTGGCTTGCAGAAGAACTGCATCTCCATCTGCTCAAATTCGCAGGATCTAAAGATAAAGTTCTTTGTTGTGATCTCATTTCTGAATGATTTACCAACCTGTGCAATACCGAACGGAAGCTTAACGCGCGATGACTGTACAACGTTCTTGAAGTTCACATATATGCCCTGCGCGGTTTCAGGTCTGAGATAAACAATCGAAGCATCATCTGCATTTGCCCCGATATGCGTCTGGAACATAAGATTGAAGTTGCGAGGCGCAGTGAAAGAATCCTTATTGCCACATACTGGGCAGGCGGCATCAAGATCGATCTGATCTGCACGGAAACGAGACTTACAGACCTTGCAATCAACCATCGGATCTGTGAAGTTCGAAACATGGCCGGAAGCCTCCCAAACACGGGGATGCATGAGAATCGAGGCATCAAGACCTACGATATTGTCGTGCATCTGCGTCATTTCCTTCCACCAGAAATCCCTGATATTATTCTTCAGCTCAACACCCATCGGGCCATAGTCGTACGCGCCATTAAGACCGCCATAGATTTCACTCGACTGGAAAATGAAGCCGCGGCGACGGCATAGCGAAACGATTTTATCCATTGTTGCTTTTTCAGACATCTGATGCCTCCTCAAGTATTTTCAGGCCACGATTGAGACGGCGCTCTGTTTCATCAAGCCCTATCATATCTATTGAATCGAATAGCGGCAGCGACACTGTCGAATTTGTTATTGCAACACGAATCGGCTGGAATACCGCCCCTACTTTCATATCTAGTTTTTCAGAAAGCGAAGAAATAGCTTCCTCTATTTCCTCATGGCTTCTGCCTTCCCTAAGTCCTTTGAGAAGAATCTCAGAAGAAAGCCTGAGCGCTTCCTTCGTCTTCTCCTTATCAGCACCTTTCCCGATATAAACGCTCTCATCTCTTACAGCCTCATCGCGGAAGATGAAAGCCGTGAGCGGAACGACATCGGAGAGCACCTTCATCCTCTCCTTTACAGGAGGAACGATCTTAGTAATGAGAACATCCTCCTCGGCTGTCAGCGGATCATGGACAAAGCCGGCATCCTTGAGATATGGAGTGACAAGATCCTTGATTTTCTCATCGGAGGCTGCTCTGATGTACTGTCCATTGAACCAATCCAGCTTCTTATAATCAAAGACCGCAGGCGACTTATGGATATTCTCCATCTTGAAGCACTTCTCAAGCTCTTCCTTCGTGAAGAACTCAGTCGATCCATCAAGCGACCAGCCTACGAGCGTGACATAGTTGATTATTGCCTCTGGAAGATAGCCTTTTTTACGGAAGTCACGTACCGCGGTAGATCCATGGCGCTTCGAAAGTTTCTGCCCATCCTTTCCCATTACCATTGGAAGATGGCAGTACTGTGGGATATCCCAACCGAATGCCTGATAAAGCAATACATGAAGCGGCCCGGATGGAATCCATTCCTGCGCTCTCATTATGTGCGTAATCCCCATGAGATGGTCATCAACGACATTTGCAAGATGATATGTCGGGAAACCATCGCTTTTAAGGATGATCGGATCTGGAGAGATATCCCTATTCCTTCTTGTTATATCCCCCATGAGGATATCGTGGAAGGTTGTCTTTCCCTCCGTAGGGACACGGAATCTTATAACAGGCTTAATACCCTCTGCCTCAAGCTCCGCCCTCTCTTCTGCGGTAAGGGATGCGCAGTGCCTATCATATCCCTGATACTCGCTCTTCGCCTCAATCTGGCTCTTTCTCAGATTTTCAAGCCGTTCCGACGAGCAGTAGCAGTAATACGCTTTTCCTTTCTCAACAAGCTCTTCTGCATACTTGCGATAGATATCAAAGCGTTCTGACTGGATATAAGGGCCGCATGGGCCGCCCACAACAGGCCCTTCGTCCCATTTGATACCAAGCCATTCGAGCGTACTGTAAAGATCTTCGAGCGACTCATCGCTATAGCGCTCCCTGTCCGTATCCTCGACGCGGAGTATGAACTTACCGCCAGAGGACTTTGCAAAGAAGTAATTGAACAAGGCAGTGCGTATTCCGCCTATATGCTGCAGCCCAGTTGGAGACGGGGCGTAGCGCACGCGTACTTCCATATAAATCTCCTTGAATTGACAGCTAATGGTATTATCTTTGGCCCATATTGGCAATAATTGTCAGGCACGGCAGATCACCATGAAGCTTCCTGTAGAAGATTCAATAGATCGATTCTCGATCGAACGCCTGTCTTTGAGAAAATATTTGCAATATGATTGTTGACAGTATTTACGGATATCGAGAGATCGGAAGCAATCTCCTTATTCGTCAGTCCTTTCTTTATAAGGAGGATCACTTCAAATTCGCGCTCTGTAATGTGGTAAGCCTCCACGGACTCCATTGAAAGGCCTTTCCTCTCGCCATCCGTCTTCTCTTCCTTGCTGTTATCGAGATGGGAAATCGCAATAAAGAGAAATATGAGGATCGCTATCGTATAAGAGAGCGAAACAACAGGGATCGAGATGCTTCTAAGCGTCTGGAAAATCATTGAAAGCACGCTCACCGGAAGCATCGCAAACGATATTATTATCATCGTCAGGCACATCACGCGGACACTTCTATCCATTATGCGCTTCCACTCCGAGAACATGACAATAATGCAATAGAGCACGACAAGCGTCCAGATAAGATATTGAAGCATCGACGTAAATGAGACTCTTGTGATTATCCAGAAAATGGAATCTGAAAGATAAAGGCCGCCTGCAACAAAGAAAAGCGTCTTTTCAAGCCGTCCTGTCGGACGTGCGATTATCCAATTGCAGAAGAAAGGAAGGAGCGCGATTATGAACGTCGAATCGAGAACTAACAGTATTTCCCATACGGCATGCAATATCTTCTGCACCGTTCCTGTAAATGCTAGATATGAATACTGATCAAGCGCAAATACCACAACTGCGCCCAATAATGTCGCAGTGAATACAACGCAGGTGCGCGACCACGTGTATCGCGCCCTGCGGTTCCAAACAATGGCCAATGCCAGATCCATGCTGACAATAGACAAGGCCACCAAACTAAGTAGAAGAGGGACAGCCGCCATCAACTACCTTCGCACTTTCTGGTTGTGGGACATATCTGCAATACCGCAGATTGCTGTGATATCCTCATTGAGAAGAGGAATCATTGTAGCCTCAAGTCCAGTCGCAGCCTTTGCAAGCGCATTGTAGTTGCGAGCGTTGATATCCGCATTTGAATGACGCGGAAATAGCTTAATATGAGTATTCAGCCCATCGGTAAGGAAGTACTCAGGAGTCATCTCAAATCCCGGCAGAGACTCCTTTAGCTTAGCTTCCAGCGCTGAGATATCCGAAATATACGAGGATGGCGCGCCTAGATGGAAGATGAACCAAAGCTCGAACTTAGGATTCACCCAGCAGAGCTTGACCTTCTTCTTTTCTGTGTATTCAGAAAGCTCCTTCACCTCCTCGACATTCGTATTTACATCATTAAAGCCGAATAGCGCCCATGCAGAATCATACTTACCACTATTGCGAACTCTTCCTGTAAAGTCGATAAGCGATTTAAGATCCTTATCCGGCCCTTTGAGGACTGTGAGATTGACATAGCGGCAATCCTTCCTCATCTGCGAAAAATACAGCACCTCGGCCTCAGTTGCACATACCAGAAGCATTGTCTGCTTCGGCTGAGTTACGTTCTTCTTGCGATTTACCATCTTATGCCTCCTCTCCTTCAGCCTCTACGCTCTCAGGTTCAACGGGGGTTCCATCATGCATGAAATAGAATTCGCTGGTAATCGGGAGTGCCCCATATACACCCTGCATGTAACGCTGAGAAACAGGAACCTTGCCCTTGGTGGCTTTGAAGTCGGAAAGCGAATAGTAGACAGTCGAGCTTTCCTGATCCTTCTGAGCAAACCATACAGCATCGCGGCGAAGAAGCCCATCCCGGAGAAGCGATGGATTGCAATCGATGACGAGCATCTGGCTTTCCTTGTCGCAGTTCTCGAAAATCTCAACAAGGTGACAGAGGACATCCGGATGCAGAAGCTGTCCGAAATCATCGATAACAAGGGTCTTGCCTGTGATGAAAGCCTCAAAGAATGCTATGCCGACAACAGTTAGCCTCCTAAGGGAAAGCGACTCTCCTGCAAAGAGGTTTGCATAACCCTCGGCCTTCTTGTCATTCACATAGATGTGCGTGAATCTGAGATGATCTTCACCCTTATCGTTTGTCTTGACCTCAACGCGGTTTATATCCGTGATATCCAACGCCCAGAGGAAATTAAGAATCTGCTCGCCCCAACCCGGATGCGCCTTGAGCATATCGCAGGCATACTGCTCAGCCTTTGAAGAAACACCCATCGGAAGTATGTTGAGCGATTTATCGAACCAATTGTAAAGCTCAAGTGACGTCTGGCCGCCTTTACGTGCAGAGCCAGCAAGGAACGTTCTATTCTCCGTCAGCTTTGCAGCCTGTCTCTTCTTCTCGCCTCTGTAAAGCTTTCCGAATCGATAAGAGTACTCGCCACTATCGCCAAGAATGCGCTCGAACATAAGCTTCTTGGAGTTATTGATCACGTAGTACAGCGTCTCCTCGAAGATCTTCTCTTTGTTTGCCTTGAGCGTGTAACGGGCAATTGTCGTAGGCTTTTCTGCCGTACCATCGCCCTTATCCAAAAGAACCTCAATTGAGATAGTGGCCGGCGTTGCCTTGTCTATACCATATGCGAATACGGTACCGGTAAGTGCTCCCTGTAGCGGATTCTCCGGGCCCTCAGGTGCCATGACTATTCTCTTAAGAACTTCAAGAGCTCTGACGAAAGAACTCTTTCCTGCACCGTTCGGTCCGATGATAGCACTGGTCTTGATGACCTTCAGGTGGTCGTTGACCTCGACTAACTTCGAGAGAGAAAGCCTCGAATCCTTTACCGCCTGGAAGCTGATGGTCTGAGGTGACTTTACGGACTTGAAGTTCGCAATAGTCATGTTTAGCAGCATAAGCTCCTCCTTAATCCAATGAGCTGGCGCTCACCTTTGTACTCGATTATACCAAAGCAGGCAAAAAGGGGCAAAAATTACAAAAATGCAGGATTTTAGCCGTTTGGTAGCCCGATTTACGTAGTTTTAGCCCTAAAAAACGATGGAACTCTGCCGTAGATTACTGCATTTCTTTGCTTAAAATCTACAGCTGAGGATATCATAAAGAAAAAATATTCAAAAATTACTTAATATTTACTAAGTAATTTTGCACATCATCCATATCAGAGCACACAACACCCTCTTTCCACGGGCCGGAAGACTCGACTATAAGCAGTGGCGCCTCAGGCTCTGAAAGGTGATCTGATACCCAGAATGCAACGCTATCCTTAACAGAATCTGCAATAGCGGAAAACGAAGAGAGAACAATAACGGAAAATGAAGCTGAACTTATAATCCGCTTGAGCGCTTCCATTCCGCCTCTTGCGCTCACCCCTTCCCTTAGTTCTCTGCATCTCCCAATAGGATCGGAGAATGCAATCTCCACGGAGCTCAAAGAAGACAAATCAGGGATCAAATCCCTCTTTGCATAGATTATTCTTGTCATTTTCACCTCAGAAGGTAATCATAAATCGTGATTTCGCTGTCTTCCTCAATAGCTTCTTCGAAATCCTCATCAACGGTAAACTGGGACATTGCTTCCTCATTACGCTGCCGTAAGACAAGCATATCGTTATAGAGATTGCGGACATCAGCGTTCGATGTATAAGCTATCATCTCCTCAAGAAGCGCTATCGCGCCATCGAAATCACCGTTTGCGGCAATAAGAAGCGCGGCATTATAGCCAGATGGGATATGCTGACGATCTTCCCAGATTGCAAGGAAAGCATTCTGCGCATCCAGCGTATAGCCATTATCTACTGCCTCATACGCAACCTCTGCGCCTTCATCCTTTGGCTTATTCTTCATCAAACGGATTTCGTATTGTCGCTGCGTTGGGACAAAACAACGTCTTATTCCCTCGTCAAAAGCATTAATCATGCGCCTGAATAAGATTTCTACGCCATCAAATACCGGCCAATCTGGATTAATCGGTTCCGTTCTGGCCGCTGAATCGACAAAGGTGCGTCTAGCGATGACACGCTCTGTCAATGTATCGACAACAGTGATCGAATAGCTTATAGATACTTGTTGTCTGACCTCGTATTCATACCAGCGCTCCGTCCTATACTCTTTTCTTGCATTATCCCATACCCGTTGCGAACGCGGTGTAGCATGCACTCTTTCATCGACTGTCATGTCCTCAATACGCGGAATCATCACCGCTGTATAGCCCATATCGCTCAAGCGCTCTGAGACACGGTCGCCAGAGCGGACAATCCATTCGGTCGTGTCCGTGTCGAGAAGGTTGTAATAGCCGGAGGAGCTGAGAACAGAATAAAGATGCAGAGTCGCATAATCTGCAACATTATCCGCCAAAGCAGATGAATATGATGGCCTTATATGGAGCCTTGATGCGTAAACATCACCGCTTCTCATCCATGTAACGTTCGGCCATCCGTCTCTATAAGCAACAACAGGCATTACCGCAAGGTTCCTATAGGATGACATATTCACATCCGATGGATAAAGATAATCTATCGAAACCTTTGTCTGACAAGACGAAAGAACAAGAACAATACAAGCAAGGAGAAAAAGAAATCTTTTCTTCATACCATATAACTCCTATCAGAAAGCCGAAGCGCTTCAAAGGCTGTTGTCACCATCGCTTTGATATGTACAGAGTTCTTGCCAGCTTCCTCAAGCCCTGCACCACCTATTATACCAAGGCGTATAAATGGAAGTCCCCAAGTAATCAAATATGAATCATCCGGATAGGCTGCAGCAGAAGCAGCATACCCAACATCTGTGGTCATACAGAGAATTGCGGAATAATCGCCTTTTACTGCCTGCCGGAAAAGCGCTTCATGGGTAATCGGGCCGACTACATTCATACCAATGCGTTTTGCAATTTCAACGCCGGGGATAATTGCCTCACGTTCCTCTTTCTCTGTCCACTCGCCATCTGCATTTATCGGGTTGAAGGAAGCAACTGCTATCGGCTTCTTAGTATCGAAGAACGCAGAGACGCCGAACGCATCGATCGAGACAATCGCATCGATGATACTCTCCCGTGTTATGGATGGAAGAGCTGCCATGACAGGCTTTCTTGGCGTAACGGAGAAGATATTCATCTCTCCGGATTTTATCATGTTAACGAGTCTATGAGATGCCGCAAAGGTTGAGAGAAGCGCAAATACAGAATGCTCTTCATAGCCAGCATCTTTAAGTGCTTTAACGGAAACGGGACAGGTAATAAGGGAAAGCCCAAGGCCATTCTGAATAATCGAAACAGCCTGTTCGAGAGCGCGGAAGGAGGCCTCGCCTGTATCCTTAGAGACTTTTCCATATTCAAATTCATCCATATCGAGAGAGGAAGAACTATAGAAGATGAATTTATTGCCTTTATCCTCCGCCTTTTTCAGTTCATATTCGCTATCAACAAAGGAAGTAAAAGGCATATCTATCGACAAGTCGGATGCTACGCGCTTGAATACCCCTTCATCGCCTGTAACGATTATGCCACCTGCAAATGCATCTGAGAGAGCATTGACTGATTTAAGGATCATCTCAGGAGAAGTCCCTGCTGGTTCTCCCATAGAAATGACTATATACCTGAACATATCTGCATAATAACACAGAGAGAGGATTGGAACACTACCCATCAGAACAACTGAAACAATTTCGAATGTTATAAACCACAATGTAAATTCAGCAGAATCTTATTTAGCCAGCTTAAAATAAAGGACACTTTTATCTTCTCCTGCTAGAATATCCTTATGTGCTATGAATATGACGATGAAGAGGAAGACGACGAGATATTCTCTATCATTCCGCAGCTTCCGGAAGAGGGTGAGTACGATGAGAGCAACAATGAATACGATGACTTTGAAGACGAGGCGTTTGATATAGATTTCTGATGTTTCTATAAAAAGTATTGACATGGGTTATGACTCTCTTTACAGTATCAATTACTAAGGAGAGAAACATGAAGAAAACAATTATAGCAATCCTTGTCGCACTTTTCTGCGTCTTCTCGATATCTGCACAGCCTGCAACCGATAAAAGTGATAATACACCTGTGATTGGAATTTCAAAGCTTTTGGCGCACCCTGCACTTGATGCAATTGAAGAAGGCATCAAGGATCAGCTTGCAGATGATGGTATTGACGCCATCTTCGATGTTCAGAACGCAAATGGTGAGATCAGCACTGCCGCATCCATTGCCAAGCTTTTTGAGACGGAGAATGTGGATATCGCAATCGGAATAGCAACACCTACGGCACAGGCACTTGCAAATGTTTTTTCTGATATCCCTGTAATATTCTCTTCTGTTACCGATGTGCCAGCAGCAGGACTTGATGGAATAGAGAATGTCTGCGGCGTATCAGATGCAGTGCCACTTGCAACGCATTTCGCGCTCATTGAAAGACTGACAGGTGCAAAACGCATCGGTATGGTATACACCTCCGGCGAAGCAAATGGCGTATCGATGATGGCAGGAATGAAAGCAATCTGCGAGGAAAATGGCGTTGAGTTTGTCTCCGCATCAGTTTCTAACTCCTCAGAAGTACGGATGGCCGCAGCCTCGATCATCGATCGTGTCGATGCAATGTATGTCGCAACAGATAATACCGTTATTTCAGCTATCGCATCGCTTTCGGATGTCTGTGATTCCGCATCAGTCCCGCTTTTCAGCGCAGATACGACCTCCGCATTCGAATCTAACGTACTGATCGCTGGCGGCTTTGACTACTATGCATCTGGCCGCCTTACAGGAAAAATCGTCAAACGAATACTCGAGGGAGAAACACCAGAGGAAATCGGAACCGTCTATCTCACAGACCTCGAGTATTATATCAATCTCGACGTCGCAGATAGGCTCGGCATTGAAATACCAGCAGATCTCATAGAAAATTCAGCTTACCTCATGAGAGATGGTGTGAATATTCTTGAGTAATTGTTCCATCATATAATAGCCTAATCACCTTTATTATAAGGGGTTAGGCTGTTTTTTATATACATGTACTGTACCAAAATGCGCATATTCTAACCGGATGAAGCTGCGGTGGC
>CAZURL010000036.1:0-15570 GCA_964623005.1 uncultured Spirochaetaceae bacterium
CGATGGAGGCTCACTGTGATGGAGAGGTCTTTTCAAGGGCTGGCTCTTCCTTTGATCTTGAGATTCTGCCCAGCGCATTGAAACTTATACATGGCAAAGAAAAATGTTAAATTGATAATTTCTTTTTTTATAAAGAATAACGAAAAGGAAAAATAGTTTGACTTCCATCTTCTCCTGATATATCATTTATGATGAGATTCAAGGACAAAAATCAGGGTTTTTTCCTTCGAAAACGGAGAAAAACAGTGGTTAAGGATTTAGTTCCACGTATACATTTCTATGATCAGGATTTTGTCGATATGTACGACAGAACCTGGGTTTGGTTGTCTGAGGTATGGCATCAGGGAGACAAGGATGGACTCTTTCCGGATGGCTATTATACTTATGACAACAATAACATCATCAATTTGTTCGACACATCTCTGTCGTCGCTGTTTTTAGTATATAGTAATCAGAATTACAGCCCGTATTCTATGATTGACTATTTCTACTCCAAGCAGGGAGAAGAAGGTGAGATTTATGAGAGCTATGATATAACAACAGGTGAACGTGTTCTCATAGAAGATAATCCGAAAGGACTATCGGTTCCGCTTCTTTCCTATGTTGAGTTCGTTTTCTATCACAAGATAGGAAACAAGAAACGCCTCAAAGATGTTGTTCCATATCTTGAGAAGTACTTCTTATGGTTACAGAAGTCTGCAATGGATGCAAATGGCCTTTATAGGGTTCCATATGCTGCCACTCACATGGGTAACCTTCCTCGTGAGGGTGCTGTCTATACCGTTGATTACAATTCATCTGTAGCGATATTTGCGCTTTATATGTCTTATATCGGGGATATTCTCAACGATAAGGAGCTTGCATTCCGCTATAAGCGTATTTATTTCTCTGTCAAAACCCGTATCAATTCAATGATGTGGGATATTGACGATAAATTCTATTACGACCTAGATGGAGAGGAAAAGCGCATCAAGAATAAGCATATCGGTTCATATTGGACGCTGCTTGCAGAGATCCCGAATGATGAATATGCCGCGTTCATGATCGAAAAGCTCAAGGATGAGAATGAGTTCGGTACCGATAACCCATTCCCCACGGTTCCTCGTTCATCTAAGTATTTCAGGGAAGATGGAGGCGGCTACACAGGGGGTGTCGTTCCTCTCTGCACATACATGGTCGTAAAGGGCCTTATGAACTATGGCTCCTTTGTCTTCGCGCGCGAGTGTGCGATAAGGCATATGTACTTCATCCTCGATACGCTTCATCCAGATGCAGAGACGCAGGGTGACTCCTGGGAGTCATATAAACCGCTTTCCGATGGACAATCAGATTGGAGCGAGAACAAGAGGCGCTATCTGCCGATGCTTGGACTCGTAACGATTTCTCTTGTGATCGAGAACATAATCGGGCTTGAGATATCTTTACCGCGAAAGACAGTATATTGGACGATGCAAGCGCTTGAGGAGATGGGGATAGAGGATCTATCGCTCAAGAAGAACAATATCACAATACTTTCGAATAAGAATGCTCGGGGTTGGGAAATAAGGCTAGAGAGTGAGAAATTGTATTATTTCACAATCCATTTGCTTGATGAGGACAAGAAGAAGACGCTTCCGATTCCATCGGGCAAATGTTCTATGCTGATAGACAAGCTCTAAAAATGAAACAATGTTTCAATTTTTGCTTGCAGAGTAGATTCTTGTAGTATAATATCTAATCAGTGACGCCATTGAGCAGGAGGTATTTAAATGGAAATGAAAGATTTTTCGCTTGAAGGTAAGGTAGCATGGGTTACCGGAGCTTCATATGGCATCGGCATGGCAATCGCAACGGCTTTCTACAAGGCTGGCGCAAAGATCGCATTCAATGATATCAAAGAAGAGCTTGTCGAGAAGGGACTTGCATCTTATAAAGAGGCTGGGATTGAGGCTCGCGGCTATGTCTGCGATGTAACTGATGAAGAGCAGGTACAGGCAACAGCTGCAAAGATCGTTGAGGATTTCGGAAAGATCGATATCCTTGTCAACAATGCTGGTATCATCAAGAGAATCCCTATGGTTGAAATGTCCGCAAAGGATTTCCGTCAGGTTATCGATGTAGACCTCAATGCTCCATTCATCGTTTCCAAAGCAGTTATTCCTGGCATGATCAAGCAGGGCCATGGAAAGATCATCAATATCTGCTCAATGATGTCAGAGCTTGGACGTGAAACAGTCAGCGCGTATGCGGCGGCTAAGGGTGGTCTCAAGATGCTTACGAGGAACATTGCTTCTGAGTACGGCGAGTACAACATCCAGTGCAATGGCATTGGGCCTGGATACATCGAGACACCTCAGACAGCACCTCTCAGAGTTCCTGGCAATCCTTTCAACGAATTTATCCTCTCTAAGACACCTGCTCACAGATGGGGAAAGACAGAGGATCTTATGGGGCCTGCTGTGTTCCTTGCATCTGATGCATCGAACTTTGTCAATGGCCATGTTCTCTATGTTGACGGCGGTATTCTCGCTTACATCGGAAAGCAGCCACAGTAATTACAGAAAAGACAAAAGAGAGCCAAGGATTTCCTTGGCTCTTTGTCATACAAGGAGTTCTTTTGAGAGCTTTCTTTGTTGTTCTCCTCTGCATCCTCTTTTTTTCCTGTAGCAGTGAACGTGATGATTCTCTTGATATAGCAATCGCGCTTGAGCCTCCGACTCTGGATGTTCAGGTCAATTCCTCCGTATCCGGCCGTATGATAGCGGTAGGGAATATATATGAAAAACTCGTGACGCTTTCCGAGGGGAAGATTGTTCCGGAACTCGCTTCTTCTTTTGTGCTATCGGCGGATGGAAAGCATCTATCATTCAAGATACGCGATGGTATTACTTTCCATGATGGCTCTGCGCTGGATGCCGACGATGTTGTTGCCTCTCTCAATAGATGGCTCTCGCTCTATGCAGAAGCCTCGAATGCAGCAAAGGGGAATATTTTCAAAAAAGAAGGAGACGAGGTATATATAGATTCGGATTCCTCTCTCTTTTCTTTTCTTTTTATGATGGCCTCTTCTCCGCAAAGCGCTGTGATAATGCCCTCGGAAGTGATTGCTGAGAGCACTTATCTTGTGGATAAATTTATCGGAACAGGCCCATATATGGTAGAGCGATGGTATCCGGGAGAGCGGATAGATCTTGTAAAATTTGAATCCTATGTTCCCTATAGCGATGATAAATCCCAAGGCCCAGAAAGGCTTTCGTATTTCTTTGTCTCCGATGGAACGACAAGACGGCTTGGCCTTGAGAGCGGATTATATGATGCGATTGACTGCGTGCTCTCCGATGATATTCCAAGATTGAGCAAGAATGATTCAATAACGCTTTTAGAAGGTGATGAAAACGGCTCTATTGCGCTTGTCCTGAATAAGAAGGAAGGGCCTTTCTCCTCTCATTCAAACCGAAAAGCACTCTCTCTGATCATAGATCGAGATGAACTTATGAGAGCGTGTTATGGTAATTATGGCTACTTTCTCCATTCTGATTACATGGAAAGGGGAAGTGGATGGAGTGTCAGCGATGATAGCGATCCATATAATGAGAGCAACACAGAGAAGGGTGCGTTGCTTTTTGACGGGGAAAAGGTCAGGATACTCTCATCCAACACCTCGAATCTTGATAAAATAGCAATTGTTCTAGCTGCTGAACTAGAAGAGGTTGGCATAGAGGCAGAGGTTACTGTCCTTGATTGGGCATCGTTTATCGAGAGGCGGAAGGATCCTTCGCTATGGGATATCTCGATATCTGCATATTCAGCAACGACGCTTCCACAGCTCAAGGCTTTTCTCTCCGAGAGAGGAGCAGGATGGCTTGAGGATGAGAAAGCGCTTTCCATGCTTTCAACGCTCAGAGATGCATCGACGATGCAGGAAGCAAAGACGCTATGGGAAGAGACGCAGCGCTATCTCTGGGAATATATCCCTGTGATAATCCTAGGTCATTATTCGACAGTCTATGCAATTTCTTCGGATATCACAGGAGTGATTCTCTCCGATAGCTTCTATTTCTGGGATGCAAAGCGATGAGAAGGATTTTACGCTATGCGTTTATTGTTATTGCGACATTCTTTGCAGTGTCTTTCCTTGTCTTTGCGCTTTCTTCGCTCTCGCCGGGCGATAGCTCTGCTTATGTGATAGCAGAAGAGGCTTCGACCGAGGATGTTGAGGCATATAGAAGCGCACTCGGCCTTGATCGACCATTTCTTGTAAGATACATAGCTTTTATCGCGTCATTCATACGCTGTGATTGGGGAAAAAGCGCTACCGGTTTTGATATCTCATGGATGATTGCACGCGGTGCTTCGGTAACTCTTTCCATAACGCTTTTTGCAATCCCTATGGCTCTTATTATCGCACTTCCATTATCAATTGCGGCGGTAAGGAAGGGGGGAGCATTCTCGCTGGTAGTCTCCCTCTTCTCTGTTGTTATTATGTCGCTTCCTTCCTTCTTGACAGCGATGATTCTTGTCATCGTTTTTTCGATAAAGCTTCCACTCTTTCCTGTTGCTGGATATATTGATCTTTCCCGAGGGCTGTTGCCGCACCTCCGGTCTATATTCCTACCTTCTCTTACGCTTGCGCTTTTGCATGCATCGCTCTACATAAGGATTATGAAGAAAGCCTTAAAGAAAGGCGTTGAGCAAAAGTATTCGGCGTTTGCGCTCTCTACGGGAATGAAGAGAAAGGATCTTGTTACAAAGAGTGCATTAAAACCATCGCTTCCTCTTCTCTGTTCTTTGCTAGCTCAGTCAATCGCTTCCTCTTTTGGAGGCGCTGCGGTAATAGAGACTGTTTTTGCACTCCCAGGCCTTGGTTCGCTGATGGTAGATGCAGCGCTTATGAGAGATGCGCACCTTGCAGGATGCCTTATGATACTGGTCTCTCTCTCCGTGGCTGTGGTTTTCTTTATCTTTGAAGGTGTTGTTGCACTCATCGATCCTCGGATAAGGAGGGGAAAATGAAGAGAGTTGCGGCAGGTGTTCTAATAATTCTTTCAATCCTTCTTCTTGCCATTATCTTCTCTACCTTTGACTCAGCGCGTGGCGATAGGCTTCTATCTCCTTCTGTAGATCATATATTGGGCACTGATACACTTGGACGCGATCTTGCGCTCAGAATCGGAAGAGGAACGCTTATTTCGTTATCGATTGCGTTTTCGGTTACAGCAATCTCCCTGCTTTTAGGCATAGCGCTGTCTTTTCTTTTCTTTATTAGAGATATTCCCTCTACGCCGTTGATGACTGTAACGCTTATGCTGAAGACCGTACCGCCTGTTCTCCTTGCGTTGTTTCTCAATGCCCTGACAGGGCCTGGTGTGCTGAAACTTATAATCGTGCTTTCCCTTGGAAATATTGCTGATATCGCAGAGACAGCCTTTTCTGATGTCTCTGTACTGCGCTCAGAGGATTATGTTCTTGCTTCCATTGGCCTAGGGAAGAGCCGGATTAAGGTCTTTGCCATACATGTTCTTCCAAATGAGAAGAGTTATTTACTCACACAGGGACTTTCGATTTTCTCTGCATCTATTCTTTCCGAAGCTTCGCTTTCCTTCCTTGGCTGCGGTGTTCCTGTCACGCTTTCAACGCTCGGCTCTATTCTCTCCGAGGCAAGAAGCGTAGTGATGTCTGCTCCTTGGATGGCTATATTCCCCTCCTTGGTACTCCTTGCAATAGGTATAGGGCTTTCACTTATTGTCTCAGGGCTTTCAGAGTCTGACGCGGCCTTTCATGGATCTGGCGAGAGTGAGTTTATCGGCATAGCCGAGATCTCCACCGATCGGCAATCCTGACGCAAGGCGCGTAAGCGTAATATCTTCTCTATCTTTCAGAAGATGC
Source organism: uncultured Spirochaetaceae bacterium (assembly GCA_964623005.1). Classification (GTDB taxonomy): domain Bacteria; phylum Spirochaetota; class Spirochaetia; order Sphaerochaetales; family Sphaerochaetaceae; genus Ornithospirochaeta. The sequence continues at coordinate 5,866 of CAZURL010000036.1, forward strand.
CTTATATAGAGCGCTGTTGTGTCGCCTTCTTCCGTAGGATTTGTTGCGATGATGATTTCCTTGAAGCTACCTTTTTCGATTCTCTCCATCAGCGAATGGAAGGAAAGAGCTTCGGGGCCAATGCCGTCTAGTGGATTTATCGCGCCGCCAAGGACGTGGAAAAGCCCATCATATGCATCGGATGATGCGATTGAAAGCACATCCTGCGCTTCCTCTACGATGCATAGCACGCTTGTATCCCTTTTTGCATCACTGCAATACTGGCAGATATCTTCTTCTGTATAGCAGCCGCAGACAGGGCAGGGATGTATCCTCTCTTTTATTGTTGCAATAGCTTCGCCAAGCGCTTTGTTGTAGGATTGATCGGTTCTTATCAAATGGTAGGCGAGCCTCGATGCAGACTTCTCTCCCATTCCAGGGAGTTTTTTTATCAGCCTGATAAGCTCATCAAGCGCGCTCAACGAAGCCCTCCTGCCATCTGTGTGACAAGTGCCTGCATTTCACCGTTCTTTTTTTCTGTTGCGTTGTTGAATGCACTCTTGAGAAGCGTAATAAGAGCCTCTTTGCTATCGAGGGAATAGACCTCATCTGCAATGAAAATATCCTTGACAGTGCCTGTTGCGCTGAGTGTTACCTTCACCATGCCAGCACCGGATTCTCCTTCTACGATTATACCTTCGGCTCTCTTTGTAAGCTCTCCGGCATTCTTTTCAAGTTCACTGATCTTCTTCATCAATTCTAGAGGTGAAATATTCATCATCATAACTCCTTGTTTCTGTTTCCACTGTTTCCTCTACCTGCCGTTTTGCAACCTCGTGCTTTATAAGCTGGCCGCCGAAGAAAGCCTTGAGTCTTTTCATTTCAGGAGAGAAATCCTCATCGTTCTCTTTCTGCTCATCGAGCTTGAGCTTTATCCTCCAGCTTTCACCGGTTGCGGCTGCAATTGCTTTCTGCACATCTTTCTCTGCGTTCTTGAGCGAATTATATGCAAGCGGCTTTGAGAGATAGAGAAGGTATATACCATCATTTTCCTCGATTTTCTCAACAGATTTTATATACCTTGCCTCCGTGCTTTTGCCCATCTTCGAAAGAGACTCTGAGATTGCTGTTATATCATCAAGCGAGAGAGTCTTCGGTTTGCTTTCCGCCTCTTCTTCCTCTTCATAGGATTCTTCTGCCGGTGCTGTAGGTGTTTCTATAGATATTGCAGTTTCGTTTTTTTTCTCTTCGCTCTTAACCTCTTTTTCCGGAACATACGCAAAAGGTATAGTCTTTGCTTCGCTTCTTACTACGATATTCCCTTCAGCAACGCCTGCTTTAAGCTCTTCAAGCTTTTTGAGAAGGATGTCAGGGGAGGTGAGGTTTCTCAGAGAAGAAAGTCTTGAGAAGAAGAGTTCTATCTCAAAGCGCGGAGAGAGCGAGTAGCGAAGATCGCGGTAAAGTTTGAGAAGGGCGTTGAGCGCGGCTTCCATCTGTTCCCTTGAGAGTGCTTCTACAACCTCTATGGGGATATCAGTGAGTGATGAGCCGAGGACGTCAACCCTTCTTACGCCTTCTTTGTAAAGAAGAAGCGTCCTGAAAAAGTCCGCGCTATCTTTGACAATCTGCTCTGGGGCTACGCCATCCAGAAAGAGTTTCCCGATCTCATCAAAGACAGCATCTCCTTTTTCGGAAAGCGCAAGCGATACGATCTTCGATATCGCGGAAAATCCTGCTATAGAGAGTTTCTTCTTTATCTTATCGAGCGTGATGTGATCACCGGAGAAAGCAGCAACCTGATCGAATAGGGTATATGCATCCCTCATTGATCCTGTCGATTCCTTTGCAATCCAGAAGAGGGCGTCTTCATCCGCTTCTATTTGGATATCATCAGCGGCACTTCTTAGACACTTCATAATCAAGTCTTGGCTGATAAGCGAGAATCGGAACTGCTGGCAGCGCGATCTTATGGTAGCTGGCACTTTCTGGAGTTCAGTGGTTGCGAATATGAAGATGATATACTCAGGCGGCTCTTCGATTGTTTTCAGCAAGGCATTGAAGGCTGATGTTGAGAGCATGTGGACTTCATCGATGATGTAGATTTTATAGCGTGAAGACTGTGGAGGGAACATTATCTCCTCCTTAATGCTTCTTATATCGTTGACGCTGGTGTTTGATGCGCCATCGATTTCTATTACATCAACGGACTTCCCTTGTGCTATCTCAATGCATGAATCGCAATTTCCGCACGGATGGGCGCTCATACCCTCCTGACAGTTCAATGCTTTTGCAAGAAGTCTGGCAGAGCTTGTCTTTCCAACGCCTCTCGGGCCAGAGAAGAGGTAGGCATGTGCGATGCGTTTTTCCTTGATTGCATTTTCGAGTGTCGATACGACAAAATCCTGACCGACGAGATAATCGAAATCCTGCGGTCTTTTCCTTGTTGCCGTCACTTCATATGTGTTCTTGAGTTCTGCCATCGTTTCTCCAAAAGGAGTATAGCATCTATTTCGTTGAAAACAAAACAGCAGCAAATGGTCTCGGTCACATGGCTTTCCGCTTACCGCTGCTACATTCCTGTCCTGACGGGGTTGGGCGGCGCTCATTGCCGAGGATCTGCTGCTGAACGGAGAGAGGGGGATTCGAACCCCCGATGGCTTTCGACCATACACGACTTCCAATCGTGCACCTTCGACCACTCGGACATCTCTCCAATGGCTTTCCGGAGAGAGAGGGATTCGAACCCTCGGTAATGCAGAGCACTACACTGGATTTCGAGTCCAGCTCCTTCGACCACTCGGACATCTCTCCTGAAAAAAAATAACGAGACCAAGAGGATTCGAACCTCCGACCCTCAGTTCCGCAAACTGATGCTCTATCCAGCTGAGCTATGGTCTCATCTGCGGAGAGGGGGGGATTCGAACCCCCGGACCCGTTACCAGGTCAACTCCTTAGCAGGGAGCCCGATTCGGCCACTCTCGCACCTCTCCAACAAAAATGAACGGAGAGAGAGGGATTCGAACCCCCGGTGACTTTCGCCACGGCTGCTTTCAAGGCAGCTACCTTAAACCACTCGGACATCTCTCCTGATGTAAAACTGTAAACCAGTCAACGCTTGATTATCGCGATAGAAGCCTGTTGTGTCAATCGATCTTCCTTTATTGTATTTGAATTTTGATGTCTATCTGGATGTATGGAGCAGCTTTTAGTTATCTATCCGCAATCATCAACCCCCAAGGTACTACCATAGAAGGTAGGTATCTAGCAGAGTTCGAACGAGAAGGGCTGTTTGCATATCAGATACTGAGGATCGTATTCACAGACATGGGCTTGCTTGAGAAACGAGGCATTATCTAACAATAGGGCACGTTATGCACATGATTTTTTCGAGAGCACTATGAAGCGTAGCTGCATGTTCGCTATCCGCCATCTTGTAGCGTATTTCCTTTCCATTTCTTGTAGCCTGCACCAGTCCGCTCTTTCTTAGAAGCCGGAGATGGTGGGAGACTGCGGGGCTTGTCATCTCCGTTATATCAGCAAGTTCTCCAACGCATTTTTCTTCATGGCAAAGGATCCAGAAGATCTTAGCTCTCGATCCATCCCCTAGGAGTCTGAAAAGCTCTGCAACCTCTGCAAAATGTTCATCAAGCGGTAATGTATCTCTTTTCATCTTAATAAAAGATATCTATTGACAGCTATGAAAACAAGTTTTAGTATGAATATGTAAACAGATGTTTAAATGTTCACAGGAGGTAGTTATGAAAAAGACATACAGAATCGATGTTGATTGCGCAGCATGTGCAGTAAAGATGGAAAATGCCGCGAAAAAGACCGAAGGCGTAAAGGATGCTGTCGTTAATTTCATGACACTCAAGATGTCCGTTGATTTCGAAGATGGCGTTGATGATAAGAGCGTAATGAAAGCCGTTAGAAAGAACTGTAGACATGTTGAGAGCGATTGCGAGGTCTATATCTAAATGAATAAAAAACAGAAGCAGATGCTGATACGTATATTAGTATCTGCACTTATGATGATCGTCCTTGCTTTCGTTCGCGTCGAAGGCATTGCTCGTTTTGTACTCTATATTATTGCCTATCTCATTGTCGGCTATGACATTCTGATCAAAGCTGTCAAAGGAATAATCCACGGACAGGTGCTGGATGAATGCTTTTTGATGGCGATCGCAACCATCGGAGCGATAGCGTTAGCGCTCTATGAAAAGAGCGGTGATTATACTGAAGCGATAGCGGTAATGCTTTTCTATCAGATAGGCGAACTATTCCAGAGTTATGCTGTTGGAAAGAGCAGAAGGAATATCGCAGAGCTGATGGATATCCGTCCGGACTATGCGAATATAGAAAAAGATGGAAAGCTTGAACAAGTCGATCCGGATGAAGTTGCAGTCGGTACTATCATAATCGTACAGCCAGGAGAGAAGATACCTATAGATGGTGTTGTCGTTGAAGGCTCTTCAACGCTAGATACGAGTGCGCTTACAGGCGAAAGCCTCCCAAGAAGCGCAAATGAAGGCGATGAGGTCATAAGCGGCAGTATCAATATGACAGGACTATTGAAGGTTCGGACAGAGAAGGAAGCTGGAGAGTCCACAGTTTCCAAGATTCTTGACCTCGTTGAGAACGCAAGCTCACGTAAATCCCGATCCGAGGACTTTATCTCGAAGTTCGCCAAGATCTATACCCCCTTTGTCTGTACAGCAGCGCTCTTATTGGCATTTGTACCGCCGCTAGTGCTTCTTGCAATGAGTTCGGCTCCTTCTTGGGGAATCTGGATCTATAGAGCGCTTACTTTCCTCGTTATCTCTTGCCCTTGTGCGCTTGTTATCTCGATACCGCTTTCCTTCTTTGCGGGAATCGGCAGTGCAAGCCGGAATGGTATCCTCGTGAAAGGTTCGAATTATCTTGAGACGCTTTCAAAGACAGAGATTGTTGTCTTCGATAAGACAGGTACGCTTACAGAGGGTAGTTTCGATGTCAATGGCATACACCATCCTGCATTCGATGAAGCGAAGATTGTGGAATATGCAGCTTATGCAGAAAGCGCTTCCACCCATCCTATAAGCAAGAGCATACAGAGGGCATATGGAAAGGAGATAGATCGTTCTCGTGTCTCTGATATCAAAGAGATAAGCGGCAATGGCGTTGTTGCAAAAGTCGATGGCGTCTCTGTTGCCTGTGGCAATGATAAGCTTATGAATAAGCTTGGCATTGGCTTTGTCCCCTGCAACAGCATCGGAACAATCGTCCATGTTGCTATAGATGGCGTATATGCCGGTCATATTTTGATTTCCGATAAAATCAAGAAAGGTGCAATTGAGGCCATAAACAGCCTTAAAGAGACCGGAGTTAAACGCATTGTCATGCTTACAGGCGATACAGAGAAAACAGCGGACGCTGTTGCTTCTTCACTAGGGATCAAGGAAGTATATGCGAACCTGCTCCCTGCGGATAAGGTAAAAAAGGTCGAATCATTGCTTTCGGTAAAGGAGAAAGGATCACGGCTTGCTTTCGTCGGCGATGGCATAAACGATGCGCCGGTTCTCTCCCGTGCTGATATCGGAATAGCGATGGGTGCGCTCGGCTCTGACGCTGCGATCGAAGCTGCGGACGTCGTTCTGATGGATGATGATCCTAGAAAGATCTCAAAAGCGATAAAGCTTTCGCGTAGATGCCTTAGGATTGTCTATGAGAACATCGTCTTTGCAATAGGCGTAAAGTTTATCTGTCTCATCCTTGGTGCTCTCGGTATTGCAAACATGTGGCTTGCGATCTTTGCCGATGTCGGTGTGATGGTTATTGCAGTTATAAACTCAATCCGTACGCTTTGGTTCTCTCGCTAGGAAGACGGAAGGTTTTCTTTCTGTTATATTGTGTGGTATGGCATTCGAGCTGAAGGGAATCTTCCGTGATATTAAAAAGAAAGTCGGTGAACTGACGCGGAAGGTAAAGACAGAAGAAAATCCTGTAGAGGAAGGGGCAAAGACAGTTAGATTATCTGATGAGGCTTATGCCCTTTTGCAGACACTTGCAAAGGAGCTTGGCCCAAGAGCCTCCGCCTCTTCTTCATCAAGGATCTCTGCAAGAAAAATCGCTACAGAGATGGGAAAGGATGGAGAGGATGTGACGATGACCGGTGGAAGGGTTTATCCATCGGTTGTTAAGGATATGATTTTCTTTTCATACATCCTTACGCTCCTTGTCATTTTATTTACCTTCATCGGTATGTCTTATATCTCCGTTATTCTTATCGCGTTATATCTTTATTCACTATATGCAGAGGTTGTTAAGGGAAATGGCTGGCTCAGAAAGTTCATGAAAGCAGATGATGCTGCGAATGTGCACTCTGTACTCGAGCCAAAGGAGCACGTAGTAAGGACTGTCATCTTCTCCGCACACCATGACTCTGCGCATATAAAGGAGGAGAGGAAAGGGATATTCTGGAAAATTGCCGGAAGCAAGTATCTTCAGATCGGGGCGTTATCGCTAGCTGCTTTTGTTTCGGTCGTGATGCTGGTGATTGAGCTGGCTGACTCCATCCTTGCACGTCCAGGCATTGCACCGCTTCCTGCTTCGATATTCCTCTTCATTGCGCTAGCCGCCTCTGTTATTTCATTTATTGCGTTTGTTGGAAAGGATGAGGAGATCTCCCTCGGCGCTGGCGACAATCTTTCGGGTGTTGCTGTCGTACTGACGCTTCTCTCCTATTTTGCAAAGGAGAAAAGAGAAGGAAGGGGGCTAAAGCATACAAGGCTTGTTTTTGTCTCATTCGATGGTGAGGAATGCGGCGCTGCCGGAAGTAAGCTCTGGTATCGTGATAACTCACACCTTTTCGTGAATGCAAGCAATCTGAACTTTGATGGCATTTACAAAGAAGATTATCTTGTATTCCTTTCAACAGACGGAAATGGCCTTATACCGCTTTCTCCTGCGCTTGCATCGCGCTGTTCGAATATAGCGGCGGCAATGGGTTATAAAATCCCTGTTGGACGTCTTGGACTCTTCGGCGGAGAGACGGACGCGGCCTCAGCTGCCCGTTTCGGTATCAACGCAACAACGCTTACAGGTATGGCACCCGGCTCTGAAAATCCTGCGCATTCACGTGAAGATACCCCTGATAAAGTCTCTGACGAAGCCCTTGGCAGAGCCATTGCGATAGGTATAAGGCTTGCAGTTTCTGAGGATGAAAAAGAGCCTGAGAAGAATGAAGCAGAGAAGATTCTGGAGGAAGGTAGAAGATATAAGCTCTCACGTTATGATACGTAGCGTTATTCTTCCCTGTCCTATATCCTGAGCGCTTTCCTCAAGTTGCTTTATATTCTTCATCGGAACGAGTCCTGCGATATTGATCTCCATCGAGAAATCCTCGCTTTCAACCGTTGCCTCAACCTCTTCCAGAACCCTCTTCATAAGCGTGTATGAATTATAGGGGAGCGTTGCAGAGAAGGAAGCACGGTCTATAAGTTCCTCTGTCTTTGCCACTTTCAGAACTTCTTTAGCGCTATCTCCATAGGCTTTTACAAGACCGCCTGTTCCAAGGAGCGTCCCTCCGAAGTAACGTACGATGCACACAGTGATATTCGTAATGCCGGAACCTTTAAGCACCTCAAGCGCAGGTCTTCCTGCGGTGTTCTTCGGCTCTTTATCATCGGATGACGAGTACATTGTTCCGTTTCTTCCGATAACAGAGGCGTGTACGACATGGTTTGCATCGGGATGCTCACCTCTTATTTCATCGACAGCAATTTTGACTTTCTCCATCGAATCCGTTGGAAGCGCAATTGCGATGAATCGTGATTTCTTTACCACAATCTCTGTTTCAGCGCGCTCAGTGAGTATAAGCATTGCTCCTCCAATTATGCGAGAAGGGATTATCTGCGTTGCAAGACGCTGTGATTTCCCCTGCTATCCTTCTCAGCTCTTCCTGCCTCTTTTCCGGAAGGGTTTTGATGTTATCGAGAATGGAAAGATCTTCCTCTCTGCCGTACCCTGATATAACAGCAAAAGGTTTCTCGCCATATACCCATGATAAAGCAATGGAGGCATCGATTGTGGACAGAAGTTCTTTTATGAGAGGAGAAGAGAATAGAGGAAGCGTACATCGTTTGTCTTTTATCTCGTTAGCGCTTTTATAGCGGCCGGAGAGTATCCCCATTCCAAGAGGCGCATATGAAAGAGTCTTCAATCCAAGTTTCTTCTCTTCCGGCCACCATTTTGTCCACACTAGGGACAAGGGCCTTTCATGTGCTGTGATATCAAAATCGGAAATAATCTTCTCTAAAAGCGGAAGCGGAAAGTTACTCACGCCGATTTCCATGGCCTTTCCTTTTGCTTTCAGGCTTTCAAGTACCTTTAAAGAGCTATAGAGGCTGTCGTCATCTGTCGGCCAATGAAGAAGAAGGTAATCAACATAATCTCTTTTGAGACGTCTGAGCGAGATTTCCGCTTTCTTTTCCATGCTCGCTACTGGCATAACTTTCGTTATGACAAGCCAATCATCCTTCCCGATTTCCTTCATCGCACTTTGGAGTATGCTCTCTGCATCGTTGTAGCTATATGCTGCATCAAAGAGTCTTATTCCTTTTCTATATGCAGCTTTTATGAGGCGCTTTCCTTCCTTTGCAGAGAGGTTGTGATGAAATGGGGTATTGGATAGATTCCAAAGACCCATCGCACCAGCAGTCTCAGTCATCTTCCTCGCTTTCAACTTCAACAACCTTGGAATCGATCATCTCCTTGTCATCGAAGATGAAATATCCTTCGATATACTTCCCTTCAAGGGCAAGTGGAAGCCAGAGCTTATCGTCTTTCCACATCATATCCCAATCAAGTGTTGCGATATCTGTCCAGAATGGCTTTGTCTCTTCGCATTCATCGATCAGTGTGCCGGAGAAGGTTGATGTGAAGAAAACATAGCCTTTCATCCTCAGGCCATCCTTGAACTGGAAGTAGAGCGTAGCGCGTTCTTCAAGATCCGATACATCGAGTCCTGTCTCTTCTTTTGTTTCCCTGACGGCTGCTTCGAATTTTGTCTCTTCTATCTCTATATGCCCCCCAGGAGCGTTGATATACCCACTGCCAAGCCCGGTTTTCTTCTCGATCAGCAGTACTCTGTCGTTATCTATGATATAAGTAAGCACGCAGGTCTCTGTCGCTTCCCACTGATTCCAGTTAATCTCGTCAACAGTGTTTGCATTTACAAAGTCCTTTTCAAGCTTTTCCCGAGTTGTCATCTTCTTCTCTTCCTCGGCTTTCTTTTCCTCAGGATACTTTTCGTAATAGCAATCTTTGCAGAGGTTATCATCACCGCCGATGATTCTGTTGTAATCGAGGCGTTTTCCGCATTTACTGCAATGCAGGCGGAAAGGCCAGAATGTCTTACGGAAGATTATAGCTACGGCAAGGCCAAGGATAAGCGAGGCCCATTCGCACCAGATAGGAAGCGAATATATCGAGCAAAGAATGACTAGAACATATATGACTAGGAGATCCACTGCGATTAAGAGCGTTGCTTTACGCTTGCCATCTGAATGTGGGATCTTTCTCTGTGAGATGTTTAGGAGTATCACGAAGAGCATGATCCACGTGAAAAACTCATTGAAGAAACTCTGAAGCATAGGGCTAGCTTAAATATAAAGGAAAGGTGAATCAAGAAGGGGCATCGGCAGGGAACTATCAGCAATCTTCTTCCGAGGATGAGTCTGCTTTTCT
>CAZURL010000037.1:0-15494 GCA_964623005.1 uncultured Spirochaetaceae bacterium
GCTCTCCCTTTCATACGGGCGTCCTAGAGCAGCAGGAGAGGTTCTCTTTCCGATTGAGAAGAGAAGAACGATGACTGCAACCACATAAGGGAACATAGAGAATGCCTGTGAAGGGAGTGGTATGCCCATTGCCTGAAGCGAGAACTGCAATGATTCAGATAGACCTATAATCATCGCAGAAAGCAAGATGAAAACAGGATTATGCCTTCCAAGGATCACAACAACTAGGGATATGTACCCCTTGCCGGATATTATATCCTCCTGAAAGTATCCAAGCTGTGCAAGCGTTATATAACACCCCCCTAGACCGCCTAATATCCCATTCACTAAGCACGCAAAGTACCTAGTATTAAATACATCGATTCCTACACTATCGGCAGCTCTTGGATTCTCTCCGACAGCAACCAGTCTCGTTCCCCACTCTGTCTTATAAAAAACCAGCATCAACAATACAATTGCAATGTACAACATGTATACTAGAACATTCTGATTAAAGAAGGCAGGGCCTATTATCGGGATACTGGAAAGAAAGGGAATCGCGATTGATTTAAGACTATTTATATTCGGTAACGTAGATGAAGACCTGAATGCAAGAAGGAATAAGAAGCTTGTAAGTCCTAACGAAAAGAAGTTCAAGGCCAGTCCCACGATTGTCTGGTTTGCTTTTCCGTGAATGGAAAAGAAGCCATGTATCATAGAAATCAGAACACCACCGGCAATCCCTCCAAGAACTCCAAGAAAAAGATTTCCTGTATAAAAGGCTGTGAGGAAGCCGAAGAAAGCGCCTGAAAGCATTATTGCCTCCTCTCCGATATTAAGAATCCCAGCCTTCTCCGCATATGCAACACCAAGACCTGCTAAAGAAAGAGGCGCTGCCTGTCTGAGAGATGCAGATAAAAGGAATGATGCCATCTGAATGAACGCTTCCATTATCTTTCACCTCCTACCTTAATCAAAGTCTTCTTTATAAACGGTCTGATTAATACTAAAAGAATCACAAGACCAAGAATGATATTCGAAATCGCGGTTGGAACACCTGCGGCGCGCTGCATACCCTGCGCTCCAACCTGAATCAAAGCAATCGCTATAGAGGACAGAATTATCAAAAAGGGATTTCCCTTCCCTAAAATAGATGCAACGATAGCAAGATAACCATACCCCGGAGACATTCCTTCCATCAATCTATGCTGGAGGCCTACTATCTCAAGAAATCCTGCCAAAGCAGAAAGACCACCTGAAATAAGAGATGCATAAATGATGTTTCGCGTAACATTTATGCCAGAACACAAGCAGGCCCTATTGTTCATTCCGACCGCCCTGATCTGGAACCCTAGATAAGTGCGGAACATGAGGATATAGACTATGACAGATGCAAGAATGGCAAGGAACAGACCAGAGTGGAGTCTTGTTCCGGATATAAGCTTTCCAAGCCACATCTGATTCGGCATGTAAGATGAAACAGGATAATACGCGCCAGGATCTTTCAAGACAGTCTGCAACAATATCCCAACAATACCTGTTGCAATGTAATTGAACATCAGCGTATTGATTACTTCTGATATCCCATACTTAGCCTTCAACACCCCAGGTAAGCCTGCCCAGATACCACCTAGTATGAAACTGAAAAGAAATGCTACAGCAAGAAGAACAATGCCATTATCAGAGGGAAAGTACATTCCGACAACTGTTGTCGCAACAGCCCCCATGTAGAACTGTCCTTCCGCTCCGATATTCGTAAAACCGCTATAAGAACCGACAGCAACGCTAAGCCCACATAAAAGAAGCGGTATCGCTTTTACTAGCACCTCCGATACTGAATAGGCAGAGAGTATGGATCCTCTCACAAAACCTGAAAGTGATTGAGCAAGGCTTGTTCCGGAAATTCCAATCAAAAACAGGGAAAGGACTATTGTGAGTCCGGCAATAATTAAAAAAGAAAATTTATTTGCCTTCTTTTCGTTCATTTTCAGTACCTTTTTCCTGCCATCATCAATCCCAGCGCTGTCATATCGACATGGCCATCATTATTCATTTCCCCCATGATTGCGCCAGAGTGCATGACCATTATTCTATCGCTGATAGAAAGGATTTCCTCAAGGTCGGCAGAGATCAACAGGATGGAAACGCCTTTATCCCTATATGCCAGAAGCAGATTCCTTACCGATTCAGATGCTCCGATATCCAAGCCTCTTGTCGGCTGGAAAGCGATAATAAATTTAACGCCATCAAATATCTCCCTTGAGAGAATCAACTTCTGCTGGTTCCCTCCAGAGAGGAAGCGAGTATGCATCTTTCCAGAATTAGTCTTTATCTGAAACTTATCTATCTTATCTTTACAATCCTCTTCGAGAGCTTTGTAGTTTATAAACCCATGCTTCACATATTTAGCGAGATCCGCTGACAGCAAAAGGTTATCCTCAAGGCTCATATCCAACACCAGTCCATCTCGATGTCTATCGTCAGATATATACCCAATTCCCTTCTTTTTTCGTTTAGTAACAGGGAGACCTGAAACCTCCTCCCCAGAGAGCATTATACTTCCGGATTTAACTTTACGGATTCCAACCAATGCTTCTGCCAGCTGCTTCTGGCCATTGCCATCCACGCCAGCAACACCTAAAATCTCACCTTTATGAATCTTGAATGATACAGGCTCCCATTCCTTTTTAAGCGACAGATCAGCGACAACAAGCTCATCTTCCTTCATCACTGGAATACTGCTTTTTCTGCTCTCATTGAGTTCTCGTCCAATCATCAAGGAAGAAAGAAGATTTTCACTTAAATCTTTTCTATCGAGGGTAGCGACATTCTTGCCATCGCAAAGAACAGAGACCTTGTCCGCAATCTCCATAACCTCAGGAATCCTGTGTGTAATGATAATGATGCTTTTCCCATCATCTTTTAAACGCTTTAGGACAGAGAAAAAATCCTTTGTCTCCTTAGGGGTAAGCACCGCGGTTGGTTCGTCGAGAATCAAAAGCTCTACATCCCTATATAGAAGTTTTAAAATCTCGACACGCTGTCCTTCACCAACAGAGAGAGATGATGCTCTTGCTTTCACGTCCACAGGCAAGCCATATTTCTCACTCACCTCAATCAGCTTTCGATCAATCTCATCTCTGTTTACAAAAGGATAATTCTTCAGCTTTAAGCCAAGAGTGATATTCTCCGATACTGTCAGTCTATCTACAAGCATGAAATGCTGATGCACCATACCGATTTTATTGTCGATTGCATCCTTGGGAGATCGGAATTCAACCTCCTCGCCCTTCCAGAATACCTTACCGGAATCTTTAGGATAAATACCGTAAAGTATGTTCATCAGAGTCGTCTTTCCTGCGCCGTTTTCACCGAGGAGCGCATAGATTTCACCTTTATTCAAGGTTAGCGAAACATCCTCATTGGCATAAACACCGAAGAAAGACTTGTAGATATGTTCCATTTTCAGTATCGGAGTCATTTATACCTTCATTATGGCTTTAAACGAGATCAATTCGATCCTTACCTTGTCGGTGTTGAAATTACAGGAATAACCAGCTCACCGCTCTCAATCTGCTCGATTGTCTCATCAACAAGAGCTTTAAGTTCATCAGGAATGACGGACTCGAGAGAATGATAGCTTGCTATCTCAACTACATTCTTATCCATTCCAAGGTTATAAACACCACCTTCGAATGTTCCATCGAGAATTGCAGAGACTGCGGTAAGCATAACCTGATCCATATTGTAGACTGTCGATGAAAGCACAAAGTCTGGAGCAATCGAATTCTGGTCATATGAATTTCCACAGCAGTAGATGCCATTCTCGCTAGCGGCAATCAGCGCGCCGTTTCCAGCCTGATTCGCAACTTGATAAATGACATCTGCACCATGTCCGATCATCGTCATAGCTGCTTCATAACCGAGGTTCGTATCGGTGAAAGAATTAATGTAAATCTCTAGTACTGTGATATCAGGATTAACCGTCTTCGCAGCAAGCTTGAAAGCCTCAAGCTCCTTTGTGATCGAAGGTTGCTCAAAGCCTCCGATTACGCCGATTATCCCGCTTTCAGACATACCTGCACAGAGAATACCCATCACATATGCACCCTGCTCGCAGGCCATGACATAGGAGGCCGCATTGTCAGAATAAGAATCGGACTCTGTTGCAATGAAATACTTATTGGGGAATTCGTGAGAGACTGCTACAGCCGGTTCTCCATACTGATAACCATGACCGATTATGATATCATAGCCATCTGCAGCAAGCTGTCTATAAGCCGCTTCTGAATCAGGGATTGAGACATTTTCCATAATTGTCGTCTTAAGCCCGAATCTTTCAGCTGTTACTTCAAGACCTGCTACTGCTGTTGCATTCCATCCCTGATCGTTAGCCGGCCCGGAGAGAATCAGAGCAATCGAATCGATAGTGTCATCTCCACTCTCTGCACTGCCAGATGCAAAAACAGAAGACAAAGCAAACGCGACAACGAATAAAGCAACCAAAGTACGCTTCATTTATTTCCTCCTGCAAATAATAATGCTAGATCAAATTGGAAAAAGCGGAACTGTTCTCCCTAAGCACCTTAGTGCAGACTTCTTCCCCTTCTGCTCTGAGTTTTCGCTCATCAACACCGACAAGCTGTCCCTTCTCAGCAACCACTTTACCGCCGACTATTGTCATATCAACAGGCCCTGTAAGACCAACGCGTGCAATAAGATTTCTTGGGTCATGCTCTGTACCTGTCAGCTCCAAAGCTTCCGCGTCGATTGTAAAGAGATCTCCGGCCTTTCCTACTTCAATTGATCCTATATCATCACGGCCTAATGTCTTAGCGCCTCCCACAGTAGCTATCTTGAGCATGTCATAGGAGGAAATGGACCCACTGCGTTCTTTTGAGAAGAAGCACTGCATCAAATAAGCAATTCTCATTGCATCAAGCAGGTTCGACGAATCATTTGTAGCAGATCCATCCACACCAAGGCTTACCAGAACATTGTTCTCAAGAAGGCTCTTGATAGGCAGAATCGGAAAACCGCCAAGTATTGCAGGAGCAGGACAATGGCTTACGCCTGTACCATAGCCTGCCATCTTCTTGAACTCATCAAGCGAAAGCTCCCAACAATGCGCATACCATACATCCGGGCCGATAAAACCAATATCCTCGCACCAGTCAAGCGTTCTCATACCATACTTAGAGACCATCACATCATTCTCACCTTCTCCAAGGTGCGTATGAAGCCGTACACCTTTCTCTCTTGCAAGCTTTGCGGATTCAATGAAAGTCTCTTTGTATGAATTCATTGGCTGACAAGGAGATATAACAATCTGTGACATGGAAAATGGATTTGCGTTGTGGTACTTTGCAATCAGTCTGTCACAATCAGAGAGAAATTCATCTGTGGTTTCCAGCATATCTTCAGGAATCGTGCTGCCAAGCTCTCTTGGAAGGGTATTTGCACCACGTCCTGCATGATAACGGATTCCAATAATATTCGCAGCCTCCATCTGTCTATCAACAGGAGTTTTTCCTGTCTTTTTCGTATAGCAATATTGATGATCAAAAGCTGTCGTACAACCATGTTTTACAAGATCTGATAGCGCAGTAAGCGTTGAATAGAAGATTACATTTGAATCGATGATCTGAAATATACGGTAAATCTTATCTAGCCACTCTGGGACTGTCATATTCGGATAATCTATCGTCTTCAAGTTTCTGACGAATGTCTGGAAGAAGTGATGATGGGTATTCACAAGTCCCGGATATACGAACTTGCCTTTCAAATCAATCTCTTCATCTCCGCCGGAAAGACCTTTGCCTATTGCAACTATCTCTTGTCCATCAATCAAAATGTCAGAGTCCGAATAAACCCGATCCCTACTATCACAGGAAACGATCTGCTTTGCATTCTTCAGAAGAAGTTTCTTTCCCATCGACAACTCCTTAAAGTAGAATTACTGTAGCTATCAACGATGGGCAAAGTATATGGAAAATAATTTCCAATGAAAAGAGAATTTAAAGAGCAAATACGACAAAAATTATTTGCAAGGGTTGCGTTTTGATAGTTTCCTAAAAAGCACACTGCAAGATTATCCATATAAAAGCCAGATGCACAGGGTAATAAGCATAGAATACAACGCCAGGAATCCTGCCTTTTCTGTTCTCTGAAACCTTATCTTTAAAAAAGAACACCAAGAGGGCCGCAAGGAATATCGAGATTGTCCCCGTAACATATTCAAGCTGAGTCTCGTAGTAAAAGATTTCCTTGAGAGCGAAAAAGCTCACAGGAAGAAGAATAAGCGAAAGTTTCTCTTTATCATGCTTTCTAAGAACGTAATAGATAACAGTAAATACAGGAGCAATCATGCTCCAGTCACAAAATAACGATAGCGGCAAAAAGGCAGCGAACGCTAATGAAGCAAATAGCCATCCTTTCTTGTCAAGGATAAGAATAATCATAAGACTTGCAAGAAGTGTAAAAAGCACATCAAGATACATTCCAAAAAGAAGATAGAACGGAATTTCTGCAATCATCGCCCAGCCAAGAAGCCTTAGAGCATAGCTTAGTACAGATCTTGTATGAAAAAGTCCCTGTACAATGAAAAAGCACATTATCACAATGGTGAAATTTCCCCAAAACTGGCAAATGGCATATAAAACAGTATCTACACTAAAAAAAGCAGATGAAATATGATCTGCTGTCATTACGATGATGGCGAGAACCTTCAAAAAGTCTCTGGCATTGTTATATTGTGTCTTCTCGTCATTCATATATGGCGTTTCTATGATTTTCCGTATTATGCAATCCCATCATAAAAATAGCAAATACTTAAATCAGAGCAGATACTATGCTTGAAAAGTATATTTCATAGAAAAGACGCAGTATTTACACAACAGAGAATTTGCGAATGCGTTTGATGATGGGTTATCATTAATAAATGGAAAGAGTAAGGATCAATCTTGAAGGAAAACTGCTAGATGTGGAAAAGGGAACGAAGATTGCCGAGATTATCGACAATCCATCTACAGCCTATTCATCCAACCCGATAGTCGCTGCAACTGTAAACGGCATCGCACGCTCGCTTTCCGAGAAGCTGGAAGGAAATGCAGAAATCACTCCAATCCATCTATTCTCAAAGAACGGCAGAAGAGTTTACCGGAAGAGCCTGTGCTTTCTCCTTTCCTATGCAACCTCCGTAATTGCCCCAGAACGTACGCTTATCATCGGGCATAGCTTAGGCGATGGCTACTATTTCAGATACCGCGATGGCGGAAAGCCTGATACAGAACGACTGAAGAAAGTCATGAACGAGGCAATAAAAAATGATCTTCCGATAGAAATTGTTGAACTTACCCAAAAGGAAGCACTGAATTATTCACAAGAGCATGGGCTTCTTGAATCCGAGTGCCTTCTCAACACGATGAATGACGGCTCCTACCATTTTGCCCGCCTTGGTTCTTGCCTCGAGATGTACTATGAACCACTACTTACCTCCACTTCTTATTTGACAGTATGGGATCTGAGGGAATATGAAGATGGACTTCTCCTACGATATCCTCAGTCCAAAACCCCGCTCGAGATTGTCCCCTTCATTGATAGTCCTCGTCTATTCTCCGTCTTTCAGGAGAACAAAAGATATGCAAGAATCCTCAGAATCTCTTCTGTCGGTGAGATAAACCAGAAGATCGTTGATGGTTCGCTTACTGAGACGATAAGACTCTCCGAGACACTACAGCGGAAACGCATCGCTGATGTTGCGGAGGACATCCGAAACAGAGAATCGGTACGCGCTGTATTCATTGCCGGTCCCTCTTCCTCTGGAAAGACCACATTCTCAATGAAACTTGCCGATGAACTCATGGCTCATGGCTTTGAATGCATGAGGATATCCTTAGACGATTACTATCATATCGGAGAGAAGATACCGATTGATGAGAATGGTGAGAAGGACTATGAAGTACTCGAGTCACTTAATCTAGAGTTATTGCAGGAACAGCTGAGTGCACTGATAGAAGGAAAAGAAGTCTATCTTGCCCACCATTCCTTCAAGGAAAAGACCACTGAATTTGACAAGACAGCATCAAAGATGAACGACAGTACGATACTCATAGTCGAAGGAATCCATGGTCTTAATCCAAAACTCATCCCTTCAATCAAAGAAGAAAAGATCTACAGAATCTATATCTCTGCACTTACGCAGGTTAATCTCGATTCGCGTTCAAGGATAAGCACTACAGATAACAGAATCCTGCGACGCATGGTCAGGGACAATAGGACTAGAGGACTGGATGCGGTTGAAACGCTCTCACGATGGCCAAGCGTTGAGCGTGGAGAGAAGAACAACATCTTCCCATACCAGAACAACGCAGACGTGATGATCAATAGCGCGCTTGAGTATGAGCTTGCAGTCCTTGCTCCGCTTGCGATACCGCTCTTACGCTCGGTAAAGAGCGAAAACGGTGAAAGCTACACGCTTGCACAGAGGCTTCTCAGTTTTCTTTCCATGATTTACCCCGCGCCTTCGATTGATGTTCCGCCTGATTCAATCCTCCGGGAGTTCATCGGAGGTTCGATATATGGAGCTATATGACTACTCTACGGTTTCGTAGAATGTACGTGTATCAACAAGGATGTCCGGATAAACAATAATCATAGACATCAGACGAAGCGCAGGACCGGAGGGGACATTAGTCCCCGCCTCCCAGGCTTCCACTGTCTTTTCCGAGACAGCAAAGAGTTCAGCAAACATCCCCGAAGATAACCGAAGCTTCTTCCTCAGCGCTTTTATCTCCTCTGCGCTGAATCTACGAGGCTCTGCTATCTTGAGATATTTATTTCGCTTAGTGAGGACGCGTTTCTTAGGATAGAGCGCGTCCTTCACCATATCAGAATAAGCGCTGATCATTTTCCGTAGATATGAAGATATTCATTGAGTTCATCGAGAATCTTAGAGCGACACTTTCCGCAAGCAGTTGAACATCCTGTCTCTCTCTGAAGTTCCTCGAATGTCGTCACTTTATCGCTCTTAACCAATTCCTCGATCATATGATCCGTAACGCCTTTGCATTCACAGATGATCTTCGCTGTTGTACCCTTGAGCGTATTTTCGAGTCCATTCTTCTCAAAATAGTCATCGATTGCAGCTCTGAGCGCCTTGTCGCCAAGCACAGAGCAATGGAACTTATGCTCAGGAAGGCCACCGAGGGAAGAAGTAATCATCTCCGGCGTTATATGATAAGCCTCCTCAAGTGTCATCCCTGTTGCAATCTCGCTCATCATCGATGTCGATGCAATTGCCGATGCACACCCATATGTCAGCCATCGTAGGCTCTCGATCTTTCCATCGCATACCTTTATGCCAACCCTCATCTGGTCTCCGCAGGCAAGCGATCCTACCTCGCCAACTCCATCTGGATGGAAATCCTCATCTTCCTTCCAGAGATTCCGAGGATTCATAAAATGATCCTTAACGGTATCTGTATAGACCCACTGGGCCATAAAACCTTCTGCCATAATCAAGCCTTCCTTGTGCTCATATCCCTTATTCTCTGTATAATCGGAGGAAGCTTCTCGAGCACATAATCAACATCCTCCATCGTATTATATTTTCCTAACGAAAAGCGTACGGAACCATGCGCAAGCTCTACAGGAAGACCTGCGGCAAGAAGCACATAGCTTGGCTCAAGGGAGCCGGTTGCACAGGCCGAGCCTGTAGATATCTCGATTCCTTCCATATCAAGATAAAGAAGGATCGACTCTCCCTCCGCATGGGGGAAAGAGACATTAAGAGTCCCTGGAAGACAGAGCGATTCATCATTCGAACCATTTACCACAACGTTAGGAACACGCTCTTCAATGCCTTTTCGAAGCGCTTCTCTCATCGCCCAGAGTTTATCATGCTCCTCATCAAGCGAGAGACGGGCAAGCTCTGCTGCCTTTCCAAGTCCGTAGATTGCCTGATTATTATACGTACCTGCCCTCATTCCACCTTCCTGATGTCCTCCATGTACAAAAGGAGACATCGGAGAGCCTGACCTGACATATAGCGCACCGACGCCCTTAGGGCCGTAGAACTTGTGGCCAGAGAGCGAGAGGTAATCAACACCCAGTTCCTCTACATCGACTTTGATCTTTCCGATTGCCTGCGTTGCATCTGTATGGAAATACGCACCGGCCTTATGTGCAAGCTCCGCTGCTTCTTTCACCGGCTGTATCGTACCGGTCTCGTTATTGCCAAGCATGACAGAGACAAGCGCAACATCATCGCCCATCAGCTTTTCCAGCTCGTCCAGCTTCAACCTGCCGATTGAATCAACAGGGCAAAGGTCGACTTTGTAGCCTCTTTTTTTCAGGTACTTAACAGTCTCAATCGTTGCAGGATGCTCGATTTCTGTCGTTACAATGCGATTTCTTTTGTTTCCATCATCAATTCTGTCGCGGAAAATCATGAAAACGGTATTGTTGCTCTCAGAAGCACCAGAGGTAAAGATTATCTCGCTTTTCTTCGCTCCAATGAGCTTTGCAACCTCTTCCCTTGCCCAATCAATGCCGCTTGCCGCCTGCCGTCCAAGTGCATGCATACTAGATGCATTTCCATATAATCCGTCATTTTCACGGATAAATTCCTCAACCTCCTTTGCTATAGGGGTTGTGCCATTATTGTCTAGATAGACGTATCTGTCCATAACTATTCCTCACAATGTAAGTTATTAGCTTTAAGCAACATGGTCAATCATCAATTGAATCTTCAATGACCATAGGTTTTTCCTTGGCAAATCGTAAGTGATGCCGTCTAGCCCATTCAGCATAAGCGCAGGATTGGGGAATAGAATCATCGAACATCGCTTTGAACAATGTCATCTTTGAACAGTCCTTACAGACCTTGAAACGCTCATTATAAACCGTACAGAGTGATGTGGATTCTTCAAAATGTATGCAGGGTGCACAGCGAAAGATAACAAGCGCATCCGGATAGACTGTACGTTCATGGCAGCATAATCCACAGCGCTTGCAGATATCCTCCCACTTCATCAAAGATTTTCCATACCTTTTGATACATGAGGCAGCACATCTACAAGCGTTAGAGCTGCCTTTCCGGTTCTACAGACCTCATAATCTGCCTTGTATCCTTCCGCTGAGGGAAAGCGCTGAAACTCACAGTTCCTGATTTCCAGTTCCTTGACCTTCCCCTCTTCCCTGACGATGACAACATCATCAAGGTATCTTACAAGCCCTATGCCAGCCTTCTCGTATTCTCCGGAAAAATGCGGCGGCACATTTATATTCAGGAAAGATGATGGCTGTATGCTATCGATGAAATGCTCAAGATTATCTGCAAGCATATTTGCAGATTTTTCGAAAAGATTCCTATCGGCAGAAGATTCAGCGGAGATTGCAATAGCTTTCAGATCATAAAAGGCAGCCTGACGAGCCGCTGCGCAGGTTCCGGAGTATAGGATATCTGAAGAGAGGTTATAACCATGGTTTATCCCTGATACAACTACATCGGGAACACAGGGAAGAAGGGATGAACGATAACTGTAGATAATGCAATCTGCTGGCGTTCCAGAGAGATGGAAACGGTTCTTCCCATACTCAGTTACCTTAATACGTCCACATATCGTCATAGAATGCGATTTGCCGCTCTGCTCCCTATCCGGAGCGCAAACCATTACATTATGGCCTCTTCTGCTCAAAACCTCATCGAGCACATTTATACCGAGTGCGGAGAAACCATCATCATTAGAGAGAAGAATATTCATCTGAAGATATAACCTTTAAGCCTGTCGAGGGCACATACTCACGCATCACAGGATGAAAACCGAAGATCTTCTCATATTCCTCGAGCTGTTTCCTGTAATTCTCCACTACGCTATCCTCAATGAGCGCAACCAGTGTCCCTGAAATCCCTACAGAAATCTCAGTCACGCCTTTTACGCCGGCTAGCTCTATGCCCCTCTTTACAAGCCAATCGACTTCAGGAGAGGTAAGCGCCGCAAGTTCAGAGAGATTGCGTTGCTGGGCATAAAAGATCTTTCCAAAGGCAGTAGCGTCTCCGTTTTTTATTGCATCAAAAGCTTTCTTTGCAAATCCCGAATCCTCAACAAGAAAACTTACAGCACGTTTAAGATCCTCTGGAAGCGGCAGATGGAGCTGTCTTATCCCTTTTTCCGAGAGTGTGCGGAGCTTATCGCCATCGGTAAGGTATTCTTTTGCCAACAAAGCTCCTTGGCGACAGCTTTCACGGAAGATCGCAACTTCCCCAGAAAGCTCACCCTCAGGGAGAGAACAATCAATGAAATATGAACCAACGCCAAAGCCGTTCACAAAAGGATAATCAAAGGTCGTGTAGTCATAGCTCTCAAGATCGAAGAATATAATCTTTCCACTTTCTGCCGTGAAAAGCGTCACAAGATCGCAGAGGCGCGATGAATACTTCGACATGAACCTGTTTGCACTGAAGCTTAAGCGCATCATGGCATTGGCATCCATCCCAAAACCATAAAGCTCATTGATGCCGTATACCATGCCGGAGACGATTGCCGCTGTTAGAGAGAGCGCATCAGCTAGGGCGCTCTGTCCTTTGAAGGTCATGTCAAAGCCTGTTATAGCAAGCTCGGAAGAGATAAAGGTCTGGCAGACTGCCTTTATGATTACAGCCCATTTATCTTCCTTTCTGTCCTTGAGGGCAGTAAGCTGGAATCTCTTACGTTCATTCCTTGTTGCATTGAGCACCCTTACTTGATTATCATCACGTCTTGATATAGCAACACGAAGGCCATGGCTGTTAGTGCTCATAAGTGCATAGCCGCTGCAATACTCAGCGAAGGCACCGAGAAGAGTAGTCACTTGTGGAATTTCTATCAGTATCTCTGGTTCAACGCCATACTCGCTTTGATGCGCTTTTGCAGTCCCGTCCATATAAACACACCACCCTATAAGAAATTATAGAAAATCAAATCAAATCTCTGCAACATGAAAAAAGCCCCATCCCACGATGAGGAAGGAGCTTTTCTTTTAGCGAACGCTCAGTTCGTTGTTGTCCTGTTATACCTCTTGTTGAAGCGTTCAACACGGCCTGTTGTGTCAACAAGCTTCTGTGTTCCTGTAAAGAACGGGTGGCAGGCTGAACAGATTTCAACGTGCAGGTTCTTTGCAGTCGACTTTGTCTTGATTACATTGCCGCAAGAGCAATGGATTTCCTGCAAAGTATACTCAGGATGAATGTCTTTCTTCATTTTTCTTTTCCTCCGGTCTATGTAATATCACCTGCTTTCACAGGTGAGGGAAATCAAACCATCCTTGCCGGTGTATTCATCGAATCAAGGAACTCCTTATTGTTGTTTGTTTTCTTCATCTTGTCAATGATACTGACAGACATATCCATATCATCAAGATTACCGAAAGCAGTGCGCAGAAGATAGATTCGCGATCTTATATCTTCCGAAAGCAGGAGGTCATCCCTTCTCGTCCCAGATTTCTTTATGTTGATTGCAGGGAAGCGGCGGTTATCAGCCATCTTGCGATCAAGGATAATCTCATTGTTTCCAGTACCCTTGAACTCTTCGAAGATAACCTCATCCATCCTCGATCCTGTTTCGATAAGCGCAGTCGATATAATCGTAAGAGATCCACCCTCCTCGATATTCCTCGCAGCACCGAAGAAACGCTTTGGCTTATGAAGCGCATTGGAATCAACGCCGCCAGAGAGGATCTTGCCAGAAGCTGGCACTGTCTGGTTATATGCCCTTGCAAGACGGGTGATCGAATCAAGGAGTATGACAACATCCCTCTTATGCTCGACAAGCCTTTTTGCCCTTTCAATCACCATCTCTGCGACCTGCACATGGTGCTGTGCCTGTTCATCGAATGTGCTTGCAATGACCTCGCCCTTTACGTTTCTTGACATATCGGTAACTTCTTCAGGGCGTTCATCGACAAGGAGCACAATAAGTGTTACTTCTGGATGATTCTCGGTTATTGCATTAGCGATCTTCTGCATCAGTACAGTCTTACCGGTTCTAGGAGGTGCAACGATCAACGAACGCTGCCCCTTTCCAATCGGAGCAAATAAATCGACAACACGCGTGGAAAGATCTGACGCCTCAGTCTCTTTCACGATTTCAAGGCAAAGTCTTTCATCAGGGAAGATTGGAGTAAGAGAATCGAATGGAGCACGGATTTTTGCCATCCTAGGCTCTTCATCGTTCACTTTGAGAACCCTTATCACAGCAGCGCTCTTCTCACCTTCACGCGGCGCTCTGATCTGTCCGAGTATGAAATCACCAGTCTTGAGACCTACGGCCTTGATGATCGATGACGATATATAAACATCCTCTGTTCCCGCTAGATAATTATTAACAGCATAGCGTACGTAGCCGAAGCTTCCCTCCTGAAGTACTTCAAGCACGCCCTCTACAAAGAGCGCACCGCCTGCTGCTGAGTGTAAACGAAGAAGCTTTGAGATAAGATCCTGCTTGCGGCAATCAAGGATCACATCTTCAGGAATGCCAGCTTCTCTTGCTCTTTCCCTAAGCTGATCAAGATGGAGCGCTGTCAGCACAGAAATATAAAGGCGAGGCGCATCTGGGTGTTCATCAAGATTGACCTCTGGTGGGATATCCTCAAGAGGTCTTCTTGATTTACCGTTCTTCACACGCTTTTCGGAACGATGACGGTACTCACGCTCTCCACGCTCGAAGGACTGAGGCTTTGCGCCCTCCTCTTCCGCTGCCGGCTCCGGGCTTTCAGAAACAGGCGCTGCTTCTTCCTCTGTCACCGTTTCCGGAGCAAGGAAAGGAAGCTCAGGCTGCACTTCTTCCGTCGCAGCAGCTTCTTCAACAGGCGCAGGTGAAGCCTCCTCAATTGCAACAGGAGTCTCTTCTGGCTGACGAACAGTTACTTTCGTCTTCTTCTTTATCGTTATCTTACGCTTCGGTGCATCTGCTGAAGCAGTAGCCCTAGGCTTTCTTTTTCTAACGGGCTTTGCAGGAGCATCCTGCTCTACAGGCTCCGCGACGACAGGCTGTTCAGCCTTATCATCGGTTTCGTCGATGTGATCTGACATTAATTCTCCAGATTATTTTATTAAAAAAGGATTATTACCTTAGAACTAAAGGTACTTTCTTGTACACATGATATTATTCCCATCCAGAATATAAGTCAACGCATATATTCCGTAGGGAATGAAAATCAAATAAAACCCCATTCAGAGGCAATCTTAACCACGTCTTTCCCCTCTATATATGCAGACAAGAGAAGAAGCGACGCAACAGAGGCTTTGCGTCTGACAGAAGCGCGCCCCCATGAAGAGAAATCGAGACAGACAGATACCGTATTGCGGTCTTTTCCAGAAAAGCCTAGATAAACAGTGCCTACTGCTTTATCTTCATCCTTGTCAGGGCCAGCTACACCGGTGACAGAGACAGCATAATCAGAGTACGTAAGCTTTTTCACTCCATCAGCCATATACTCTGCACACCTAGAAGAGACCGTACCATATTCCTCTATAA
>CAZURL010000038.1:0-6915 GCA_964623005.1 uncultured Spirochaetaceae bacterium
CTTGATGGCGCTCAAGTTCGCTTTAGCTCCACTAAGAGTTTGCATTTTCAATCGAATTAAAGAAATCTGTCTTAGATATTTTTCTCGTATATAATGCATCACTCTTTTTTAAGCTATTGTGTTACGGAATAAATGATGAAAGTTTCTTTTTCGAACGAAAAGACGAATGAGAACATGAATTACAAGTGAAACATTTAAGGAATTTCAATCATCAGCGAAGCTGGTTTTTCCTAGGATTTATCGATAGTCGTGCTAATCTTCCATTCTGCCTTGTTGCACTCATCAGGGAGCTTTGCCATAATCCGGAGTATGAGTGAAAAGGATAATCAGAATATTCATTGGGCCGATCAGATGGCCGAGAGGATAATCCGGGAAAAGGGCGATAAAGAACTATATACCTGTGCTTCTGGCATTACGCCATCAGGCACTGTACATATCGGAAACTTCAGGGAAATCATAACAGTCGAACTCGTAGTCCGTGCGCTTCGTGAGCGCGGAAAGAATGTCAGATTCATCTATAGCTGGGATGACTATGATGTATTTCGAAAGGTTCCGAAGAATATGCCAGAGCCAGAGCTTCTGGAGAAGTATCTGCGCTTTCCTATAACACTTGTTCCAGATACGACAAAGAGAGCAGAGAACTATGCGCGAGGCAATGAGGTTGCTGTAGAGAATGTTCTTCCTACTGTTGGTGTATATCCTGAGTATATTTATCAGGCAGAGCGCTATAGAACCAATGTCTATGCCAATCAGATCAGAAAAGCGCTCTCAATGCGTGATGAGATCAGAAAGATTCTAAACGAATTCAGAACAGAGCCGCTTCCTGACGACTGGTATCCGATAGCGGTGTTCTCATCCTTTACCAATAAGGATAATACGAAGATTCTTTCCTGGGATGGCGAGTATGGCATTACCTATCGTGATCTCGATCTCGATAAGGAAGAGACTATTGATATAAGGACAACGCCTAATACAAAGCTTCCTTGGCGTGTAGACTGGCCGATGCGATGGGCATATGAAGGCGTCGATTTCGAACCGGGTGGGAAGGATCACCTTACGGAAGGTGGCTCTTATGATACGGCAAAGAGCGTTGTAAAGCTCTTCGATGCTGATGCTCCTGTCACGATGCGCTATGATTTTGTCCGACTCAAGGGAAAAGGCGGAAAAATCTCTTCATCCGGCGGTGAGGTGGCAGACTTGAATGATGTCCTTGAGATCTATCCTCCGGAGATTGTGCGCTATCTATTTGTAGGAACTAGACCTTCTACAGAGTTTGCTATCTCATTCGATCTCGATGTATTGAAGATCTATGAGGACTACGACAATACAGAGCGCATTTATTTCGGTCTTCTTGAGGTAAATGAGAAGCGAAAGGAGAAGGAGAAGAGAATATACGAACTCTCGCAGGTTGATGATAAAGCAATACCTGTTGAGCCTGGGTATCAGATTCCGTTCCGTCATCTCTGCAATTATCTACAGATCTATGGAGGAAATCAGGAGAAGGTGCTTGAAAGGCTCGATGGAATAACGGAGAGCCAGAAAGTGCGCCTCAAGGTAAGAATGACCTGCGCTTGGGCTTGGCTTGAGAAATATGCGCCGGAAGATTTCAAGTTCTCCCTTTCCGATGAGACGGAAATCTATGATGCTACCGATGGTGAGAAGAAAGCAATCCATGAGTTTGCTTCATATGTCGAGGAATATCTTGATAAGCTTTCGGAAAAGGATTTCTCTGTTTATATATACAAGTGCGCTTCTGATAATGGCATGGAGAATGCGGACTTCTTCCGTTTGATTTATATGGTGCTGATCGGAAAAGAGAAAGGGCCTAAGCTTGCAGGATTCCTTAAAGCTTGCGGCAGTGAGAAGATATTAGAAATTCTTGGGAGGTATTGATATGCGCGTACTCTTGATCAACGGATCTCCTAGGGAAGTGGGGTGTACGTACACCGCGCTTTCAGAGGTTGCGACAACATTGAACGAAAATGGCATAGAAACAGAGATTGTACACGCAAGCTTTGATCGCGAGGTCATAAAAGAGACAGCAAGAAAAGCAATAGAGGCGGATGGTATTGTCATCGGCTCTCCTGTGTATTATGCAAGTGCATCAGGTCTTGCTACATATTTCATGGATGAACTCTTTAATATCATCTCTGGACAGGTAAGGTTGAAGGTAGGGGCAGCTGTTGTCTCCTGTAGACGCGGTGGTGCTTCTGCGACATTCGATCAGCTTAATAAGTATTTCACGATTTCCGAGATGGTTGTCGTGGGATCTTCCTATTGGAATCAGGTACATGGGAATACGCCTGATGAGGTTAGAAAGGATGAGGAAGGCATGCAGACGATGCGCACGCTTGGACGCAACATCGCTTATGTCGTTTCCTCCTTCAAGAAAGCCGGTCTTCTTCTTCCAGTGAAAGAGGAAAGGATCAGGACGAATTTCATTAGATAACCTTGAAAATACTCTCCTTTATAAAAGGTTATAGGAAGGATGCAGTAATGGCACCGCTTTTCAAACTATGCGAAGCGGTGCTTGAGCTTTTTGTACCTATAGTTGTTGCTTCCCTTATTGATAGGGGTATTGCAGGAAACGATACGTTTTATATCGTGAAAATGGCGCTTTTGATGGTTCTTTTAGGCGTCATCGGCCTTGTTGTCTCCGTTATTGCACAGTATTTTGCAGCACGTGCTGCGACAGGTTTTGCGGAGAAGATGAAAAGCGCACTGTTCAGGCATATATCGAAGCTCTCGGAGAGCGACAGAGATAGGCTTGGGACAAATACGCTGATAACGCGCCTTACCAGTGATTCGACGCTTGTTCAGAATGGAATCAATATGTTCCTCCGTCTATTCCTGCGCTCGCCGTTTGTGGTTATCGGAGCGGCAATCATGGCCTTTTCCGTTGATTCCCATCTGAGTTGGATCTTTGTAATCGCTATTCCGATTCTCTCTGTGATCGTTGCCTCGATAATGGCTTTCACGATTCCTATGTTCAGAAAAGTGCAGGAT
Source organism: uncultured Spirochaetaceae bacterium (assembly GCA_964623005.1). Lineage (GTDB taxonomy): Bacteria > Spirochaetota > Spirochaetia > Sphaerochaetales > Sphaerochaetaceae > Ornithospirochaeta. Next base: position 3,007 of record CAZURL010000038.1, read on the forward strand.
GCGCTGGACAGGACGCTATCGAGAACGAGGGAGAATCTATACGGAGCAAGAGTGCTCCGTGCGTTCGGAAAGGAAAGTGAGGAAGAGAAGGGATTTGGGGAAAATCTTATGACGCTCAATGATCTTCAGATAAGATCCGGACGTGTCTCGGCGCTTCTCAATCCGCTTACTTATGTTGTTATTAATCTTGCCATCATCGCGATAATCTACCAAGGTAGAGTGCGTTTTGAGGCTCATCTTATCGAAATCGGAGCAATCGTCGCGCTTGTAAACTACATGAATCAGATTCTTGTTGAGCTTGTTAAGTTTGCAAATCTCATTGTAACGATTACACGGGCAATTGCATCCGGAAAGCGGATTGAGGCTGTGTTCAACATCGAGCCATCGATGCGCGATAAGGAAAATGCAGTAAAAGAAGGTGTTGATACCGATGTTGCCATCGAAATAAAGGATGCATCGCTTGTTTATAGGGAGGGCGGAGAACCTTCGCTTTTGAATATCTCTCTCAAGATCAAACGTGGCGAGAAGATTGGAATAATAGGCGGTACAGGCTCTGGTAAGACTTCGCTTATCTCCTTGATTCCCCGATTCTATGACGCAACCTCAGGCTCTGTTTTCGTATTCGGATGCGATGTGAAGGATTGGGATCGGGATGCGCTTCGTGAAAAGATTGCATATGTTGCGCAGAAAACAAGGCTCTTTTCCGGTACGGTACGTTCAAACCTGAACTGGGGAAAGAAAGGGGCAAGCGATGATGAGATGAAGAGCGCACTGGAAAAGTCCGATGCACTTTCATTCGTCATGGGTAAAAGCGATGGACTTGATGCACGCGTTGAAGCTGGCGGAAAGAATTTCTCTGGCGGTCAGAGGCAGCGTCTTTCAATTGCACGCGCTGTTATAAAAAATGCTCCGATACTTATTCTCGATGATAGTTTCTCCGCACTCGATTTCCGTACGGAATCAAAGGTGAGGGGGACAATGATTGCAGATCCAGATAAAACCGTGCTCCTTGTCTCTCAGCGGACAGGCGCGATGATGAGCATGGATCGTGTTATCGTTATGGATAAGGGCAGGATTGAGAATATAGGGACGCATGAGGAGTTGTTGAAGATATCTCCTCTATATAAAGAGATCTATATGTCACAGTTTGGAGGCGGAGATGAAAGCATCTGATTATTCAACAACGCTCAGGAGGATGTTTTCATATATAAAGCCTTACAAGCTGTTTCTGGCGCTTTCCATCGTGACAGCGCTTGTATCTGTGGTGTCTACCTTGGTATTTCCTCTCCTGACAGGGCGTGCTGTGGATGCAATTGCCTCGGGAGAGTTTAGTGCATTCTTCCGTTTCATCCTCCTGATGGCCGTCTCTGCTGGTATTACATCGTTATTCCAGTTCTTGCAGACGCTTTTCAACAACAAGATGGCGTATTCGATATCGAAGGATATGCGTCGTGATATCTTCTCCAAACTTGAGCGCTTACCGCTTTCTTATATCGATTCCCATCCCCATGGCGATATGTCATCAAGAATGATAAATGATGTAGATCAGGTCTCTGATGGACTTTTGATGGGTTTCACACAGCTTTTTACCGGTGTGATAACCATCGTTGGAACGTTGATCTGCATGTTCTTTGTGAGTTGGATTGTTGCTCTTATCGTATTCTTGGTAACACCACTCTCACTCTTCACTGCATCGTTCATTGCAAGGCGTACATTCACGCTTTTCTATAAGCAGAGCGAAACGCGATCCGAGCAGACTTCATTCATAGATGAGATGGTGACAGGTGCGTCGGTTGTTGATGCCTACTCTATGGCGGAAGAAAATGAGAAGAGGTTTGATGAAATTAACCACAGATTTGCAAAGATTTCGTTATCTGCGGTCTTCTATTCTTCGCTTACAAATCCGGTAACGCGCTTTGTGAACAGCCTTGTTTACATGGGGGTAGCGCTATCGGGAGGACTGTCTTGCGTATTCGGTCTTATGAGTGTTGGCGGTCTTTCCTCGATACTTACTTATGCCTCGCAGTACACAAAGCCATTCAATGAGATTTCTGGTGTAATGACAGAGTTCCAGAATGCTATCGCCTCTGCATCCCGTATCTTTGCCATCCTCGATGAAAAGGAGGAGAAGGATGAATCAATGCTTCCTGACCTCAAGAGCGCAGAAGGCAATGTTGCGTTTGATTCTGTCTCATTCTCATATACGAAGGATCGCTCTCTGATAACCGATCTCTCGATTGAGGCAAAGCGGGGTATGAGGATTGCAATCGTTGGGCCTACAGGCTGTGGAAAGACAACGCTTATAAATCTATTGATGAGATTCTATGAGCCGGATGAAGGTAAGATTCTCATTGATGGACATGATATTGCATCATACAGGAGAACTTCTGTCCGGAAGTGTTATGGAATGGTACTCCAGGATACGTGGATTAAGCGCGGTACTGTAAAGGAGAATATAGCGCTTGCAAGGCCTGATGCATCGATGGATGAGATAAAAAGAGCGGCTGCGCTTTGCCATATCGATACATTCATCTCTTCACTTCCTCATGGCTATGATGAGATGATCAGCGATGAAAGCGATGGGATATCAGAAGGGCAGAGACAGCTTATATCAATTGCACGTATCATGCTTTCTGAGCCAGATATCCTGATTCTTGATGAAGCGACCAGCTCTATCGATACTCGCACAGAGCTTTTGATACAAGATGCGTTCAATCATCTAATGGAAGGTCGTACCTCGTTCATCGTTGCCCATAGGCTCTCTACAATCAAGAATGCAGATATGATTCTCGTCATGAAGGATGGCAATGTAATCGAAAAGGGCACCCACTCGTCTCTCATGGAAAAGGGCGGCTTCTATTCAGAGCTGTATAACAGTCAGTTTGCAGGTCGTACAGGTGCATAGGGGAAAGCGCGGGATTTTTGCATTTCCCCTTCATTTATCAAAAGAAATACGAAGAAGCCTCATGAAATCCTTTTCTGTCTGTAGCTCAGCCTTTGCGATGAAATCAACGAAGCAATCTATATTGCCTTTTCCGAGCCTATAACTCTGCAAAGCAGTAATATAATCGTGCCGTAAGAATGGAGAAATCGAGATGGGAAGATAGCCATGCAGAAGAAGGATTGTATTCATCACAAGTCTCGATACTCTGCCATTTCCATCTCTGAATGGATGTATTGATGCCAGTCTAGCATGGGCTTCTGCTGCGAATACAATAGGCTCTTCTTTGCTTTCAGTTTCAGAAAGCCACTTGGAAAAACTGTCAAATAATGCAGGAACTTCATTGTGTGACGGCAGCCTTTCTTCCAATCCGGAGATAATTACATCGACATCTCTTAGCATACCTGGCTGAAGATCTGGTTGTCCGAAAGCGACCAGCCTATGAAATTGCAGAATGTCGTCCTTTGCTATCTTTCCATCTTCAAGAAGGGTAAACATGAAATCATAGGCTTTTCCACCGCCGACAGCTTCAAATACCTCTCCAAGAGTATGCTGGCCCACAGTAACGCCATCGCGAATGATGATTGCAGTTTCATTTTCCGTAAGCGTATTGCCTTCTATAGCATTGGTACTCCATACATTGGGTATTCTATAAAAGTCCTTTATCTGGCTGAGTGTGAATGGGTCGGAAAATGGATGTTGCTGAGCGATTAAATCCTTTCTAGCTTTACATTCCATTATTATTCTTTCTGAATACATCGTTTTGTTCCTTATTCCCAATTGTTTCTTTACAGCTTTTGCTTCTGCCTAAAAACCATTTCTAAGTTTATTCCAGTTTATTTTCCTCGCCTATGCTTCCAAGATAATACGGTGGAAATCAGATTCTTCAAAATTTTTCAAAATTTTCTTACCCGTCAGTATTGACATGATTCTGTGAAAGTGGGTAGTATCGTCAGGAAAGACGACGT
>CAZURL010000038.1:7015-15482 GCA_964623005.1 uncultured Spirochaetaceae bacterium
GTCAGTATTGACATGATTCTGTGAAAGTGGGTAGTATCGTCAGGAAAGACGACGTAGGGTAGAGCAGTTGGCAGCTCGTCGGGCTCATAACCCGGAGGTCGCAGGTTCGAGTCCTGCCCCTGCTAAAGAGATGTAATCCGGACCATTGAGTGGCAAAAGTCAACAGTGGGTGTGGGTATCCGGATCATCGATGAGAACGAAAGGCAATCCGTCAAAAATGATGATTGAGATGGATTGCCATTCTTTTTGGCATTTTTTGCCCGTTTTAACGTCCAATTTTTCCTCCCTGGCTCAAAATGACACGTTCTTTTGCGCTTTGTTCGATTCAATGGCCGCATTTGTCCGTTTTTTCTGAATCATAAATTTTAAATTTTTAACTAATTCTTTGAATCAAAATGAATTATAAAAGTTGGCACATCTTCTGCATTATTGTTTGTGTTCCGGAAAGGAACAGTGAAATAGAAGTTTTAGGAGGAAAATAAAATGGCTAATGAAGTATCTAAGTATGATGGGAGAAGGTATGGGTTCGATGATTTCTTTGATTCGATGCTCAATGCATGGGGTTCGTATTCATCGAAGGTTCCTGCGGTAGATATCGAGGAGAACTCAGAGGATTATAAGATCAGAGCTGAACTTCCTGGATTCTCAGAAAACGATGTAAAGATCTATGTTGAGAAACATGTCTTGCATATCTCAGGTGAAATAAATGAAAAGGAAGATGAGAAGAGTGATAGGAAATATCTTATCAAGGAGAGACGCCACACCGCATTCTCAAGATCGTTCAGTCTTCCTGATGGGCTTGATGAGAATGCTATAAGTGCTTCGTTCGAGAATGGTATCCTTACTGTCACACTTCCAAAGCTTCCCGAAGAGAAGCCTAGACAGATAGAAGTAAAGATCGGTAAGTAATCAATAACAAAGGCGAATATAGAAAGGGACTCTTGAACGGGAGTTCCTTTTTTCGTGCTTTTCAGCCGAACCTATTCCGGGTTGTTTCCAGCTTTTACGATACATTGACAATTGCTCTAGACATCGCTCTTTACTTTCTGTTATCCTTGCCCGAAGGAGGCTCGGATGACCGGATTGAATGCTTTAATCAAAGCTGAATACGGGGCGAGCTATTCAATTTTACTTTTCAAATCAATTGGCCGGATTATCCGGCTTTTTTCATGTCTGGAGGTGGTGTATGAACGTTTTTGCGTCTAGGTCGCTCTGCGTCATCGAGGACTTCTCGATCAATGAGCGTCGTTATTTCTTCCAAAAGGTCAAAGAACTCAAGGATGCTATCCTTTCTTCTGATGAAGAAACGATGGATAAGTTCCGTATCAATGACCCAGATTTCGGTATCTACGAAGTCTTCCTTGAGGATAGTACGAGAACAAAAGAGTCCTTCCGCAATGCGGCGAAGTTCCATCATGCAAAGGTCTCTGAACTGCTTTCATCCTCCTCTTCCATCAACAAGGGAGAAAGTTATGCAGATACCTTCAACATGCTTTCAGGATACAGCAACTCAATCTTCATCGTGCGAAGCCACGTAGAAGGGCTGACAAAGTGGCTATCGGAAGAGTGTTCGGAGTATGCAGAGCGCAACGGGCTGCCTTATCGTCCCGCATTCATCAACGCAGGGGACGGAAAGCACGAGCATCCAACGCAGGAACTTCTGGATGAATACTCCTTCCTTGAAGACCTCGATATGTCCTTCGACAGCATCCATGTTGCCTTGGTGGGTGACCTTTACCATGGCCGGACAGTGCACTCTAAAGCAGACGGGCTCAAGATCTTCGATCATGTAAAGGTCGATCTCATTGCTCCTGATGAACTGATGATGCCAGAAAGCTACATCGAAAAGATGAAGGAAAACGGTTTTGATGTGACTCTCTATCCTTCGATTGATGAATACCTCAAGACTGGGGATATCGCGAAGCTATGGTACTTTACAAGACCGCAGCTTGAGAGAATGGGCGAGAGGATATTGCAGAAGCAGAACATCCTCAGGGAAGCTATAACGTTCAGGAAGGATTTCCTTCCATACATCAAGGAAGGGACGAAGTTCTATCATCCGCTTCCACGGCATAAGGAGCATCCGACAATTCCTACTTGGCTGGATAAGACAGAACTCAATGGCTGGGAGAGACAGGCTATAAACGGCATGTATTGCAGGATGGTTCTGCTCTCGCTCATAGCTGGAAAAATCGGTGATGACTATGTGCCGATTCCCGGCGAGCATGATTCAGATCTTAGGACTGAAGAGTACATTATCGAAGTAGAGCCATCGAAGGAAAAGAAGGAAAAGAACTACTCAGAAGGTGTTAGACCGATATCCGACGGGATTGTTATCGATCATATCTGCAAGGGCGATGCTCCGGATGAAATCAGAGCGCATATGCGGCTTATCTCCTCGGTTCTTGGACTGGATGAAGGCCGTGGCGGTGATTGGATATCCTCTGGCGCTGATGGCAGATATAAGGGAATTATATTCCGTCCGGGGGCAAGAGAGCTTGTGAGAAAGGATTTGAAGAGACTTGCTGCTGTTGCGCCGCATTGTACGCTCAACATCATCAAGGATGGACGCGTTGCTAGGAAGTACAGGACGCACATGCCGCCACGTATCTATAACTTCGATGATCTGGAGTGCAAGAATGACGCCTGTATCTCGCATGTAACAAGCGGAGAAGGTGTTCCTGCTTCTTTCTACAGAACGAAGGATGGCCACTTTGCCTGTGCATACTGCGGTCGTTTCCATAGCTTCAAGGAAATTTGGAAAAAACACTAATTGGATGATAGAATAGGACTTATGAATATGAAAAGTTTATCTGACATCACCGATTACTACGGTCCGATTCTCGCTAAAGGAGCTTTCGAACTCGGTGCGATAAGGCTATCGATTGACAATCCATTCACATGGGTATCTGGTTATCGAATGCCAATTTATAACGACAATAGGCAGTTTCTTGCAGTAGCAAAGTATAGAGCGCTGATCCGCGATGCCTTTGCTGATATGGTTGCCTCGCTTGGCATCACTGTTGATAACATTGCAGGCACTGCAACTGCCGGTATTCCTCATGCCACAAGTCTTGCAGATATGCTCAACAAGCCGCTCAGCTATGTGCGCTCATCTGCAAAAGATCATGGACTTGGGCATCAGATCGAGGGGCTTGGAAAGAGCGGTTCATATGAAGGAAAGAATGTGCTTCTTATCGAAGATCTTATCTCTACAGGTTCTTCATCGCTCAAGGCTGTAGAGGCGGTAAGGGCTGCGGGTGGAGTCTGTGATCTCTGCCTAGCTATCTTCACATATGGCTTTAAGTCCGCAGAAGATGCATTTGCATCCGCTCCTAGCGGCCCCTGCACCTTCCATACGATTCTTTCATATGACGTAATGGTCAGGACTGCTGAGGAAACCGGCTATATTACCGCTAAGGATGCTGAGGCTCTGAGAGAATGGAGGACAGATCCATTCTCATGGGGTGAGAAGAGGGGATTCCCAAGGGAGGTCAGATGAGTTATATCGATATGCTGCGTGAGAGCGCGAAAGATGTAGGCAATGTCGTATGCATGGGACTCGATCCTGTTCTTTCCGTGCTTCCGGAATCGAATGATAATACCAGAGAGCGCATCGGTTCGTATTTTTCTGAGCTTTTCAGAAGAATGAGGATGGAAGGTGTCTCTCCGGCGGCATTCAAGCCTAATATCGGGTTCTATCAGTGCCTCGATAACCCAAGAGCAGAGGACTTCTCCGGCTCTCTTGCGCTTGTTGATGTACTTGAACTCTTGGAGACATATTTCCCTGGCATCCCGGTGATACTCGACAGTAAACGTGGGGACATCGCGAAATCGAGCGATAACTATGCATCGGAGGCCTTTGATTCATGGCAAACCGATGCAGTAACGGTCTCTCCATATATGGGATATGATTCTGTCTTCCCATTTGCAAGGGAGGATAAGGGCGTGTATGTGCTCAACCGCACATCAAATCCCGGCGCAAGGGAATTTCAGAATCAGCCAGTTCTCGATAGAGTCGATGAGAAAGATATCTATCCTCTCTATCATGCTGTATCGCATGTGATAATCGCATGGGCCTCAGAGCATCTTGGCATCGGTGCAGTTGTTGGCGCAACAAGCATGGCAGAGTTTGAGCATATTGCATCGCTCTTTGCAGGAAAGGATATTCCGATGCTGATCCCGGGCGTTGGAAGCCAAGGGGGAAGCGCTAGCGAGGTGATGGATATCATGAAGAAATGCGGTTATGAGATTGCGCTTTCTCGTATCAATTCCTCTTCCGGACTTACTCACCCATGGAAGAAGGGGGCGGCCCCTGAGGATTGGCTTGACGAATGCATGAAAGCGCTTCATGCGCTTATCGAAGAGGCATCCATCTGATGGATGCCAGATCAATTCTTTCGGGAAGCCACAAGAGAGGTGAAATACATCTTGCAACGGTCTCTGGTGTTGCATCAACGAAGAAGGAGCTTATCGAGTTATTCGATAGCTCCATTTTCAGTGTAGATATCATAACGACAAAAAGCTTTCAGGTTATCCCTACGCCGGGAAACAGGGAGCCTGTCGTATGCTCGCCATCTGTAGGCAATTTCGGCAATTCTGTTGGGCTGCGTAATCCCGGAATGGAGACAGCGCTTAAAGAATTGAGAGAGATAAAGAGCAAGGGTATGAGAGCGCTTTTGAATGTTTCCGTCGCGGCAAATAACCCGGAGGATTTCATTACCCTTGTGCGCGCTTTCGATGAGGTTGCAGATATTATTGAACTCAATTTTTCGTGTCCGCATGCCGCAGCTGGATTCGGAGCGTCGATCGGAACAGATAAGCGTATAGCAGCAGATTATGTAAGACGTATCGTTTTTGCATATCCAGAGCGAAAAGCGCCTCTAATCGTAAAGCTCTCTCCAAATGTTGATGATATTGCAGATATTGCAGAGGCTGTGATTGAAGCAGGTGCTGATGGTGTTGCTGCAATCAATACAGTAGGGCCTAAGCTTTATATCGAGCCGCATTCAGGCGCACCTATCCTCAATAACAATCTTGGCGGAAAGGGCGGAGCTTCCGGTGAGTGGGTAAAGGATGAGGCAATTAAGGCAATCAGGGAAATAAGGAAGAGAATCGGCGATGATCCGATTATCCTTGGCATGGGGGGCGTAACGCGCGCTGAGGATGTGAAAGCGATGGTTGAGGCTGGTGCAGATAGTGTCGGTGTTGGCTCTGCGCTCTCCCGCGTTCATCCAAAAGATTGGGAATCCTATTTTTCTGCCTTGAAAAATGGAAAGGATGTCTCTTCATTTCTTTCTGAAAAGAATGTTCTTGAATATACTCCCCATACGATTTTGAAGCGTGAAGCGTTTGGCGAGGATGTCATTGTTTTGACGCTTGATGGTAAGCTTCATGCTGAGCCTGGTGAATTTGCGTTCATATGGATTCCGGGAAAGGGCGAGAAGCCATTCTCGATTGCAGTGAATGATCCGCTTACATTCCTTATAAAGAAACGAGGAGTATTTACAGAATCGCTCTTTGCAATGAAAGAAGGTGATACGATCTATACACGCGGCCTTTATGGAAGTCCGATGGTCTATGAGAAGACGGCTAAAGCGGTACTCATCGGAGGCGGAACGGGAGCTGCGGTGCTTCCACTCATTGCTGAAAGGCTTTCCAAGGACGGAACAAAGATGGATATCAGAGTGGGGGTTGTCCAGCTTGCAGAGGGAAAAGAACCCCTTGAAGATGTACTTGCTTCATATGGAGAATTTCTGCCTGTTGCAGATGATGGAAAGCCGGGCCGTGTACTCGACACGCTTACAGCGGAAGATCTTTCTGGCGATACAGCGCTCTATGTTGTAGGCCCGGGAAAGATGATGGAAAGCGCTGCAAAGAGAGCGGAGAGTATTGGACTTTCTCCAGAGAGGATCTATCTATCAATGGAGAAGAATACGATGTGCGGCATAGGCATGTGCGGCGAATGCGTATGTGGTTCACACCTTCCGTGCAAGGAAGGTACGTTCTTTACATGGAAGACACTTAAGGAGAATAACGTAAGGCTATGATCGATCCGCATGTTCATCTCAGGGATTGGAATCAGATTGATAGTGAGTGCATACTCCACGCAATGCGCGTGGCATCTCGCTTAGGTTTTACGCATCTCTTTGATATGCCGAATACGAGTCCACCATGTACAAATCGTACAACCATACTGAGGCGGCTTGAAGATGGAAGGAAGGCTGAGGATAAGACCGGCCTTTCCTATCATCTCTATCTCGGGCTTACAAGTGATGAAAATCAAGTGAAGGAGATGGTTGAGATCCACTCTACGCTTTTTCCGCGCGTTATAGGGCTTAAGATGTTTGCCTGCAATAGTACGGGAAATATGGGAATCAGTGGAGTAGAGAATCAACGTAAGGTCTTTCAGGCGCTCAAGGGATATAAAGGCGTTTTAGCTGTGCATGCAGAGAAAGATGATTTCTTTCATCCCGAACTCTTTGATATAAAGAATTTTGAGACGCATAGCGACGTACGTCCTGCAATTGCAGAGACAGAGAGCGTGAAAGATCTTGTGATGCTCGCTCTTGAAACAGGTTTTGAAGGTACGCTTCATATCTGCCATGTATCTGCAAAGAATACGATTGAGTATGTCGCATCTGTCCGCGATAAGCTCAAGATAACGATGGGATCGACGCCGCACCATGCGCTTCTCTCGCGCTCTGCTGCTTCTGATAACACCAGACTGCTGACGATGAATCCTCCGTTAAGGAGCGAAGAGGATAGAATAGCTGTATTCAATGGTCTTCTCGATGGCACTATAGACTGGGCGGAGTCCGATCATGCGCCGCATACGCTTGAAGCAAAGCGTAAACCTGCATCCGGCGTTCCAGCTCTTCCTGGGATGCTTATCCTTCTTTCAAAGCTGAAGGAAGCTGGATGTTCAGAAGAAAGGCTGAAAGATTTATTTGGACGGCATGTAATGAAAGCATTTGGCCTAAAGGAAGAGGATGTTGTTATTCCAGCTGACCCGATGTCGCTCTATCTTAATGAAAGGAAGGAGTACAATATCGATCCATATGGATTTCTAGTACAAAGAAGATAAAGGTAGTACATTAGGTTTCATGGGCAGAAAGGAAGAGACGATACAGTTCTGGATGCTTAACATTGCATCCTTTCTTGGTCAACTGACAATAAGCATGGTGAATCTTTCTTTGGTCTATCATCTAAGATATACCCTTGGAACGAGTGCTACTGTTGTGGGGCTAGCTGCCAGTACCTATATGGTAGTGTATCTTTTGGGAAACATCCTTTTAGGTCGATTTTATCAACGTTTCAAACCTAATAGGATTGTATGCATCTCTCTTGTCGGCATGGGGCTAAGCGCTCTGATGATCTCAGTTGCAAGTTCAGTAGCTGCTGCCTTTAGCTTAATTGTGCTCTATGGTTTCTTCATGAGTATGCTCTGGCCCCAGATGGAATCATGGATTACCAGAGGCGCAGAGAATGCTAGACTCAATAGGCTGACTAGCGCATTCAACTTCTCATGGTCTTTTGGAACTGGTATCTCTCCTTATATCACAAGTTTTCTGGTGGCTTTCTCGCCAGCTGTGGCACTGTTTTCGGCCTGCATTATCTTCGTCGTTACTGTCCTGATGATTACAGTCACTATCTTCCTTGTCCCATCTCTGAGAATCAGTCCAGAGCATGAGTATATGGTAAAGGCACAGAAGGAGGAGGGAAAAGTTGACCATAGCACGCCACTGCGTTTTGATTCTTGGTTTGCTGTATTTGTGGTCTACAGCGCACTCTCCGTTGTGCTGACAATCTTCCCGATGTATGCGGGTGAACAGGCTGGAATGAGTGAGACTACCAGTGGCTTTTTGCTGTTACTAAGAGGTCTTGCCACATGCGCTGCTTTCATGACGCTTGGACGCATGAAATTCTGGCAGTTTAAGGCTTGGATGATTTTCCTTGCAGAAGCTCTCTTTATAGTCTTGGCATTGGCTTTCCACTCGGCATCCACTGTGCTCTCGATTGGAGTTTTCTTTATTCTCTTTGGAATACTCTTTGCCCTGTGCTACAGTTTCTCCATCTTCCATAGTGCTGCTGGAGCCATAGACCGAGGACGGCGCATGGTAATCCACGAGTGCGTATTGACAGTAGGACAGATGATTGGCGCTTCATTTGGAGGGGTTATATACCAGAAGCTAGGTTATTCCAATGTCCTGATTTTCCTAGCAATTGTGGCTACTGTCCTGCTTTTGATACAGCTGATAGCCTTTGCATTAAGAAAAAGCAGAGATATGGTTTGATTCTCATTGCATCATCAGGAATGCTTTTTCAATCAACTTCTGATCAACACTTGATGGGGGCATTTTGAAAAATCGCTGTTGCTTTTCAAAATTTACGCGATATACTGCAAAAATCAATGAAAATACATCAGACTGACTTTGGGAAGGGAAGAGTGTCTACACTGATTCTA
>CAZURL010000039.1:0-14973 GCA_964623005.1 uncultured Spirochaetaceae bacterium
CAAAAAACGCAGAAATACACATTCTCTTTGACAATATGCTAAGTGCATAAGATACTATTTGCGTAAAACTTCAACAAAAGGAGAGGGATGTATGCTTATCCTTATTTCTGATGCATTTGATAAGAGTCTTCCTGAAAAACTCTCGGTTTTCGGAGAAGTCACCGATGATAAGTCAAGGCTTAAGGATGCTGATGTAGTTCTCATCCGTTCCAAGACTAAGGCTGATCGTGCTTATATTGATGAGGCTGCCTCTCTCAAGCTCATTATCCGCGGCGGCGTCGGTATGGATAATATCGATAAGGCATACTGCAATGAGAAGGGGATAATCGCAGTTAATACACCTAAATCCTCTGCGATTGCTGTTGCAGAGCTTGCTTTTTCTCTGATGATCTCGGTTCCGAACCGTATTCCATTCTATGACAGTACAATGAAGAAGGGCGAGTGGATGAAGAGTACGAAGCGTACAGAACTCTATGGAAAAACGCTTTGTCTTCTCGGACTGGGGAATATCGCAAGGGAAGTTGCTAAGAGGGCAAAGGCTTTTGGAATGAAAGTCGTTGCTTATGACAAATACGTTGAATCATCGGATCTTGCGGAGCTGATGGGACTTGAAGATGCTGTGAAGAATGCTGACTATATATCGATGCATCTGCCATTTACGCCAGAGACAGATAAGATCCTTTCAGAAGGGCTTATAGCAAAGATGGAGAAGAAGCCTGTGATTATCAACACAGGAAGAGGAAAGTGCGTAGACGAAGCTGCGGTTGCAAATGCCCTAAAGGATGGCTCGATTTCCTGGTTCTGCACGGACGTCTATTCCTCAGAGCCTCCTTCTTCTGATAATCCGCTCCTTGGCTGTGAGAATGTAACGCTCACACCGCATGTCGGAGCAAATACAGTAGAGAATCTTCTCAGAATCGGAGAAGAGGTATGCGAGACCATTTCAAAACTCAAGGAGGAAGGAAAGATATGAGAAAGATGAATTTCTTTGCAGGCCCGTCGACGCTACCTGTCGAGGTTCTGGAAATTCTAAAGGAGAATATTGCGGATTATAAGGGAAGAGGTCTTTCAATGATTGAAGCTTCCCACCGCGGAGGAATGTTCGAGGAGATGTATGATGAATGTCTTCAGGACTTCAGAACGCTTCTCTCTATTCCAGATGATTATGATGTGTATTTCCTTGGAGGCGGTGCAACGCTTCAGTTCACGATGATTCCGATGAACTTCCTTCTCTCAGGAAAAAGCGCTGATTATGTAAGATCCGGTTCATGGGCGAATAAGGCGGCAGACGATGCTGCGAAGCTTGGAACGGTGAATATCGCGTTCGATGGAAAAGAATCCAATTTCACAACACTTCCGGATCCAAAGGAAGTCAAGCCAACAGAAGGTGCTTGCTATTATTACCTCTGCTCAAATGAGACAATCGGCGGCATCGAATGGCAGGATTTCCCTGATACTGGCGATGTTCCTCTTATTGCTGATATGTCTTCGGATATCCTCTCGCGTCCAGTTGATGTAAGTCGTTTTGCAATGATCTATGGCGGTGTTCAGAAGAACCTAGGGCCAGCAGGCGCTACATTCATAATCATGCGTCGTGACATGCTCGATAAGCGCAATCCAAACCTTACTGCATATATGGACTATGCAAAGCATGCAAAGGATAAGGGGCTTTATAACACGCCGCCTGTCTTCTCTATCTGGGCAGTCGGCCTTGTACTTAAATGGATACTCGCCAATGGCGGCGCAGAGGGAATGGAGAAGAGCGCCTTGGAGAAGAGCGGTTACATTTATGATGTAATCGATTCCTCCGATTTCTTCCGCTCTCCTGTCGATAAACGCTATCGATCGAGGATGAATGTTGTATTCCGACTTCCATCTGAGGAACTTGAAGCGAAGTTCGTCGAAGAATCGAAGAAGGAAGGAATGCTCGGTCTTAAAGGCCATAGATCGGTTGGGGGACTGCGTGCAAGTCTGTACAACGCCCTTCCAATGGAAGATGCAGCATCGCTAGCTCAGTTTATGAGGGAATTTGAAAGACGTAATGGATAAGACGCCTAAGCGAATTGACGACACGAATAAGGATATTATCCGGTCGCTTAAAGATGGTCGTAAACCGTACAGCGCGGTTGCTGATGAACTGGGGATAACAGAGAACACTGTCCGTAGCCGCGTTAACAAGCTCTTGGATGATGGCGTATTGTCCATCACGGGCCTTGTTGATCCTGAGAAAATCCCAGGAATGCAGGTCGTGATGATGGGCGTAAAGCTGAAAACCCTTGAGCTTGATAGAAAAGCACAGGAGTTCTGTGCTCTTCGAGGTGTGTTCTCTGCGGCTGTTGTCACTGGTAGATACGATCTTATCGTTCAACTCGTGCTTTCTGAGGAAGAGGGACTTTCCCTGCTTGATTTCTTCAAGTATGAGCTTGTGAAGATTGCAGAAATACTTGAGGTAGAGACCTTTGTCGTCTATCAGTCTCACAACTTCTGGGTTCCTTATAAGCTCTGATTTCATGGTTTTACCTTAATCCGCCTGAGTCGATGATGAAGGCGGTTTTTCTGTAGTTGTCGTTTATTTGGAATCTTTGTATCAGCATTTATAAGGTTTTTATCTTTATGGTATAATCTTGATGAGGAGTTTACTATGATTGAAACGAAATATATTGGACTTCGTTTGAAGTCTCCTGTTATAGTCTCTTCCGGGCCGCTTACCCAGAGCCTCGATTCACTTAAGAAATGCGAGGATGCAGGGGCTGGGGCCGTCGTTCTCAAGTCAATTTTCGAAGAACAGATAGATAAAGATGTAGATGAAGAAAGGACTGCCAACGCAGAGTATATCGTCAATTCTTCCGAGGAAGACTTCTTCCTCTCATCCTCTCGCGATTATTATATAAACAAATACATGAAGCTTCTTACAGAAGCCAAGAAGTCGCTCTCGATTCCCATTATTGCCAGCGTTTCTGCAAAGGATATGGATAGCTGGATTGATTATTCAGAGCGCTTCATAGCTTGCGGTGCAGATGCAATAGAGCTGAATTATTACCCCATCTCATCAAGGAAAGAGGTTCCAGGCGCTGAGGTCGATAAAGCCGCTATTGAATTTGCGCGTATTGCCCGTGATCGCATCAAGGCTCCGCTGTCGATAAAGATTGGCTATAAGTATTCATCTCTTGCATCAATGATTTCCTCTATTGATAAAATCGGTGTTGATGGCCTTGTGCTCTTCAATCGCTTTTTCCGCCCTGATATCGATATAGATAAAATGGAATTTAAGGCTGGTAGCTTCCTTTCCTCTCCTGACGAATATGGTGAGACGCTGAGATGGATTGGTCTTTTAAGTGATGAAGTCGGTATCGATTTATGTGGCAATACCGGCATCCATTCAGGTGAAACTGTTGTGAAGATGCTACTTGCAGGAGCTAAGGCTGTTGAAGTATGCTCTGCCATTATGAAAGATGGTTTTGAAACGATAGAGAAAATGAATGCATTCATAGAGAGCTGGATGAAGAGTCATGGTTATTCATCCACGGATGAATTCATCGGCCTCCTTGCAGAAGAGAGACGCAAGGATGGTTATAACTGGGAGCGAACCCAGTTCCTGAAGACTATCGACTAAGAGGTGACCATGGATCTTAGTGCTTATCGTGATATCTCCCCATACTGGGGCGAAGATTTTGAAGCTGGAAAGAAAAGGCTTCTTGATAACAAAGAATACCTTGAGTCCTTCGTCTACCTGCTTGCAGGAAGCGAAGGAAATGAGCGGGCAAAGGCATACCTTGATGGAATCATGCAGGGTATAAATAATGCGCATACTTATTCGGAATTTCAGTCAATGGTGACTGCTGGGGTAATGATTCCAACAGTAATAGCTCGAACGATGTCTAGCTACACCTTTTCCGGAATGGAGGGCATCGACGCTGAAAAAGGCTATCTTTACATTTCCAATCATAGAGATATTATCCTAGACTGCGCGCTTCTCGATTACGCTTTGCTTACGTCAAATAAGCCGCTATGTGAGATGGCATTTGGCGACAACCTCAACCTCAACCAGTTCGTTGAGGATCTTTTTCGTCTGAATGGCGGCGTTGTTGTCCGCCGTGATCTGCCGATGAAGGAAAAGTATCTTGAGACGAGGAAGCTCTCTGCATACTTTGTAGAGCTGGTAACAGAGGCGAAGCGTTCTATCTGGGTTGCTCAGAAATCGGGAAGATCCAAAGATGGAATTGATGAAACACATCCATCGATTATCAAAATGCTCTATCTATCTCAGCGAGGTTCTGGCGTTTCGTTCTCAGAGCTGATCAATAAGATGAACATTGTTCCTGTTTCAATCAGCTATGAGTACGACCCGAATGATATAAACAAAGGCCGTGAAGAGGTTCTTCGCCAGCTTCATTCTGGAACTTATGAGAAGAAGAAGTACGAGGATCTTATCTCCATGTCAAAGGGAATGAAAAGTCCTAAGGGTAAGGTGCATCTTTCAATCGGCACACCGCTTTCCGGTGATTTCTCCACACCAGAGGACGTTGCAAGGGAAATCGACAGGCAGATCCATCTTGGCTACAAGCTCTGGGATACCAATATGTTCTCTTATGATTATCTTGAAGGTACCGATCGCTTCAAAAGCGAACTGGCTGGTTTTGATGGAAAGACATTCCTTTCTCATTTTGCTCATCTATCGCCAGAAGTGCGTTCATTCGTTCTGAATAGCTATGCCAATCCTGTGCGTATGGCTTTGAAGGAGAAAGCTTGAAGCTCGGTCTTTCAGCACTTATGATTTTGATCTTCCTCTTTTCATCCTGTGCGGAGGAAGATTTTTACGTTTCATCGCTTTCGCTCCATTCTTCCATAACAATAGAGAATGGGAATAGACGTGAAAGTTTAGTCCTCCGCGCTGCATTCTCCGATTCTGATGAAAGTTATACATACAGATTGGAGAGTCCTTCCGGTGATCTTGTATGGGAGGGTACGATGTCCGGTTCAGATATCCTTTCCTCTGAACCTCTTGAGATTACCGAAGGCGCCATGCTTTCCCAAGGTGAGTACAGTATTCTTTTTTATTCGACAAATGGCACAGAACTCAGCACCTCTCTCTCATATGCCTCTGAGGAAAGCTATCCGCACTTTGAGGATGGCATTCTTACAGATAGCGCAAATGTGAGAGAGTATGATGCAGATGGATCACTCATCAGGGAAGGGGAGAGAGATGCTGGCTATGTACTTGAAGAGGGGATTTCTGCGGAAATCTCTCTTGTAGACCGCTATGGAAATAGCGTTATGATCAGCTACTTCTCCCCGCAAGAAGTCTGAGTTCTTTTTCGCTTATCTTCATCACGAATGTACGTCCATGAGGGCATGCAGGCTCTTCCATTCGGAAGACTTTTTCAAGAAGTTCCTCTGCGCTCCATCGATCTATATCGTCTCCGGCCTTAATAGCGGCCTTACAAGCAACGATTGCAAAGAGTCGGGACTCTAGCTCGTGTTCATCGGCTTTTGCGCTCTGGATGAAATCGACAATCTCTGTTTCAAGCGGCCTGAATGAAGCTGGCATTGCCGTAACTTCCCATATGCAGTCGCTTGTTCTTTCGATTGTTATGCCAAGCTTTTCATAGACATTGCCATGTGCCGTCAGAAACTCATCTGTGAGCTGATCGACTTCGATCTTTATAGGAACAAGAAGCGGCTGTATGGATTTTTTATTGAGGATATCATCATATAGCACTCGTTCATGCGCTGCATGCTGATCGACAAGGTAGAGATCATTATCCTTCTCTGCAATAAGAAAGAGATGAAAGGCCTGACCGATGTATCGGAAAGAAATCCGCTCTTCTTTTTCCTTTTCCTCAGAGGCTTCTTTCTGTGCCTGTCTTTCCTTTCGTGCAGCTTCTTCCTTTCTCTCCCTTGCCTCCACAAGCTGTTTCGCTTTCTCAAGCCAGGCTTTGTCTTTCTCTGCATAAGGAACATAGCTCTCTGCGACAGTGTTCTTCTTCCATGGTTCTGAGCTTGTCGTTTCCTTTGAGTATGTATAAGTTTTTACCTCTTTCTCATTCTCTGTTCGTTTTGCATTCTCTTCGAGGTAAAACTCCTTCTGTAGAGGCGCTATCTCAGGAATACGGCGTTTTATACCATTCTGCAATGCTATGACAATCGCATGGTGAATCTCCGCCTTGTTGCGTATTTTCACTTCCTTCTTTGTTGGATGGATATTGAAGTCAACCATCTCCGGATTATCATTGATGAAAACAACTGCATAGGGAAATGATCCCCCAGGCAGCAACTCTCCATAGCCGTATGTTACAGCTTGCTGGAGGGAAAATTCCTCAACAGCACGTCCATTGACATAGATTCTTATCTCTTTGCGATCAGAGCGTTTCACACTTTGATTTCCAGCAATGATATCAATAGAGAAATCTTCTCCTTCGGTGTGGAGTTCATAGACATCTGCATCAGCTATACGTTCGCCTCTGTAGAGCATCATCACTCTTTCTTTGAGAGAATCGGCCTTTGGCCAATCGAGCCTGAGCGCTCCGTCAGATGAAAATGTAAAACGTATGCCGGGGAAGGCGAGGGCTTTTGAGACAAGCATGTTCCTGCACATCGTTGCCTCTGTGGAAGCTCTCCTGAGAAACGCGCGCCTTGCCGGGATATCTATGAAAAGATCTTCCGCAGTCACTGTTGTTCCAGAGAGAGGGCCTGTTTCTGTTATCTCTTCCCTCCGTCCATTGTCTATAACAAGTGTTGACGATTCACCTGTATCACGGGAATGCGTTGCAATCGTTAGTTTCGTGACAGCTCCGATTGAATAAAGCGCCTCTCCTCTGAATCCCAGTGTCCGGATGTCATAGAGATCGGAGGCATTATGTATCTTACTTGTTGCATGTCTATTTCCCAGCACTTCAAGATCGTCTCTTGAAATACCTGAACCGTTATCAGAAACGGAGAGGCGGTCTATGCCGCCTCCGTCAATGCTTGTTCTGATCTCATCCGCCCCTGCATCGATTGCGTTATCAAGGAACTCCCTGAGTATGGAGAGAGGCCTTTCAATGACCTCCCCCGCTGCGATCCTCTGCGAGAGTAGCGGATCGAGTAAATTGATTCGTCCCATTAAAGCGTTATCCTTCCGAAAACTTTGAACTGCAAATATGTTTCATTGCTGTATTCATATGCATTGATATATGTATATGTACCATTCGGAATGTGTACGGTCCTTGCTTCTGCCGTAAAACCGAATGGACCGTCAAAGTCGAAATCCAGACCAAGAGCAAAGAGCATATCGTTGTTCGTAAAGAACTCATCAGCATCATAGTTTTTGATCGAACTTACGAGGTTTCGTTTTGCAACAGTGAGATAGATATCGAAGAGCTTGTTTGTGTGGCCAGTAATCTTCACTCTTGCAATATCCTGTGGCTCGTAAGTTTCAAAACCCATGATATCGTCGACAGTGTATCCAAGTTCAATCGAGAAGAACTTGAAGTACAGACCGAACGAAGCACTTGCATAGAATGCGGTATCTTTACTTTCGAAGTCCGTACGTACAGGATTCTCTGCCGCAGTGAACTCGTTATAGTATTCAATCGAAAGAGGACCTTTTCTATATCCACCTTCAAGTGACATCTTGAAGTGTGAGAACATGAGTTCAATCTGACCGCCAGCAAGGAATGGAAGCACTGTATCGGTATTGAAGTTATAGAAGAACTGGTTAGTCTTCACCAGAGCATTTTCAATTTCTGTATAGACTGTTCCCATCGCAAAGAGCGAGAGCTTGAAATGGCTTGTAATCGGGATTTCAAACCGTAGCTCTGGGAAGAATACCATGAAGTAGTTCTCTATATCCGTGAAGAGCATTTCCATCGAAGTGTTGATATTAATCGAGAATCCACCGAACTTAGCTGGATAGAACGCAAGCTGTAACTCTCCGATACGTGGAGCTTCTGCGTTATCGACAAAGATTCCCAGTGCGAAATTCGAGAGGTTGAAGCCGAGTCTTACAGAAAGTCCATCTTCATATTTGAAGTTAGTGAAGATTGTACTGTAACGTACGTAATCGCGTTCCATTCTCAGATAGGCAATGGATGTATCAGCATTTCCGAGATACAGATGGTCGATCAATACCATTGAATCAGCAATTGCCTTGTAGATTATGACGCCTGTATTTGTATCGTTCGTTCCGAAGTCCCAAATCGGACGACCTCCGAATCCAACAAGGCGGAGCGAACCGCTCTGGACTGAAAGCTGGAATGGCGCTCTGAGTCCAATCTGCCAATCACCACGGCCAAGTTTGATGATAGGCGTCAGGAAGATAACCGGCTCTCCATTTGTCCCGCTATTATTCCAGTCCCAGCTAAAGCGTGTGCCGAACAAAAGCGTGAAGGATGCGATAGCCTCTTTCTCTTCCGTAAGCGATGAGGCCGTTGTTGCAGACGGCACATATTCAAGAACATGTGTGCTGCTGGTAAGTATTGGTGCGCTTGGCGTATTGAGTGATGCCTTTGGCGCTATGAGAACTGGCTGTGAAGGTTCGCCCACCAGTATTGTCGTAGGTTCTCCATTGAATACAGGAGTTGAAGGAATCATTACAGGTGGCACATAGAAGAGCGCATCAAGATAAGCGACAAGATCTCTAAAGAGAACAGGTGCAAATCTTACAACGTCATCCTGTGTAATGTTTTCTGGGAAGTAGATGCGTACACCGTCTTCTGTGAAGATATATGTCGCGTCAGCAAGCTCTGTAGGTCGGAGCTCTCTTTCATAGGCAAAGAATGCCCTGATATCGCTGAAGGTCACGGACGATGGATAGGTAACATCAGCATAATCTTCATAGATTGCCATCGTGATGACGTAGTCTTTATAAGAGTAGGAGAGGAATATCGGTTCGATAACAGGCTCTTCTTCAGCTGCAACAGGTTCTGCAACTTCTTCCTCTTCTGCATTAAGGCTCTCAAGATAGTTGATGAAATCTGCAAAAAGCACAGGTGAGTAGGCTCTAGCATCTTCTCCCGTGATATTTGCAGGGAATGTAATGCGGACACCATCCTCTGTGAATGCATATGTGACGCCTTTGAGTTCTTCGCTTCTAAGGGCGCTTTCATATGCAAAGAATGCTTTCACTTCATCATCGGTGATGAATGATGGATATGAGATGTCAGCATAGGTGCTATAGATTTCCATTGTCAAAGGATAATTCTGGAAATCATATGTAAGGATAGTTGGGATTTCTTCTTCGATAACTATAGGAAGAAGAATCGCGACGTCCGCAGCTTCTTCTTTCTCAGGGACAGGATCATAGACCAACTGATCGATCAGGACGGAGTTGGTATAGTAGCTTTCCTGCGATACCCTTGCGGTCTTTCCTGTTGCGAAGATCATTTCTTCTAAAGGATTTACAACAACCTCTCTTGCTCTCAGCGCATCGTAAGTAGTGACAGGCTCAGAAGAGAAGTTCCTGAAAGCTTCCTCGTCATCTGTCGAGCTAAATGAATACTCACCACTTCCTGTAAGCAAAGTACGGGTGGTAGGAGAGTAGATAGTAAGCGGTAGATTCCCTCTTAAGACGATGTTTGCCTTACCGTACATCAGATAAAGCGTTGGATCATCAGTTGTGAAGCCTGTCACGGCGAGAACGGAATCTCCACTTAGATAAACATCGCCGAATGGAGATGAAAATGCTTCAGTTTCTCCATTTGTGCGAATAACAAAACCGCTATCGTTGATATCTGACAAAACATCTAAAGGATAGCCCTCTGGGTCATATAGCTCTATGTCGTCTATATTTCCTTCATATATTCTCAGAGAAGGCGAGTCAGCGATAAGCAGTGCCATTGCCAGCAACATTAGGATTATCGAAAGGAATTTTTTCATAACCACCCTCTGGGCCTATAAGCCCATAACGTCTACAGTTTAACACAGGTAAAGAGGAAAGCTCCACATTTAATTCTTTCTGAGTGAATAAAGTGATTTATCTTTTTCCGGAAGGACGCAATCTGAGAAATCATGCGCGTTGTAAATATGCTCTCTTGTAAGCTTATCTATGTGTGATAATTCTGTGATAATAGGCTTAAGTCTAGCTCTTACATTGGTTTGATCATATGGGCATATCGGTTTGACAACCGGCATGTCATAACAATCTGCCAGTCTCCGTATCACACTCTCCTTTGTCTCTATGAGAGGCCTTATTATATGCATCTTCCCCTCAAAGAATGGCTGGACAGGTTTCATTGTGGCAAAATCGGCACGGAAGCAAAGGTTCATCATCGTTGTTTCCGCCAGATCATCTAAATGGTGGCCCATTGCAATCAGCGATATCCCATCCTTCTCCGCTTGCTCGAAGAGTATTCTTCTTCTGTTCCTTGCGCAGAGATAGCAATTGAAATCGCCTTTGAATGAAGCAGGGTATTGCTCTTCGTTGAATATCGCGAAATCAATATCCAATGCTTTGAAGTACCTTTCAAGCAGATCATGGTATTCATCGGGAATCGGATGCTCCTTCCAATCGATCATAACAGCCTTTACTGTATAATCCACAGGGAGCCAGCGTCGGCGAATCGAAAGCGCAAGCGCAAGTGCAAGGGAGTCCTTCCCTCCCGAGGCTGCAAGGAGTACCTTATCGCCGCCCTGTATCATCCTGTAGTCGTTTATCGCTTTTCCGACACCCTTTATAAACCGCATCACCCATGGTGGGATATCCCCATCGATGAGCGCTTTGTATGAAATCTTATTCTCCATCTCGTATTACCATCCTGAACGCATCCTCTCCGTCGCTCTCGCTGACATATGGAGGAAGATATAACGCTGCTTTTCTGAGACTTTCGCCAAAAAGCCTCCCTGCTTTCTGGAATATCATGCCGACGCTCTCCGCATCAGAGAGCGATCCATCCTCATTCACTATCTTGATATCACTCTCGAAGCTGATTGGCTCTGGTATATCTATAATGACTTCATGCTCTTTGAGGCTAGGATATTTCTTCCTCAGTTCAGAGTACATGATCCTTTCCGCCTTATATCTCTCATGGATGCTCTCAGCTTCTTCTATCAAGAGTCCTTCTTTGAATGCAATCTCGCTCTTTCTTTCTAGGATCTTTCCATGCTCAACGCTCTGTATCAGTTCAAATGGCTCATATGAAGAGAAGCGTTTCTGAAGCGCATAGAACTCATAATCATCTTTGAGGTAAAGATCGTCAAAGCTTATTACATTCTCCCTCAGTGCCGTAAGGATCGCTTTCTTTATCATAGCCGTAGCGCTTCTCACGCCCTTATGCCAGTAAAGATTTCTATACATCATGTATTTAGAGAAAAGAACTTGCTCGACTGAGCTTATCGCGCTTCTTTCAAGCGCAATGCCCGACTCGGTGAGCATCAGGGAGGTGATGATGTAGTCTGTATCCTGACGGCCATAGGGAATACCTGCAAAGAATGCATCGCGAGAGAGATAGTCGAGCTTATCGGGATCGAGCGTGCCTGAAAGTATCTCACGATAGAGCGCTGTCTCTTTATTATCCGTCTTTGCATCCTTATCTATGATAAGCGCTGTCATCTGAGGCTCTGCTCCAAGTGCAAGCACTGCGCGTCTGAGTTCTTCGTCTTCCTCAATTAGATGGCGTGCAATCTCCTCATGTTCCATCATCGAAAGTTCTTTCAGCGAATGCGCATATGGAAAATGCCCTATATCATGAAGCAGGCAGGCTGCAAGAAAACTCATTATACCGTTCTCTGTGAAGGGGAGTTCACTGCACTTGCGAGAAAGCGACAGCAGCATCTCTCTGCCTACATTATATACGCCGATTGAATGATTGAGCCTCGTGTGCACCGCTCCAGGATATATATGATACGCCGGCCCATTCTGCTTTATCCTTGAAAGCTTCTCTACAGAGGATGTTTCAAGAAGCGCTTTCAGCGAAGCTGTAAATGGAATATTCCCCCAGAGCGGGTCTTTGACAGAGTGCGTAAAACCTTCATTCAGTATAGCTAGCGCTTTCTCTCTTCTCATCGATTAAGAAGATAGCATAATTTTCTCTCTCCAACTATAATTCATCACATGTTGAAAAGGCTTCTCTTGTTTACGCTTCTGCTCATGCCGCTACCGCTTTTTTCCATTGCCCCCAGATCATCTGTAATCGGTAACGTACAGATAAAAGTAGAAGAGGGATCTATTACGGAAAAAGCGCTACAGGCGGTAACATCCGACTATACCGAAGAGTGGCTAGAGACATATACGGAGAATCCTCTGTTTTTCGGAGAGGCATATTCAGAGCTTCTTTCCAATCTGCTTCCTCTTTCCAATGTGATTGCAGGGATGGAAGAGAACAGCGCTGTAGATGTTATGTCGCTCGATACAGGCGCCGCTCTCTCGTTAGTCTTCCAGAATGACTATATAGCCGCGGTCTATCCCCTTATAGTCCCCTAAGCTCCTTAAATCTGTTAAGGAGAGTATTGAAGTACTCTGTCGCTTTCTTCACAGGTTCTCTTGTCGCCATGTCCACTCCTGCAAGCCTGAGAGAATCTATAGGCATTCTTGATCCGCCGCTTTTCAGGAATGAAAGGTAAGCTGTCCGCTCTTTCTCTCCACCATTGAGCACTTTTTCAGAAAGCGCAATAGATGCGGAGATGCCTGTTGCGTACTTATAACAATAGAAAGCGGTGTAGAAGTGCGGTATTCTCAGGCATTCGAGATTCGATACCTCCTCAAATTCCATATTATCTCCGAAATATGCTTTCTGTAGATCTCCATAGGTTTCTCGAAGAACCTCAAGCGTCAACGCTTCATTTCTTTCTGCTCTTTCGTGGATAAGAAGCTCGAACTCGGCAAACATTGTCTGTCTGAATAGTGTTGCAACGATATCATCAAGATTCTTCCCGATAATATATGCTTCTTCCTCTACAGAGGAAGCATGGCCTCTAAGGTAGTGCGAGAGAAGATTCTCGTTGAACGTAGAGGCTGTCTCGGCTTCGAAGATCGAGTAGTCGTAGCTCATGAATGGATTGTTGTGCACAGAGTACCAGGAGTGCATTGAATGCCCACCTTCATGGATGAGCGTAAAGACAGAATTCAGATCTGCTTCTTCGAAGTTTGTAAGGATGTATGGATTCCCTGAATAACTTCCTGCTGAGAAAGCGCCGCTTCGCTTTCCCTTATTCTCGTATCTGTCGACCCATCGATCTTTCGTAAGTCCATTTATAAGCGTATTCCTGTACTCCTCTCCAAGCGGTTTGACAGCTTCGGAGATTATCGAGACAGCTTCATCATAGGTATGATGGCTCTCAAAGCCCTCTACCATCGGCATATAGCAGTCCCAATGCTTGAGCGTGTCCTTTCCAAGTACCTTTGCTTTTACGTTGTAATATTCGTGGAGTATCGGAAAGGCTTCATGCACAGACTCGATTAGAGAAGTATAGACGCTTCTTGGTATTGCATCGGGAAATAACGCTGCATCGAGAGAGGACTTGAAGTGCCTTGCCTTCGATGTGAAGATGTCCTCATTGACAGAGGCGATGTAGAGATCCGCAATCGTATGTTTATGATCATCATAGGCTTTGTAGTAATTGAGGTATGCGCTTTTCCTGACATTCTCGTCAGTATCTTTGAGGAATTTGGAGTAATTGCCATGTGTAATCTTTTCTCCATTGACCTCGCCGAATCCGAGTTCGATATTATTCAGATCCATGAAAGCTTTCTCCGCGCCTCCGGAGACAGGTGAGAAGAGACTCATCAACCTCTCTTCCTTTTCGCTGAGTATATGGGCTTTCTCCCTAAGCTGTTTCTTTACCCATACCCTATATTCCCGGAATCTTGGTTCCCGAAGCCATTTTTTTATCTCTTTCTCATCGATTCCCAGCAGTTCCGGAAGGAAGAAAGCCATTGCTTCGGAGAAGGATGCTGCGGCTGCCTGATACGTTCCCAGCCTCATCCGTACATCGCTATCTGTACCATCTGCTTCATATGAAAGATAGGCCCAGCTTCCAATCCTTTCGGATAGCATCAGCGTTTCTTTCAGGTATTCAAGCGCTTCGTAGAGTCTATCAGAGCTTGTGATCGTACCTTTGAAGGACGAGACTTTCTTATATGCTTTCTGAAGCTTCTTCATATCTCTATCCCAAGCTTTTCCATTCTTTGAAAGCAGCGACAGATCCCAAGTATCTTCTATCCTCTGTTCCTTTCTTTCCATCATTTTCCTTCCTCCTTATCGAGAAGTGACTTTATAAGTCTTGCCGCTTTGCCGCGGTGCGAGTATTTATCCTTTTCTCCCTCAGAAAGCTCTGCCGCAATGCATCCAGCTTCATCAATCCAGAAAACAGGGTCATAGCCGAAGCCTGAGGTGCCTGACGGTGCTTCGGCAATTCTTCCATCGCAGCTTTCCTGTATAATATATCGTCTTGTATCGCTTAGTATGAGTACGAGTGCCGTAATAAAGGAAGCGCGTCTATCACTCTTTCCTTCCATATTGCGAAGAAGAAACATATAGCGTTCTTTTGCCGATAACTCATGGTCACTCTCATCATCTCCATAACGGGCTGTATGCACACCCGGCTGTCTCTCTAGCGCGAGGACTTCCAACCCTGAATCATCTGCGATGACAGGCGCATGGACAATGCTGTATAGCGCTTCTGCTTTGATGATCGCGTTTTCGACATATGTGCTTCCGGTCTCCTCAGGGGCAAAGGCGATGCCTCTTTCCTTCGGCAGAATCAAGGTATAGCCTTCAAGAAGCCTTGCCATCTCAATTCTCTTATGTTCATTATTCGATGCGAAGTAGATCTCCATAAATCGAATATAGCGATAGATTCAAATGCGCTCAAGCGTACTTTTCACCCAAGATATATCATTCGAGACTGTGGAGCGCGGTATATTCAACAGCTCTGATATCGCAACTTGCGAAAGACCTCTACGGGCTTTGTTTGCGATCAGTCTCCGCTTTTCGTAGATTGCCTTGGTTCTTTCATATGTCTCCTTGAGCTTTTCTACCTCTTCGACTGTCTCTGCTA